>JAVVXN010000041.1:2550-13475 GCA_036651575.1 Raoultibacter sp. | reverse complement strand
ACCCATTTTTCCTCAACTTTTTTTGCCTTACCTGCAGAGTTGCTGTCTTTGCCAGATGAGCAACCAACCAGGCTCGAACCCCCTAAAGCCAACGTGGCCGCAGCAGCACTCGCTCCTGCCACAAACCCGCGCCTGCTAACTACCTTCTCGTTCCCTCTCATAAGAATGCCCTTTCTCTCACTCAGTATCGATGAATGAAACCTCCCTTTACAGGCCTGCCCCCTCCTTTTCATTGCCTTATTACATCACTCAACTTTATTATCATATTATCATGTTTAACTATGATAATCAATATCAAGGTAATAGTCCGCTACCACAAGAAAACTAGAAGGTACTTAGTCTTAAAAGAAATACCTGAAAACCAACAAAAGCTCCCCTCAACCCATACGCACGTTAACCGTTGTACCCCAACAACAATCTATGCCTCGGTGTTACAATTCGGTGATTCGATTCTTCGACCACGCAAAGGGAGACCTGCATGATCATTAAAGTCTTGGAGGCATACGTCAACAATCCCGGAGATTTAAGCTGGGAACCACTGAGCGCATGGGGAGAGGTCACGCTCTATGATCGAACCGCACGAGAAGACCTCTTTGCCCGCATCGCCGATGTCGAAATTGCCATAACCAGTAAAATTATATGGGACAAAGAAGCTTTTGAAGCGGCACCCTGCCTGAAGATGATCGCACTTACCTCAACAGGCTTCAACGTTGTCGACCTCGATGAAGCTAACCGACGTGGCATCGTGATATCCAACGTGCCCGCCTATTCAACCCCCGACGTAACCCAAATGACCATTGGACTCCTTTTGGAGCACTGTATGCATATCGGACTGCATTCCGATGGCGTCAAGAAGGGGGACTGGGTGAACAGCGCCGATTTCTCATATTGGAAAACGCCGCTCATCGAGGTCACCGGTAAAACATTGGGAATTATTGGCATGGGTAGCATTGGGCAATCGGTCGCACGCGTCGCCTGCGCCCTCGGCATGCAGGTTGTGTTCGTCAATCGCAGCCGCAAACCATCCGCAGAAACCAGCGCTTGCCGCCAGGTTGAACTCGAGGAACTTTTGGCAACGGCCGATTTCGTGAGCCTGCACTGCCCCGCCACACCGAAAACAAACAACATGATCGATGCCGCCGCCATCGCTCGCATGAAAGAAGGAGCATTTCTCATCAATACCGCTCGCGGTACCTTGATCGATGAACAAGCCGTGGCACATGCTCTCAAAACCGGAAAGCTTTCCGGTTTTGCCGCAGACGTGGTCTCTGTCGAACCCATGAGCGCCACCAATCCACTGCTTGCAGCTCCCCACACCCTTATCACCCCTCATATCGCCTGGGCGACGCTTGAAGCTCGTAGGCGTCTGCTGGATACGGTGTATGCCAACGTGGGCGCCTATCAAAACGGCACCCCGCAAAACGTAGTCACTAATCCTTACCAAATCGGATGACACGCCAAGCGAGGACCCTTCCGCAAAAAGCTGAAATACCCCTGGTAAGCTTTCGATTATCCCCCGAAATAAAAAGCCCTGCCGCAACGATGCGGCAGGGCTTTCCTCCATGCTTTCTTACCTTGTTTTCAAGCGCTCACAAATCCGTTGCAATTAAGCTCGTTGAGGCTACCGATCCTACTTTACCCGCGTGGCATCTTCAGGATTCATCGTCATCGTTTGGAATCGATTCGCCATGTAATCATCGTCGTAATGGTTTGCATAGAACTGCTGTATCGGGGTAGAAGGTTCGTTTCCCGACATACGCTGATACCAGCAGTCGATTGACTGCAGCGACATCAGGCCATTAATCAGCATGAAGACAGTGCAAACCACGGTCACGCCGTAGCGCCAATTCCACGGAATCATGTTGATAAACTTAAGCAAGCGCGGCAGCAACAGCTTGATCCACATGATGCCCAACGCACCCCAGGCAACCATAAACACCGCGTTCGTGCGCCCGTCAATTGACAGGAAGGTGCCGGAATAGTCCCATGCGCGAATACCAAATGCAAATTCCATGATCCAGCTGGTAAAGAATTCGAACCCGCCACCGATCACCGCACTAACAAGGAAGATAACGATAAGAGGCTTATCGTGAAAGCGATTGAGTGCAACCGTCATAAGCACGGCACCAAAACCGTAGATTGGTGAAAAAGGCCCAAACAGCATACCCGCACGATCTTGATATTCGCCAAATTTCATGATGTGGAAGATGTCTTCGAGGAGCAGTCCGAGAACACAGCAAACAACAAAGATCCAGAAGATATTAAAAAAGTTTAGGGTGATGTATCCTTTTTTTGGTCGTGCCTCCTCGGCGAGGCGCTCCGCTTCTCCCTGTTCCTCTTTGTTCATTTTACGTATCTTGCGCTGCAGAGCACGCTCTTCAGCAAGTGTTGGATCAAGGTAGCTCATCAGGGCGATCAAGATGGCCAGTTCGATACCATACCCAATCAAATTAAGGTTGATACCAAACAACATCATGTCCGCAAGAATAACCAAAATCGTAACCGCCACAAGCGTATATGCCGCGTGCGCCGCATGCTTGCGCTTGTTGCGTAAAATTCTCAAGCCAAAAATGATAAAGGTGACAGCAGATATTGTCAGCAAGACAATGAGGATTCCAAAAACCACCAACGTCGATACCTTTGTGGTCCCCGTCTGCAACTCACCCACAAGGGCAATCATGACCCGCACCAGCTCCGGCAACGCTGCAACACCGCCAAACACAAAGAGCGCAGCAACAATCTTGAGCGCAAGCGGAATCTTTTGCTGGTTTGTCTCCGTACTATCTGACATACCATCCCCTCCCATTCTGTCCGTCACGCGCTTCTGCGGCAACGAATCCCCCATTTATTACATCCCGAGACCTCCTCGAAACATTGCGCTTTAGTATACCAAAGGTATTGTCGCAAACGGCAAAAGTCACCCTCGGAAAGCGCGAGAATCAAGAGCAACAATCTGCAATATTGTTGAGCTGGGGTGCGCTACAACCGGAGTAGGAGAAAAAAACACCGTTAACCGCCCGCCACCACAAAACCCGCATTTCCTGACGATAAGTCCTTCAAGACCGTCACGTATACTGAGTTCAGCGAATCGGAGAGGCTCCCCTCCTTTCCATTTGTTACTGCTTTTACCTCATTAAAGCAGTGGTGACTAATAGTCGCCACCCCCTCCTTGTTGGCCTGGCGGTCCCCTCCGCCAGGCCTCTTTCGTACCTGACGGTTTGGTGAATAGGATAAAAGGGGCTTAAGACCGTTGTTGTTTGCGGGCGTAGAGGATATTGTTTGTTTCGAGCCACGACTCTACCGTACCCGTATCAAACCCATCGGCCGGATCGATCACGAGCGCGTACATTTCCTCTTCTTGCAGCACCGCATCAAGCGCATCGGTCAACTGGATTTCGTTACCCACTCCCGGCTGCACATCAGCCAATAATTCCATCACGCGAGGACTCAAAAGGTAGCGGCCAAATACTGCCAGGTTGGAAGGAGCATCTTCGATTGCGGGTTTTTCCACCAGGGAATCAACGCTCCACACATCATCGGCAATCGCGTTGCCTGCAATCACGCCAAAACGACTCACCTGATCTTCGGGCACCGGCAATACGGCAATAACGCTTGCGCCGTTGTGGGCATCAGAAATTTCCTGCATGCGAGGAAGCATCTTGTTGTCGGGCACCAGCACGTCGCCCAGCAAAACGTAGAATGGCTCACCGGCGGTTTTCTCATTTGCGCACCAAATCGCATGGCCTAAGCCCAAGGGATCATCTTGATACACATAGCTGACATTGAGATTGCCCACATAGGCCACAAGATCGGCAAGCGCATCCTTTCCTCGCTCTCGCAACGCAGTTTCTAGCGGCGGGTTCGGAGAAAAATGATCTTCGATAGCCTTCTTATCTCGACTGTTTATGACAACCACTTCGTCGGCTGCGGAGGCAAGACCCTCTTCGACGATATATTGAATAACCGGACGGTCAACCACCAGCAACATCTCTTTTGGCTGAGCTTTCGTTGCAGGCAAAAAACGGGTACCCATGCCAGCGGCGGGAATCAGTGCTTTCATCGTTCCTCTAATCTTTTCATTTCGGTTGTTCGCCATAACCAGGTGATTGTAACAAAAAACGCTCATCCAATTGCAATACGGCCAAAAAGCCCGTACAAGCGGACGAAGAAAGAACCCGGACGCGGCGCGCCGAGCAAACCTTCATGCACGCCATAACCTAAGCTACAATTGCTTGTCCGCAATCGCTTCTTCCAGCACGGCCATCTGGGCTTCAGCCCGTTTCACTCTCCGCATAATAAAAAATACGTAGACAAACAGCGCAAGCCAGATCAAAACATAAGCACCGATCACATACGGTGCAGCCGGCAAAATGGTCGAATATATTTCAACGAGAACCGCATTCATGGGTTATCTCCTAATCTTCCAGGTGCTTTTTCAGCAGTTCGACTTTTTCTTCAAGAAGGCCCGCGCGAAGGCGCAACCGATAGAGCGCGAAGGCAACCATAAACATACCAAACATCGAAACGAGCAACGGTATCAGCATATCGGGTGAAAGCCCCGAATCGGTGCGGAAAACAACCGGATGCACACCCGAGGGCACAAGACGCGTAATCAAGAAGCAGAGGGGGGCATCGACAAAAGCTATGATGCCAAACACGCTCGCATACACAGCACGGCGCTCGGGGTCGTCGATAGCATTGCGTAAAATAAAGTAGGCAATCACAAGCAACATCAAAATGAAATAGGTGGTCAACCGCGGCTCCCACGTCCACCACACACCCCACTCAAACCGCTCCCAAAGCTCACCCGAAAACATGGTGCATACGATAAAAAGCAATGCGATTTCGGTAGCTAATCGAGCGCGCAAGTCATAGCATGCCTTCCTCGTTGCCAAAAACCGCACGCCATAATATGCCGTAAACGCCAAAGCGACAAACGACGTGATCGCAACCGGCATATGGAAATAGAAAATCTTTTGCGACAGCAGCAATTTATTGGCAACAATCTGATCACCAATCAATTCGGCGCCACCAACCGCTGCACCATTGACCAACGGTGCCACCGTAAATGTCAACACAAAACCAAGTGTGGTCAATACGGCACCCAGCAACAAAAGAATCGGAGCGATTTTATCGCACACACCGCCAACCTGCGGTAATCGTACTTTTTCTTTCTGTTCCTCAACCATAAACCCCCCTTACTATGCAGAAATAACAAAATCGTAGAGCACCCAAGAAAGCAATATCATGATCACATCATAGCCACCCGCCAGCGTAAGCGACTGGATAAACGTATCCAGGTATCCTTCGCTCCCCAAAATAACAACCGTCGTAGCCGATACGCACGCATAGAGTAGCGGAAAAATCAGCGGAATAAACAAGACGGCCAACATCACATCTTTACCGCGCGTATTGATCGTGATTGTGGAAAGCAGAGTGCCGATGCCCGCGACACCAATTGTGCCGACAAGCAGCGGAAAAACCAGCATCCAAAAACTTTCCGATGGCGTGGTCGTCGTCAGGAAAAAGAAATAGAACATCGGAACCGCAATAATTTCAACAATGAGAAGAAACAGCAGATTCGACGTCGCCTTCGCAAGAAAGATAACCGAACGATCGAGCGGCACGAGCAGGATACCTTCAAGACACCCCTGTTCTTTTTCGTGAGAAAACGAACGGTTCAACCCCAGCAGCGAGGTAAATACGATGAGCGCCCACAACAGCCCCCCGCTCATCTGCAAGATGTCGAGCGTAGCGGATGTTGCACCAAGCGCCGCACCATAGACCACCAGTACGAGCAGCGCATAAATGCCCATAGAAGTAAGCATTTCCTTGGTACGAAATTCCTGTTGCAAATCTTTTGCAAGCAGATTTCTATACTGCTGAAAGGTAGAAGGGCGGCGAACAACGACGGTCATATCATGCCACCCCCATGCCGACCGTTTGCCGGTACAGCGTCGCGAAGGCTTCAAAATCGAGTTGTTCCTTTTCATCGAACGCGACAACGCGGCCACGGGCAAGCACGAGCGCGTGCGTGCAGGATTCAAAGCCCTTGCGCAGGTCGTGGCTGACCATGACAAACGTCCGTCCCTCTCGCTGCGAATCGATCAGGGTATCAAAAATTTCAACCGCATGAGGGTCAAGTCCAGAATAGGGCTCATCTAGAAAAACTATTTCGGGATCATGAATAAGAGCGCGCGCAATGCTTAAGCGTTGCGTCATTCCGCGCGAAAACGTGCGAACCTGATCGAGACGGCGATGCTTGAGCTCAACGGCTTCAAGCAACTCCATCACGCGATCGGTGGCATCAACAACCCCGTAAAGACGGGCAGTAAACAACAGGTTTTCCTCAGCCGTAAGGTCGGGATAGAGCATGGCATTATGCGAAATGAATCCGATATGGTCACGCACTTTATCGGAATCTTCCTTGATGTCGATCCCTAAGATCTCAGCCGTTCCCGACGTGGGGCGCGACAGCGTCGAAAGCATACGCAACAACGTCGTCTTACCCGCCCCATTCGGACCGAAGATGGATAGAAAAGCCCCCTTTGGCACCGTAAAATTCACCTGGTGAAGTGCTTCTCGATCGCCAAAAACCTTCGAAATATTTTTTGTCTGGATAGCAATATCCATGAGAGATTACGCTTCTTCCTTCACGTGTTCCACCGAAACATCCGGTGATTGATAAAGCATGACTGTTTCACTGTCCTTCAAAACTTCCGCGTTTCGCAAACGATCAGGAACAGGTTTTTTGCGTCGCTTGCCCATAAGCGAGATCGCAACACCGACCATCATAAGCCCGAAGCCAACCCATACCAGCGAAATGAGCGGATTTACCCGCACGTCAAGCGAAAGAGCGCCCTCGGTATTTGTCCCGCGATACGCCACGAACAAATCCTGATCGGGGAAGCTGATAACACTGGCAATCAATTTTTGCTGCTGCGTTTTCTGCACCAACAAAACCGCCGGAGAAACCGATCCCACAAAAGCATCGTCTTTATAAACGTCAAAGGTGATGGTATAGACAATATTGGTATCTTTCGCTTCCTCAATTGAGCTACCCGTAAACTTGAGCGTGTAATCCTGTATAACGTAATCCTCTGTTGCGGTATCGGTTGCTGAATCGTAGCCCAGATACCCCGTTTTTTCCGTCACATACATCGATGAACCGATAAGACCGACCAGGATAATCGCCATGGAAAGGTGGGTAATGAAACCACCAGCTAAAGCGGGTCGATGGTGAAGCAGGGCAAAAAACGAACTCCAGAGATTGCCGCCATGCTTTTCGCGATACGAACCGACTGCGCGCGCGATCATAAAGAGTGAATTGAAAAACAAAAGCGAGGCAACCAGCAGGCCAACCACCGCAAGACCGTTGTAATACAGCGACGGACCTTCGGCGGCAAGGCCTTCCGCTAGCGTGCCGCCAGAAGCAATTGTTGCGTTATAACTGGGAAGCAAATAGGTGAAGAAATACACCATGAGAGCACCGAAAAGCACGCAAGCACACAAAGCCGGAACGCGAGCACGCTTCAAAAAATCCAGTTTGTCGGTAACGCCCCACGCAAGCAGGGGGCACACGGCAAGAATCAGGCAGTACATGATACCTAAAGGACGCGCGATGGCGTTGTACGTACCGGCCGAAAGCGACTGCCCACCAAAGGGTAACCACGATGGCAGTGCCGACGAAATCGTAAGATAGGCCAGCATGGTCGCAAAGACTACCATAATCACGTTATTGAAATAATAAGCCGCATCTTTGGAAAAGAAGTTCTCGACCTCATCGACATCTTTAGTACCGAAACTTTTCCACCGCAGCACAAGCCCCCCAACACCCGCAACGATCGATAAGACGATAAGACCCAGAAACAACACGAGCGATACGGTGTCGCCCTCGAAGGCATGTACCGACTGCACCAATCCCGAACGCGTGATGAACGTACCCAAGATGACAAACGAAAACGTGATGCAAGCACACATGATCGACCAGCGCTTGAACGCACCCCGTTTGCGATAAACCGTGAAACTATGAATTAGCGCAACGCCCACAAGCCAGGGAAGCAAGCTTGCATTTTCCACCGGATCCCAGCCCCAGTAACCACCCCAGCCAAGCACCACGTACGCCCATACCGCACCAAGTCCGATACCAAGTCCTAAAAAGAACCATGAAAAGATGGTGTAGCGAAGGCATTTTTCAACCCAACGCTTTGAGGAATCGTTGACGATTAGCGCAGCAATTGCATAGGCAAACGGAATGGTCAACCCGGCATATCCGATAAATAAAGTTGGGGGATGAATAGCCATCGCCCAGTGCTCGAGCAGGGGGTTCATTCCCCAGAAGGCCGCCTCCCCAATCAGATTCCCACTCGCATCAAAGGAACTGAGCTGCATAGCCTTGAAGGGCATATTGCCTTCGGAAAACAGCGTGACGCCAACAAAAGCAGCCAACACCACCTGAGAGACAAGCAGTGCCATACTATCGAGCTTGTCGCCGCTTTTCAGGTTACGAAATGCCACAACCGCATTAAAAACCGCAAGCAGCCAGCCCCAGAACAAAAGTGAACCCTCGCGTCCACCCCACAGCCCCGAGAGCCTAAACAGCCAGCCCAATCCGCCGGCGGCGTTGCTTTGATTTTGTACGACATACTCTATAGACCGATCACCGGTCATGAAGCAAAACACCAAAAGGCAACAACAGAGCGTAAGCGCCGCCGCTGCAATAATCGCCGCAAGGTGACCGCCCCAGGTAAGTGTCTCGCCCGAACCTTTACCCTTACTGGTCACAATATGCCCCACCAAAAGACACACAACCGAAACCGCGACGGCCGCAAACGCAACCAAAAGTCCGATCAGGCCAAAAATTGCCATATTATTTATCCTTTCAAAGCGACATCAGTCGCCGTGAATTTTTTGTTATCGCCAACCGATCCGGTCAGTACGAGAGCGGCGCCATCTTTCACCTCTTCGGAAAGGGCACCCGCATATATCACCGACAGTTCGCTGCCGTCGCCGTCGGCATCAACAAGCACAAAGCGCTCGTCGCCTCCAGCAGCCGTCAGCGTATCGGCCTTGACCAGCCCCGTTACCTTCACCGGCTTATCGAGCACCGAGGTGCCGTATTCAAGCAAGCGTGCAACCGAAAGTGCATCTGAAGAACTTTCGTATTTTGAAGGACACTTTGTTACGAGTTCACTCGCACGCAAAACACCGTCTTTGTCAATTTTTCCCGTACAGATTGCCGTCACATCGTTGCCAAACGTCGCAGCAACGCCACCATCGTAAGAAATAGGAAGTATCACTCCCGGATCCCCTGCGGGATCGGCGATATCAAACGTGAGCACGTTTCCGGTAGTCTTGAAAGAATTCTCAACGACATTACCCGAAACCTGCACGCGCTTTTCGACAAAATCACCACTTGCGGCCTGCGCAACCGTAACCGTCTGTGCGGCCGATCCACCACCGACAACCGCGAGAACAATAACAATCACCATAATGATGACACCCGTCACCACCACAAGGCGTTTCTTCATACGAGAATTCACAGTACACTCCAAAAAATTCGATGGCTATAAACTCGATTCATTCTAGTCTAGAAAGAAGCCCGTCGATACAATACCGACGGGCTTCTTAAATTCTCGCCGCTTTCTTCAAAATTAAGCGGTTTTAAGCTTGTTGGATTCAGCGTACGTCAGCCATCCCTCGGGCAACTTAGATTCCGTATGACACTGCGTACAGTAATCGACGGAAGCACGGTGCGATTTGTGACATTCGCCGCAGGTAACTTCACCATGCGGCGTCGTATGCGGGTTGCGATCCATCTCAGCCGTCTTTTTAGCCAGATCCTGGCGCGTGACGTTGTGGCAGCTCTCGTTCAGGCAAAAAGACTCCGGATCGGCACCACTGGCTTCGGTCAAGTCTTCCAGGCTGCATTCCTGCAGCGGATACTCGTAATTACCGGAAACCCAGTTCATACCTTCCGTAATCTGTTCACTCATCGTGGGTACGTGGCAACTCAGACACGTTTTACCCTGCTCGCGATGGGTCACTGCAAGCATGGCGCTCGTCGTCTTCATTTCGTTTCCCCACTTATCGGTACCCGGCTGACCAGCCGGTTCTTCGTACGTCGTCAAATAGGGATCCATCGGCGTGTGACAAATAGCTGAACAGAAGCTCGGCTGTTCATGCCAAATGAAACCACCCACACCAGCAACAACCAAAACCGCTACGATGACACCAACGACGATGGGCCACTTTTTGCCCTTCTTCTTCGCCGCAGCCGCAGTGACTTCTTCTTTCACTTCAGCTGCTTTTTCAGTGGCTTCTTCTTTGATTTCAGCTACCTTTTCGGTAGCCTCTTCTTTGATTTCAGCCGTCTTTTCGGTAACCTCGTCCTTCGCTTTAGTCGCCGCATCGACAACTTCTTCTTTGACTTCAGCTACCTTTTTTTCTACCTCGTTTTCTTCGCTCATTCTTACCCCCTTTCGAGCGTGTTTTGCAATATTGCACAATTGTAAGGAATTTCCCCACAATGCACAACGCAGTAGGATACTACACCGAAAATCATATCGGAGTTACGCTTAAAAACATATCACCCATTTGGGGGGAATTACGAGAAAACTCACGTAATTATCCATAATTTTGTATGTTTTTCGTAAATTATAGGAAGGAAAGATTTTTGCATATCTTCCCTCCCCCTTAAAAGAGATGTTTTCCACTTGGTTTTGATGAGTGATTATCGCTGCTTTTGGCGGGACAAACGCCCCACCACTGCCGCAAACCCACACACAACCGATGCCGCAAGCAGCAAAAAGATTCCGACGCTCAAACCCGTAGAATCATCGGAAGTCTGCGGCAACAAGCCCGTCTCGGGCGCGGCCATGGGCGCAGGTGCAACAGGGGTTGTGGCGGGGGCGTCCATTGTGGCG
>JAVVXN010000041.1:0-2450 GCA_036651575.1 Raoultibacter sp. | reverse complement strand
CGCGGCCATGGGCGCAGGTGCAACAGGGGTTGTGGCGGGGGCGTCCATTGTGGCGGGGGCGTCCATTGTGGCGTCGGCGGTCTTTGCCCCGGCGTCAAAAGCAACCGAATCGGTGCCGGACTTCGTTTCGCCGACGACAGGATCGGTTTTGTCGGAATTGCCGCCAACATCGGTAGTGCTCGGAACCGCAATGAGTCTATTGTCGAAAGCCATCGAGTCAACGATTGCCTTCCGTTTTGAAATCACCGGGACACACTCAAGCACACCATCCCCGTTGGAATCGGTAGGAGTGAGCGTTACGGAATAAACGCTATCATCAAACGTACATCCGATAATGCTCTGTTTCTGCGCCTCCCTCACAGCATAGGTATGCGCGACACCGATATCCTCCCGGCCATACTTGATCGGATCAAAAACGATTGATCCATCCGCCGCGTTTCTCTTCACCTGAAAAACGTTGCCGGCAGCATCAAGAAGCTCGAAAGAAAAGACCTTGTCGCCCGGTGCCAACCCATCTACGGTTTTCTTGGCCACAGGCGCATAGAGACCGGCAATCTTCTTGGTCTTGGTCACGTTACCGCCCACACTGTTTTCTATGGTGGCGCCTATCGGCACGTCGGTAAAATCCGTCACGATGGTAACCGACTGCCGAGAACTGGCAGGTATGGCGGCCGTATTGGCAATGGCCACCGAGTGGGAGGCATCGTCATATCTGAGTGAAAAATAATCCGATCCATAGGAGTCAACGTATCTGACCCGATTATCGAGTCTGTCGGTAAGGTTTATCTCTCCGACGTTGAACGCCTGGTCGTTCTCGAAGGTAATCGTGTAAGTCACCGTCTGATCGCCGGCATCATCACTAATCACAGTTTTGTCAACGGTTTTATAGCCAACAGAATTGCTGTATCCCAACTTGGGCTTAATCGTAAACGTCGAGGTTTCGACCCCGGGACCACCTGGGGACGAATAGTGTATAGTGGCGCTATTTTCGATCTTGCCCTTGGTAAACTTCGGGATGGATACATCGTAGTAAATACGGTAAAACTTCGTGCTATCAAGCCTGCTGCCGAAGTTGAAGGTCACGGAGCTGCCGGAAACCGAAACTATCTGAGCTACCTCTGAGGCTGAAAGCGCCAAACCGGAAGGTTGACCGACACTCTGAGGAATAATCGTTATCGAAGAAGGATCAAGTACCATGGGATCGCAAATCACGTCAGTGACCACCACATCCTTCATCACCGTCATCCTCGGATCCACCTCGATCGCATAGGTGACAACAACGTCTTTTTCCTGATCGAAAACACCCGAAAATGCACCGTCTTGGGCATAACCATCCCCTCCGTAACCCCACTTGATTATGCCGCGATGCTCAGGACCGATGGGGTCATCATAAATTCCAGCACCGACGGTTATTGTTTTGGAAGCTTCTCCGACAACCACCGTAGCCGTCGTGGACGTATCGGTATTATTGTTGCCGAAGGCGGAAATGGAAAAGGAACCAGCTATGCCATTGGTTGCGTTCTCTTTGAACGTAAGCTTATAGTGGCCGCCCCCCAGATCTTTCTTGCTGGAAAATATTTGCGAACTGACGGCAAGAGAGACGTCTTTCAACGCATTCGGTACGGTGACATCAATGTAGTCACCTTCGGAAATATTGCCACGATCGATGACGTATTTCACGTTGAAGCCGATGTACTGATTATTCGCGATTGAGTCCGTCTCTGTCATTATCGTCGAATGAAAGTAAGCCGAAACGTCGGTGCGGTTTGATTCGGTGGTTTCAGGTACGGCTTGGGTTTTTTTTGCAAGAGGGGTTGCCTGGATAGAACCAGCCGGGGAAATCACTCCAACATCGTCCTTCTCAGAAGGAGCCTTAATCGATTCAGGCCTATCCTCTTGCCCCTCAGTAACGTGCGCATCCCCCGAAACAACCGCAGAATCTTCGACGACACCCTCCCGGTCGACCACCAAAGCAGCATCCCCTTGAGGAATTACGTTTTCAGCGGAAGTTGCAACAGGACTTTTAACGGGGAGCGCAAGTGCGAAGCTTGCTCCTCCTGTCATCATGAGACTCATAGCAAGGAGAACACTCATAAAACAACACAGTTTTTTTCTTACGGACATACCACCACTCTTTCCTTTGTTCTTGCTTGTTTTTTAGGCCACACCTTACGGGAGATTAAACCGAAGTGACACCTCCTGGGTTGGTCGAATGTAAAAGACGGCTTTGCAGGTGTACGCCATTGACCGATACATGTCAATGGCGTTTTTCTAAAATTATAAAATTTACTCGATTTGAGCAAAAACAAAGATTATGAGCTCAATCACCTTGCCACTCGAATCCCTCGAATCGGTGGAAATAAAAAAGCAGGCACCGTCAGGTACCTGCTTGATAATTCGTGGTGGAGATGAAGGGATTCGAACCCTCGACCCCTACGTTGCGAACGTAA
>JAVVXN010000040.1:0-13529 GCA_036651575.1 Raoultibacter sp. | reverse complement strand
AACCTTCGTGGATCTTGCGACCGGTCAGCTTTTCCCACGCGCGCGAGACCTCGGCATTCAAGGGTTCTCCCGCGGTAGCGAAATTGTGCACCGAAGACAGATCGTAAGCCGACACGTCTTCTTGCAGCATGAAGCGATACATCGTCGGCGGCGCACAAAACGTGGTGAGCTTATAGTCTTGAATCTTTTGCAACAACTTCGTGGGAACGAACTTATCCATGTCGTAGGCAAACACCGTTGCACCGGCAATCCATTGACCGTAAATCTTGCCCCACCCGAATTTTGCCCAACCGCTATCAGACACGCTTAAGTGAAGCTTGTTTTCTTCAACCTGCTGCCAGTATTTCGCCGTAATGATATGGCCTAACGGATGCGCGAAATTATGGCATACCGCTTTTGCCATACCCGTTGTTCCGCTGGTGAAATAGATGAGCATGGTGTCGTCACGCGTCGTAGCGGCCGCTCCCGTCGGGCGCTGCCACGTATCCGACTCGTCGGCGATCAAATCGGCCAATCGAGTCCATCCCTCACGATTTCCCGCGACGATCACGTGACGTTCGATACTGGGAGATCCCGCCATCGCCAATTCGGCCTGCGTGCACACGTAATCATCGTTCACGCAGATCATCATTTTGACCTTCGCGCTTTTCGCACGATATTCGATATCCTTTTTGGTCAATTGTAACGATGCGGGGATGATGGTTGCACCGATCTTGCACAGGGCAACAGCACAGATCCAATATTCCCATCGACGGCGCAAAATCATCATGACGACATCGCCTTTGACAATACCAAGCTTAGAAAAGGCATTGGCCGCTTTATTCGAAAGCTTGGAGATATCCGAAAACGTGAAAACTTTTTCTTCCCCGGTGTCATCGCACCACAACAGCGCCCGCTTATCGGGCTCAACGCGCGCCCATTCATCAACGACGTCGTAGGCAAAATTAAAATCATTGGGCGCATCGATTGCGAAATTCTCGTAAAAGTCTTCGTAGGAATCGAAGTCGATCTGGGGGCAGTATTTTTTCAGTATATGATTCACAAGACCAACCTACTCTGCAATGATGGTGACAAATTTCGCGGGCGTATCGCCGCCGCATCTCTGCCCGTGCGGATGGGTGGGATTGAAGTAGATGCTATCACCGGCATGTAGTTCAAATTCTCTGTCTTCCCAGCTCACAATCACGCACCCTTCGATAACCAGATTGAACTCCTGACCCGTATGGGTTACGGGTTTAGCCGGTTCATCGCTGGGATCGAGCACGACAAGCAAGGGCTGCATAATTTTACCACTGTAGCGCCACGCCAGATCTTCATAATAATACCCGGGATAACGATCGACTTCACGACCTTCGCCCGCTTTAACCACGTGATAGGTATCGAGCTTGGCGGCGGTACCGGTTAAAATCTCAGTAAACTCCACTCCAAAACGACGAGCTAGATGGTAAATCGCGGAAATCGGTACATCGGCGCCGGTTTCTTCCCATGAAATATAGGTTTTAAGCGGCACTTCGAGATCGCGCGCCATTTCTTCCCGTGAAACGTCGCACGCTTCGCGCAGACCTTCGATGCGCAAACCAATATCTCTGAAGTCGTCATTATCCATATAAAACTCCTTTATGCCTGCATACCCAAGGTGAGGGCCTGCTTGTTGAGTTCAACCATTTGCTGCTTCTTTGCAGGAACACACTTGACGATAGCTTGTCGCAGCGTTTCTTCCTCACAAAAACCGATTTCCGCCAAAAGCTTACCGAGACATACGATATTGGCAAGACCTTTCAAACCCGCTTCTTCCGCCATGCCGGTAGCGGGAATAGCGCAGATGCGCACGCCTTCCAGCTGGTCGATACGCTGAACCATCGTCGTATCGGCAATGATGACACCGCCTGGTTGAACCTGCTTTTCAAACTTATCATAGGAAGGCTGATTCATCGCGATCAAAGCATCCGGGTCGAGCACGAGAGGTGATCCAATCGGGTCATCGGATAGACAAACGCTGCAGTTAGCAGTGCCTCCGCGCATTTCAGGACCGTAGGAAGGCAGCCAGGAAAGCTCGCGCCCTTCGATGAGGCCCGCCGTAGCAATGAGCTTACCGGCAAACAAAACCCCTTGCCCACCGAAACCGGCAAGCACGATGTTGTGTGTTTTACCCATCGATTATTCCCCCTCTACAACAATCGGACACGCCGCAGCACGCGCTTTGGCAGCCTCGGCGATATCGGCAAACCCGTCAGCTCTCACGTCGCGATACACACCGAGCGGATAGTACGGCAGCATGTTTTCGCGCATCCAGTCAAACGACGCCTGCGGTGTCAGGCCCCAGTTGGTCGGACAGGTCGAAACAACTTCGACAATGGAATACCCCACGCCCTCAACCTGATAGTCGAACGCCTTGCGGATAGCCTTCTTGGCCGCGCGCACGTGCTTGGGCGTATCGACGGTAACGCGCTCGGCATAGGCCACGCCATCGAGGGTCGCAAGCAGTTCGCAGACGCGGATCGGATAGCCCGCCTCGGCAACATCGCGGCCATAGGGAGACGTTTGCGTCACCTGATGCGGCAAGCTTGTCGGAGCCATCTGACCACCGGTCATGCCGTAAATAGCGTTGTTGATGAAGATGACGGTGATCTTTTCACCACGCGTCGCTGCATGGATGGTTTCTGCCATACCGATGCTGGCAAGATCGCCATCACCCTGATAGACGAAGACGACATTGTCGGGGTTGACGCGCTTGACCGCGGTTCCCACCGCCGGTGCACGACCGTGAGCAGCTTCGATCATGTCGCACGCAAAGAAGTTGTAGGCCATGACCGAACAGCCGACCGGTGCGATTCCGATAGTGGTTCCTTCGATCCCCAACTCGTCGATCGTTTCAGCCACCAAGCGATGCACGATACCGTGCGGGCAGCCCGGACAATAGGAGTTTTGGACAGGTTCGAGCGCATGGGGGCGTTCGAATACGATCTTTTTGTCAGCACCCATGATTTAAGCACCCACCTTTCCATTCAGTTCTTTGATTTGCTCAAGCACTTCTGTCGGCGTCGGAATAACGCCACCAGCGCGACCGAAGAACGAAACCTGGGCGCGACCGTTGACCACGAGGCGCACGTCGTCGACCATCTGGCCCATGTTCATTTCGACGGAAAGATATGCCTTCGCCGTCGGAATTGTTGCCTCGATTGCTTTGGCGGGAAATGGCCACAGGGTAATCGGCCTGATCAGCCCTACTTTGATGCCTTGCTCGCGCGCGGAGATGACCGCACTGCGAGCAATACGAGCACTTGCCCCGAAGGCAACGATAACGATTTCAGCATCCTCGGTCATAAACGATTCGGCGCGCTGTTCTTTTTCTTTAATGATGTCATAGCGAGCAAAACGCTCGATATTGAGACGCTCGAGTTCTTCGGCCGTCAGATAAAGCGAGTTGACGATATTGCGCGGACGTGCATTTTTGTGGCCCGTCGTTGCCCATGGTTTTTCGGGAAGCGTTTCCTTCGGCTCGGGCAAGACGACCGGTTCCATCATCTGGCCGAGCATGCCATCGGCCAAAATCATAACGGGCGTGCGGTAGGTGTCAGCCACATCGAAAGCCTCAAACACGAAATCAGCCATTTCTTGCACCGTCGAAGGTGCATAGACAACGATCTGGAAATCGCCGTGACCAAGTGCTCGCGTTGCCTGCCAATAGTCGGACTGCGAAGGCTGAATGCCGCCGAGCCCCGGGCCACCCCTCTGCACATTGATAATGACGCCGGGAAGGTCGGCGCCCGCCATATACGAAATGCCCTCACCTTTCAGTGAGATTCCCGGAGAGGACGAAGAGGTCATAACGCGGGCTCCGGCAGCCGAAGCACCGTAGACCATGTTGATGGCGGCAATTTCACTTTCTGCCTGCAAAAATGTTCCACCGTTTTTCGGCATGCGCTTCGACATGTAAGCAGCAAGTTCTGTTTGGGGTGTGATGGGATACCCGAAGAAAAAACGACATCCAGCGCGCAGGGCGCTTTCTGCCAGGGCTTCATTTCCCTTCATCAATACTTTCTCAGCCATGTTTACCTCTCAACCGTAATCGCGACATCAGGGCACATAATCGCACAGAACGTGCAGCCCGTACATTTTTCTTCATCGGTCAGACGCGCGGGATGATATCCCTTGGCGGTGATCGTGGCGGTGTCCAACTCGATAATGCCCTGCGGACATGCATCGATACAAAGACCACACCCTTTGCAGTAATGATCATCTACGATAATTCGTGACATGCAACCACCTTCCTTGTACAACGACAGACGCCCCGAGGGCGTATATCGTAAAATCGATAAAGGGAAACGGACTCCCTACCTATGCCAGGGAGCGCGAACGTATACTTTCACAGGATACGCTTTTCGAGAAACACTTCCCGAGGAAAATGCTCGGTTTTTCTGCTCAACGAGCGTATTTGGCACGGTAGTGCACACAAGCGGCAACGAAAGGATGTCAGCGGTCGCTTGCGCGAAAGGCTGGGCATCGGTTATCACCTGCTCGGTCGTATCGTCTTGTAAGTGAGAATTGTTGACGATTCCCGTTGCTTTTAGATGTGATTTAATCTCGATTTCGGCAAGCAGGGCGGCCGCCTCTTCGGGTTCATGCGTCAGATTGCGATAGGCATTGATCACGTAGAACATGGCGTAGGGATGAGGGGCGATTTTCCCCGCAAAACGACCGAGCGCCGTAGCCCCGACATCATCGCCCCCCGCATCGATGATGAGGCAGGTGCGAGGCGTCTCGCAAGCACACGCGCCCGCCGGCCCCCGATCGATCACGTCGGTCAACACGGTGTCAATCGTGCCGGAAAGGCTGGGGGAATCAAGGGTACTGCCCGCAAACACCGGACTGATCAAGGTGACACCCGCATCCTTGAGCACCGAAGCGTATTCACTCGAACGGAAATAGGGATTCACCACGTCGAGATCGATCAGGGTAACCTGCTGACCAAGCGCCGCAGCGTCGATTGCGAGATTGAGGGAAAAATTCGTCTTACCGACCCCGTAATGACCCACAACAACCGTGATGGAAGCTAAAGGAAAAAGATCCGCAACTTCAGAACTGTCCACAGAACCGTCAGATAAAATGCTGGAATTATTTTGTAAGGTATCCAAAAGACCCCTTGCCATCGTCGAAACCGTTTTTTCATATTGAACCACACAGCCCCGAAAAGGCAGGCGGAATCAGAGGAAAATCACGCGTGCCGCATCGAACAAATGCACCGAACCTCGTAAATACCCTTCCCCATCATCCCCTCCCCTGCAAAATGTTCTACAATGATGAAACCCTTCTTGCGCTTTCCCGCCCAAGAAGCGGGCATACAGGTATTACATCAAAAGGGAGGTCGACGTTCATGGAGCCGAATATAAAAGAGGTGGCAGGTCGCATTCGCTCTCTGCGCGAAGACATGGATCTCACCATGCAGGAAATGGCCGATGCCACCGGACGCAGCCTGGCCGAATACGCCACTATGGAAAGTGGCGAGGTCGACATGTCGTTCACGTTCCTCTTCAAGTGCGCCGAACGCTTCGGAATCGACGTCATCGAACTGCTCACCGGCGAAAACCCCCATTTGACCGGTTATTCGCTTACCCGTGCCGACCACGGACTTTCCATCAGACGTCGTGCGGGATTCGAGTACCTCCACAAGGCGCCCTACTTTAAAAATAAATTGTGCGAACCTTTCTTGGTGACTGCACCGTGTTTGGAAGAAGAACAAAACGCCCCGATTCATCTTTCGTATCATAAAGGCCAAGAACTCGACTACATCATATCCGGCCGCATGCGTTTCGCCTACGAAGACCACATCGAAGAGCTTGAAGCGGGAGATACGCTGCTCTACGATTCGGGACGCGGTCACGGAATGATTGCCATCGACGGACAACCCTGCACCTTTCTTGCAATCGTCATGAAACCCCACGATGAGGAAATTATCTAGGCGCCTCGCCGTTTTTCGGCAGCGCCTTACCCTTCATTCCCCCATCCGTTCGGTGGCCTCACGTGCCACGTTTCACACAGAAAGATTGCCATGAGAAACATCAACCTTCGCTACGCAAAGGAAACCTACGACACACAGGGTCTGCTCACCGATTTCTCGATCGATGTGCCGACAGATTTTAATTTCGGCTACGACTGCGTCGATGATATCGCGTACGCCGACCCCGACAGGCGAGCCATGGTCTGGTGCAACCCCGAAGGCGAAGAACATTTCTTCACGTTTGCCGACATGAAGAAATGGTCTGACAAAACGGCAGCTTTTTTGGCTACACAGGGTATCGGCAAAGGCGACATGGTCATGGTCATCCTACGTCGCCACTACCAGTTCTGGTTTGTAGCAACCGCCCTGAGCAAACTCGGAGCCATCATGGTGCCGGCGACCTTCATGCTCAAGGAACACGATCTTGAATATCGCCTGAACAGCGCAAGCATCAAAGCTATGATCTGCACCTCCATCGGAGACATTGCCCAGGTATGCGACAACGTGACCGAAAACGCGCCGAGCCTTGCGGTGAAAATCATCGTGAACGGTGCGGGTGGCGGGTTGACGCCGAAAAACGACGCAGACGAGCTTGTAATAACCGATAATTCGCCGATCGGAAGTGTTCTCAGTGGCGATGAAGGCATTTGCCGTGCAGCAGGCGTTCGGGAAGGTTGGCTCGATTTCAATACCTGCGTGCGCGCAACACCGGCCGATTTCGTGCGGCAAGAAACCTGCGCGAGCGATCCGACGCTCATGTATTTTTCAAGCGGCACATCCGGCAATCCCAAGATGGTTTTACATGATTCGACCTATGCACTCGCCCACATCATGACCGCCAAGCATTGGCACAGCGTGGATGCCGATGGCATCCACTTCACCATTGCCGACACCGGTTGGGGCAAGGCGGTATGGGGTAAATTCTACGGGCAATGGCTGATGGAATCCTGCGTTTTCACCTACGATTTCGACCGCTTCCATGCCGGTGAAATACTTTCGCTCATCGAGCACTACGGCATCACGACCCTGTGTTGCCCCCCCACGATGTATCGTCTCATTTCACAGGAAAACGTCGATGCGTTCGACCTCTCTTCGCTGACGCACACCACCACCGCAGGCGAAGCGCTCAATCCCGACCTGTTCGCTTTCTGGAAAGAGCATACCGGGCTTACCATCTACGAAGGATTCGGTCAGACGGAAACCCCGCTCACCATTGCCAACCTGGCCGGTTCAACTCCCTGCTCGGGGTCGATGGGTAAGGCGGTGCCGCTCTATACGATACAGATTCAACGTGCCGACGGCACCAGCTGCCACACCGGTGAAACCGGCGAAATCTGCATCAAGATGGATCCCCGCCCGGCGGGTATCATGGTGGAATATTACCGCAATGCCGAAAAAACCGCTGCTGCCATTCATGACGGCTGGTATCACACCGGCGATACGGCCTGGCGCGACGAAGATGGCTATTTCTGGTATATCGGACGCAACGACGACGTCATCAAATCTTCCGGCTACCGCATTGGCCCCTTCGAAATCGAAAGCGTACTGCTTGAACACGAGGCGGTTCGCGAATGCGCCGTTACCGGGGTGCCCGACCCCGTGCGCGGCAAAGCCGTCAAAGCGACTATCGTCTTGAGCCCTGGCTTTTCCGCCAACGATAATCTGACGCGCGAATTACAGACGTGGGTCAAGCATCGCACCGCACCCTACAAGTACCCGCGCACCATCGACTACGTGGATGAACTGCCGAAAACTACCAACGGAAAAATTCGTCGCGTCGTCATCCGCGACCGGGATAACGCTTAACGAACCGCTGTCAATCAACCCTGTCGTGACCTTTTTTTCAGCCTGCGCTGCAAGAAGGTCACGACAGGTATATGTCCCTACGAAAAAGCCTTATCGAACGCGAACCATGCACGCCGCGAAGTGCGCATCGGGAGATCCGGGGGTGAGACGCGTCGCAAACGCCGGAGCTTCACCCACGGGCAGCAAGCGAAACGATTCACCGCGCTTACTCTTCAAAAAGCGCTCAATCACCTGGGTGTTTTCCTGACGAGTGACCGTGCAGGTCGCGTAGGTTAACTGACCACCAACCTTCAAACACGCCGCAGCCTCATCGAGCATCGTCGCACCTAAACTTGCCAGTTCATCGATATCAGCCTTCGTGATACGCCAGCGAATTTCGGGATGACGGCGAAGGGTCCCCAAGCCCGAACAGGGCGCATCGATAAAGATGGCATCAAAAGCTTCAAAACCAAACAGATCGATAAGTTTTGTCGCATCCCCAGTATGGGCCGCCGCCAGTTCGACACCGCACTGACGAGCACGTTTTTCGAGCAGTTGCGTTTTGAAATCGCGATTATCAAGTGTTTCGAGCGCCATCTGAGACCCAAACGAACCCCTGGCAACATTTTGCAGCAGAATACTTTTCGTGCCTCGACCAGAACCGATCTCAAGAAAACGAGCAGGTTTTTCACCCGGCACCGCCAGACGAGCAATCGCCTGGGCAGAAACATCGCTGACGATGATCTTCCCCTCGGCAAAAAGCTGTTTGATACGTTCATCCTGAATAGCACGGTGATTTTCGACGCGTAAGCACAGGGGCAAATCGATTCCCGCAATCGAGATGGGAGCAGAACTTTCCCCCACATCGGCAAAGATAGCTCGCACAACATCTGGATCGGCACAAAGGGCATTGATGGCAACGTAGAGGGGGGCGACCATGTTCGACGCTTTCATAATCTCGACCGCTCCGTCGCGACCGAGATCCTCGACAAACAGCTGAGCAAGCCAGAGAGGAAAGGCGTACTGACGGGCAAGCGCCTGCACGCTGATGGCGGGATCGCCAAACGGGAAATCAGCCTGAGCACGCACAATCTTACGGAGTACGGCATTGGCAAGTCCGGCCGCCTGAGGTGCCACGGAACGCACCAATTCAACGCCTTGATCAACGGCGGCGTGCGGGCTTTTCCCTAAAAAAATAATTTCGTACGTAGAAACACGAAGCGTGTCACGAACTTCTGGAGAAATATCTTTGGGGCTGCGCAGGCAGCGGTCGATAACTTCATCGAGTGTTCCCAGCGAAAGAGTCACCCCCAAAGCAAGCTTGGTGCCAAAAGCTTTATCCTCATTGGAAAGTTTTGTCTTTTCAAGCTGTGCCGTAATCACGTCGTGCGTAAAAGCATTGCGCATACGAACCGCGCGACCCACCTGCACTGCAAACAAACGTGCCGGACTCGCTTTTGAGGATTTATCCATCAAGTTTCTCCCATGTTAAGGTACCGCTTTTTATATTATGTATACCCGCCGCAAACGCTTTGCCCTCCATGGATTGTTTCCCATCAGGCTGTACGTCAAACACTTCAAGCGGTCCGTCTTCGCATCCCAAAAACAGGCGCTTACGAACAAATCTCACCTGTCCTGAAACCATATCGAAACACTGCTCTTTCGCCGGATCATCCTCAACACACCAGGCGCACCCAACCGTAACCGGCCTACCAGCAATAACACACCTCGCCGGATGGGCACGACCGGAAGCTTGCACACGGAGCGCGTTGGCACCAACGGTATCGAGGGGGTCTAAGAACAATTCACGTTTTCCAATTTTTTCGGCGTAGGTCACCCGAGACTCATCTTGTGCAACCCATTCGGCCATCCCGTTTTTAATGTGGATCAAGGCAGTCAGTAACGCATAAGCGCCAAGGTTTGCCAGCTCGTCAGTAAGCTCCTCTGCGTTTTTATCCTCAATGGCAACGGTGCGGCAAATGCAATAATCTCCGGTATCAAGACCCTGCTCCATACGCATGACACACACACCTGTTTCGATATCACCAGCAAGAATAGAGCGCTCGACAGGAGCTGCGCCACGCCACTGAGGCAGCAAGGAAGCATGTACGTTAATGCAGCCATATTTCGGAATAGACAATACCTCTGGCGGCAAAATCGCGCCGAACGCTGCCACGCAAATAACATCGGGTTCATAGGCGGCAATTTCTGCTATAACCTGTGGATCGCGCAGAGATTTGATCGCATGCACCGGCAAGCCAAGGTTAAGAGCCAGGCGTTTGACCGGCGACGCAACCAATTCCCGACCACGACCACTCACCGCATCGGGCCTGGTATAAACCGCACAAACCGTGTGCTGATTCACCAATTCTTCCAAAACCGTCGCGGAAAAATCGGGTGTTCCCATAAAGATGATATTCACGTCGCTCCCTTCACGTGGAACTTAACGAATACGGGGTCCGATAGAGGTTTCTCCGGGCAAAGCTCCCGCGGCTCGAGCCGCTTCATATTCGCGCAACGCTTCAAGTCGAGCGATTGGGGAGCAGCTTTCAAAGAGGGTCTTACCATTCAAGTGGTCGGTTTCATGCTGCAGACAGCGACCCAGCAACCCATCGCCTTCGATGGAGCACGCATTACCCTCAAGATCGTAGTACTCGACGCGAGCCCAAGGTTGACGTTTGATAGGCACCGCGATACCCGGGCACGAAAGACAGCCTTCCTCTTCCGCTACCGCATCTCCGCGCACTTCAACCACCACGGGGTTGACGAGAAATACGGGATTTTGACCTTCTTCCTGATCGCCGCAATCGATGACAACCACCCGTTTCAGCACCCCTACCTGGGGAGCTGCCAAGCCGCAGCCGTTGTTTTTATACATGACACGAGCCATCTGCTTCGCAAGTTTATTCAAACTTTTATCACCGATCTCGCAGGGTTTACACACCTGACGCAGGATCGGATCGGGGGAAAGCACCACATTCATAGACACGAAACTCCTTATACTAGATCGCATAAACGATCGATTTTCCATCACACTCGCCAAAAAAATGAGCCCGCCGTGCGCTCGAGCAAATGTACGCCAAAACGCTCTGTGCACATCCTCGGCAATACGCGTTACCCCTGCGGTCGCATAGAGAAAATATCTTCTCATGCTGATTGAGACAACGCACCTACATACCGCTTTAGTTTATCGCTTTTGCCCGCGCGAAACCACGAAAAATCCGACGGCCATAATCACCACAATCAACAGTGTTATCACTTTTTCCATATCGGCTCCCTACCGCGGACACAACCGCAAACTCCCCTTCATGCAGCGCTTAATTACCCTTTCGGGGCTTCCCCGCCGAAAGCGGAGCGGGGACACCGAGCGCAACATCGCCGTCGACGACGATTTCCTTAAGCGATGCTGCAAGACCAGCAATTCCTTGAATATCGGAGGGGATGATAATTTTCGTTGCCTGTCCGTTGGCGAGCACCTGCAAAGCTTCCAGAGCCTTCATGGTCAAAACGGCGCTATCAGCCCCCGCTTCGCGAACCATACGAATGCCGTCAGCCGTTGCCGCCTGGACGTTTTGAATGGCGGCCGCTTCACCTTCGGCTTCGCGCATCTGCTTTTCGCGATCGGCTTCTGCGGCTAAAATAACCTGTCGTTTGGCACCTTCCGCCTCGAGAATACGTGACTGCTTATTGCCTTCCGCAATGGTGATAGCGGCAGCTTTTTGGCCTTCCGCCAAAAGCATTGCTTCGCGTTTTTCACGTTCGGCCTTCATCTGCTTTTCCATCGCCTGCTGAATCACGGGCGGTGGGGTGATATTCTTGAGTTCGACGCGGTTGACCTTGATACCCCACGCATCGGTTGCATCGTCAAGAATTTCACGCATCTTAGCGTTGACGGTATCGCGAGAGACAAGAGCGGTATCCAAATCAAGATCACCCATGATATTGCGCAGCGTGGTTGCCGTCAGATTTTCGATGGCCATCAGAGGATTTTCAACGCCATAACAATACAACTTCGAATCCATGACCTGGAAAAATAGAACGGTATCAACCGACATCGTCACGTTGTCTTTCGTGATAACCGGTTGCGGCGGAAAATCGGCAACCTGTTCTTTGAGCGTAATACCCCCGCGAACGCGATCGATGAAGGGAACCTTGATGTGCAGCCCCGTCTGCCACGTGGTCAGATACGAGCCCAAACGTTCAACAACGGCAGAATGCGCCTGCGGAACGATTTTGATACACGTCAGTGAAAACAAAACAACTAACACGACTAGCACGATAAGCGCGATGATCATGAAGGCTTCCTTTCAACAACAAGCTTGACACTTTCCCGATCGACAACCACAACCGTTTCTCCAACAGGAATAACGCTCCCGTCGGCACTGCGAGCGACCCAGGTCATACGATTCGAAGTTTCGACCCGACCGACCAAGCGTTCGTTGTCGATTTCTTCACACACCAATGCAGTTTGTCCCACCAGTGTCGGTTCGTGGGCTTCGCCGCGCTTGCGATACTTCATGAAGACCGGTCGCAAAAAAATGAGACAGAGCAACGACACGACAAGAAAAACGACCATTTGCACGACAATATCAGCTCCGAGCAGGTTTGCCACAAATGCCACCAAAGCGCCGACAACAAACCACGCCGTGATCAAACTGAGAGATACGATTTCAACGACAGCCATGATAACGGCTACCGCAAGCCAGATAAAAGGGCTCATAGAAGGACTCCTTTCTCAAGCCCTGAGTATACCATCCTAAAAAGTTTTATCGCCCTGAGCTCGCAAGCGGTTTGTGCGCGCGGCGAAGACTCGTCAGATCTTTTTGCAACGCCACAACGCTTTCGAAAATCGCTTCGTATTCTTGAGCATCGAGTTTCTCGGGAGCTTTCAGCTGTTCGTGCAACGCAGCGATAGTATCTTCCTGATCTCCGATCGCCAGCTCTTCAACCAAAAAAGAAGCAAGCACTTCAGGGGCAACCTCATCGGTCATCGAACCCGACGTGAGCACCTGCGCCGCCTTCGGTTCGGTTTCTGCCGCCCGCGCAATGAGCTCCGCTGCCGATATGGTGGGAGTCTGAGTGATGATATCGAGGGTTATCTGCGCCAAAATCCCATGAAGTTTTACGTGCCAACGGGTCTGAGCAAGGGCGGCAGCGAAGCGCTGTCCCAGTTCGGGGTAACAGGCGCACAAACTGATGAAATCACGCTCGAAGCGGCGCCGATTGCGCTCCCCCTCCGAAAGTTTGAGGAAAGCCACGTTCGGCGCAGATTGTTCGATACCCCGCTCGGTCGGTAGGGGGCGCACTACCACCTGCTCAAGCTGCGCAAGGACATCACTCTCGCGCGCCCGACACCATCCCGCCACCTGTACCGCATAATCTTTTGCTAAAAGCGAATCTTTGATGGGAGCCAAAACGGCCAACGCCTCGGCGATGGCACGATTGCGCCCTTCGGCAGTAGTCAAATCAAAACGAGCCAGACGACGCTCGATACCGTACTTGAGAAGCGGCTGCGCCTCGTCAAGCAAGACACGCAACGCGTCGGCTCCTTGCTGCGCAACGAAATCGGCAGGATCGAGGTTTTCCGGCAGGGTTACCGCCGCTAGCTCAATCTTGTTGCGACCCGCCTCCGGCGTCATTGAAGTATCAATGAACCCGAGTGCACGATCCGCCGCACGCTGCCCCGCTTCGTCGCCATCGAAGAGATAGATGATGCGACTTTTTGCATGGCGCGACAACGTGCGAA
>JAVVXN010000039.1:0-14196 GCA_036651575.1 Raoultibacter sp. | reverse complement strand
CCCTTTCAACCTGGGGCGGCGCGTGTCCGGAGCTTCGCTCGGCCACGGCGCGGCGCGGCATGGGATAATATTCGATTACTGACAAAGGATGTAGTATGCAACCTCGCGCAAAAGCTATTCTGTTCGATCTTGATGGAACGGTGCTTGATACTCATGATCTTCTTCTGGAGTGCTTTCAAATCACGACGCAAGAGGTGCTTGGGCGGGTTATCGACGACGCTGTGCTGATGGCGAAGGTGGGACAGCCGCTCAATACGCAGATGTGGGATTTCACTGACGATGCGGCGCAGCACGAGGCGCTGTGTCGCGTATATCGAAATCACAATGAAAAGATTCACGATCAGCGCGTCAAGGTGTTTCCCGGTGTTGTTGAAACGCTGCAAATGTTGGGACAGGCGGGGTATCCTTTGGGGGTGGTCACCTCGAAGCGCCATGCACCTGCCCTCCATGGTTTAGAACTGTTTGATCTTGCGCGTTACTTCGACTGCCTGGTGGGTTCTGACGATATCGAGGCTCATAAGCCCGATCCGGCACCGGTGCGCTATGGTGCGCAACTGTTGGGACATGCGTCCGAAGAATGCATCTATGTGGGCGATAGCCCCTTTGATATGCAGGCGGGAAATGGGGCAGGGTGCTTTACGGTTGCGGCGCTGTGGGGTATGTTTCCTGAAGCGGTGCTTCAGGCGGAAACGCCCAATGCCGTTTGTTCCTGTTTCGCCGATGTTGTGGGTGCGGTAGAACACTAAGCTTATTGCTGCACGTGAGCGGTTCAAGACAGCCGTCAAACTCATCGTTTGGCGGCTGTTCTCATGGGGTGCGGCAATTTTTTGTTAGGGGTGTTTGGGAAGGGTTTTGAGGAGCGCCCACGCTTTTTGCTTCGTTTGTTTTTCTGCCAGCATGGCGGAAAACGAAGGGAAGGCGCAGAGGTCGCGGCCGAAAAGACGGTCGTGTCGCAAAGGCTCAAGTTCCTGACGATACGCGCTCGAGAGAGCATCCATTGCTGCCGTATCGGCTGCAATCAGCATGAAGGGGTCAAGCCCTTCGATGGTCGCAAAAAGATCGGTGTCGTTAAAGACTTCTTTCTCGGAATCAGCCAGCGTCAAAAACGTCACAGAATCTTCGCCCCATCCCAGGGCGGCGCACGCACTATTGAGAGCGTGTGTGGCATCGGAGTCGAGAGGATTTTCGCTGACCACGATAATTAAGCTTTCGGGTGCACCCGAAAGATGAGCTGCGCAGCGCTTCCGCGTTTGCGCAAACGCTTCTTCGTACATTGTGTGAGATACTGTTTTCATACGAGGTATTTTACCACGCTGGTTTGCGTGAATGCTGGTGAAGGAGTGCGACGTGACGGTTTTGGGGAATATACTCTGGTTTATCTTTGCGGGGTTTTGGCAGGGTATTACCTGGGTTTGTATCGGATGCTTGTGGTGTATTTCCCTCATCGGCATTCCGGTGGGCAAGCAGTGCTTCAAAATGGCTGGTCTTGCCTTTTTTCCGTTCGGCAAAGAGGTCGACTATGGCGGAGGCGTGCCTTCGGTGTTCGCCAATGTGTTCTGGCTGATTTTCGGAGGCGTTATTTTAGCGCTTGAAGCCCTGGTCAACGGCGTAGTGCTCTGCTGCACGCTCATCGGTATCCCCTTCGGGTTGCAGTGTTTTAAGCAGGCAAAGCTTGCTCTTATTCCCTTTGGTGCAACCATTCGCAATCGTGGTGACGTGCCCTCTCAAAGCCGGCAATAAAAAAAGCCGCGACCCGAAAGGGGATCGCGGCACCAGATACCTGTGCGTGGTGTTAATTTTTAAGCGAGTTGAGCGGGGCGGGAAAGCGGCCGCCGCGATGGGCGAAGACGGTGCCCGCATGCTGGTTGACGGGCATAACGGGGGCGTATCCGAGCAATCCTCCGAAGTTGAGGGTGTCACCAACGTTTTTTCCGATGGCGGGAATGACACGGACGGCGGTGGTTTTTGTGTTGATAACGCCGATGGCGCATTCGTCGGCAATGATGCCGAACAGTGTCTCTTTCGTGGTGTCACCGGGTACGACGATCATGTCGAGGCCGACCGAGCATACGCACGTCATGGCTTCGAGTTTCTCAAGCGTGAGCGCGCCCATTTCGGCGGCACGAATCATCCCGGCATCTTCTGAGAGCGGAATGAACGCACCCGAAAGACCTCCAACTGATGAAGATGCCATAACGCCACCCTTTTTCACGGCGTCGTTGAGCATGGCGAGCGCTGCGGTGGTGCCCGGTCCGCCGCAGACGCCGACGCCGATGGCTTCCAAAATCTGCGCTACCGAATCGCCTTTGGCGGGGGTGGGGGCGAGGGAAAGATCGAGGATGCCCTGTTGGACACCGAGGCGCTTCGATGCTTCGCGCGCCATAAGTTCGCCGGCGCGAGTGATTTTGAAGGCGGTTGCCTTGATGGCTTCGGCAACGCTGGTGATATCGGCTTCCTGGGGCATGTCGGCCAAAACGGCGCGGACGACACCGGGACCCGAAACGCCTACATTGATGACGGCGTCGGCTTCGCCGCTTCCGTGGAAGGCGCCGGCCATAAAGGGATTATCTTCGACGGCGTTGGCGAAAACGACGAGTTTGGCGCAACCGATGCACTGCTTATCGGCGGTCGCCTGGGCGGCCTCTAAGATGATGCCGCTCATTTTGAGAATGGCGTCCATGTTGATGCCGGCACGGGTAGAGGCGACGTTGACCGAAGAGCACACGCGATCGGTTACGGCCAGCGCGTGGGGGATGGATTCCATCAGCTTGACGTCAGCTGCGGAAGCTCCCTTGTGAACGAGCGCGGAAAAGCCACCGACAAAATCGACACCGACTTCTTTACCTGCCTTGTCCATCGCGATGGCGATGGGGGTAAGGTCTTTTGCCTGGGTGGCGCAGCAGATTTCTGCAATGGGGGTAACCGAAATGCGCTTGTTCACAATCGGGATACCGTATTCGCGTTCGAGCTGTTCAGCTACGGGAACCAGCTGTTCTGCGGCGGTCGTCATGTGATCGTAGACTTTGCGCGCCATGACGTCGATATCTTCATGGGTACAGCTTCGCAAGTTGAGCCCTAAGGTAATGGTGCGGATATCGAGGTTTTGGTTGCTGATCATAGCAAGTGTTTCGGCAATTTCAGCAGGAGTGATCTGCATGACGTTCCTTTCACGTTGGGTATTGGTTCTAGGATAGCAAATTATGTTACACCCTTCCGATATTTCTGAAGGAAGCAGAGGAAAAAGCAAAAGCTGACGGGAGGGCAGCCTCGGGATAGTATCTGTTAGTTAACGATTTTGCTGTTTGACTTGCGCAAGAGGGGCAGGACTTCTAATATTAATATGTTACAAACTATATAGCATTCATGCGAATAAATCCGTTTATCGTTATATTTCGTGTGAACCGCAGTGGGCATCGGTCGCTTTTGCGACGACTTCGTATAGAATGAGTTACATGACACAAACAAAATTACACATAGGCATTGACGTTGGTTCAACCACCGTCAAGCTTGCCATTCTCGACAATACCAATAACGTACAATTCGCGGTGTACCGTCGTCATCATGCTGACGTGCGTGCGACGATTGTTGAAGTGCTGGAAGAGGCTGCTGTCGCCTATGGTGACGAGCCGATGACCATCGCCATCACGGGGTCGGGCGGATTGCTGCTTGCGCAGTGGCTCAGCTTGGAATTTGTCCAGGAAGTTATCGCGAGTAAGACTGCGGTTGAAGTATTTATTCCCAAAACCGACGTCGCCATCGAGCTCGGTGGTGAAGATGCGAAAATCATCTATTTCGATCAGGGAATCGAGCAGCGTATGAACGGCACGTGCGCCGGTGGTACGGGCGCTTTTATCGATCAGATGGCAACGCTGCTCAACACCGACGCTGCGGGTCTCAACGAGCTGGCCGCTCTCCACGAAACGATTTATCCCATTGCATCACGCTGCGGGGTCTTTGCAAAGACCGACGTGCAGCCGTTGCTCAACGAAGGTGCTCGCAAAGAGGATATCGCTGCATCCATTTTCCAGTCGGTGGTGACGCAGACTATTTCCGGCTTAGCATGTGGGCGCCCCATCCGTGGTAACGTGGCGTTTTTGGGCGGTCCTTTGCAGTACTTGCCCGAATTGCGCAAGCGGTTTTACGAAACGCTCGCCCTCGATGATGATCATATTATCGTGCCCTCCGACGCTCATCTTTTCGTGGCGTGCGGCTGCGCTCTTGCGAGCACTGAGATAAAAGATACGAAAGTCGAACGTATTTCAGACGTACTTGAACGCCTGAAGAATTTGGGGGATGTTCAGGGCAGTGAAGTGGTGCGGCTCGATCCGCTTTTCGTCGACGATGAAGCCTACGATGCTTTCAGGGAACGTCACGCGCACGAGCGGGTGCGACGGGGTGATTTGTCGACCTATACCGGCACGGCTTATTTGGGTATCGATGCCGGCTCGACCACGTTCAAAGCGGTCTTGATTGGCGAAGATGAAAGTTTGCTGTGGAGCCATTACGCCAGCAATAAGGGTGATGTGCTCGGGTGCGCCAAAGCGGCACTTGCCGATATGTATCACGCCCTGCCCCGCACCTCGGCAACGGGAGAGGCGGCGGTTGTACTTGGTCATACCACGGTAACCGGATATGGCGAAGGTCTTTTGCTCGAAGCGCTTCGTGTCGATTCCGGTGAAATCGAAACGGTGGCGCATCTGCGTGGCGCTCAGGAAATGCTGCCCGGGGTGGAGTTTATTCTCGATATCGGTGGCCAGGATATGAAGTGCCTGCGCGTGAAGCATGGCGTGATTGAGCACATCATGCTCAACGAGGCGTGCTCAAGCGGTTGTGGATCGTTCATTGAAAGTTTTGCGAGTGGCTTAAACCTCGATGTGGCCGAATTTGCTCAGAGTGCAATTGAGGCCAAACAACCGGTTGATTTGGGGAGCCGTTGTACGGTGTTTATGAACAGCCGGGTGAAGCAAGCTCAAAAAGAAGGCGCTACGGTGGGTGATATCGCTTCTGGTCTCGCCATTTCCGTTATCAAGAATGCTCTGTTCAAGGTTATCAAAATACGTGATCCCCACGATGTGGGTACTCGGGTTGTCGTGCAGGGCGGCACGTTTTTAAACGATGCCGTGCTGCGGGCGTTCGAGCAGCTCTCCGGTGTGGATGCGGTACGTCCCGATATCGCGGGCAATATGGGCGCATATGGTGCGGCGCTTTTGGCGCACGACCGCTATCGCGAAGAGGCGGCTCGCGCGAAGCGTCTTGGTAACGAAGAGCCGATCGTTTCGGACATGCTGTCTCTCGATGCCATTGTCAACCTGAGTCCCTCGCATAAAACCGTTCGCTGTAAAGGATGCCCCAACAGCTGTCTTTTGACGGTAAATGATTTCGGCAAAGATGAGCGAAGCGGCAAGCACCACCGATTCATCACGGGAAACCGCTGCGAAAAGGGCGTTGGCGCAGTCGATGAAAGCAAAAGCGTCCCCAACCTATTCGAGTATAAAAGCAGGCGTCTTTTCGGTTACGAGCCGCTGTCGACCGAGGTCGCAACGCGTGGTCGTGTCGGTATTCCGCGCGTGCTCAATATGTATGAGAACTATCCGTTTTGGTTCACGTTTTTCACCGAACTAGGCTTTCGGGTCGAACTTTCCGATCCCTCTACGAAGAAAACTTACGAAGCGGGCATCGAGAGTATGCCGTCGGAGTCAGTGTGCTACCCAGCTAAACTTTCGCATGGTCACATTATGAACCTGCTCGTAAAACACCCCGATTTTATCTGGATGCCCTGCGCTAAGTGGGAGCGTCAGGAAGATGAAGGGGCGGGCAATCACTTCAACTGCCCGATCGTTATGAGCTATTCGGAAGCGTTGCGTCTCAACGTTGACGAACTGCATGAATCCGGTGTCGAATTCTTGAATCCGTTTTTGCCCTACGACAAAAAAGACCATCTGAAAAAACGTCTCTATGTCGAACTGGTTGAAAATAACGCTGAACTGATCGGCCGTTACGGGGAACTTCCCACCCAAAAAGAAATTGACAAGGCGGTTGAGATCGCGTGGGCCGAAGACGACGCCTTTAAAGCCGATATTCGTGCTGCCGGCGAAAAGACGCTGCAGTGGATGGAGGATACCCATACGCACGGCATCGTGTTGGCGGGGCGTCCGTATCATAACGATCCCGAGATCAACCACGCCATCCCCGAATTGCTGACCAGCTTTGGACTGGCGGTGTTGACTGAAGACTCCATTGCTCATTTGGGCATGCTTGAGCGACCGATCCGCCTGGTCGATCAATGGATGTATCACACCCGTCTTTACGCGGCAGCAAAAGTGGCAACTGAACGGCGTGATCTTGACCTGATTCAGCTCAATAGTTTCGGCTGCGGATTGGATGCGTTGACGACCGACCAAGTGCAAGAGATTCTCGAATCGTCGGGCAAGGTGTTTACCGTTCTTAAAATCGACGAGGTCTCCAATTTGGGCGCGGCGCGTATTCGTGTTCGTTCGCTGCTGGCGGCACTGAAAGATCAGGCTGACGACGAAGCCGAGGCGAAAGCGGCAGCCCTGGGGTGTCCGGCGTGCGATTTGGACGTCGATGCTTTGGTGGCTGATGCCAATGCGCGCATTGCGGCAAAGACCGGCAATGCTGAAGCGGCTGCGGCGCGAGCGATAACCGGATACGACCACACCCCCGGCGTGCGACAGGGCATCTTACCGAAGGCGGATGCAAAGACGGTTGAGGCTTTTAAGCAGCGCGAGGGAGCTTCAACGGAATTTAATCGTCCGCAGTTCACTGAACAGATGAAGAAAGATGGCTATACCATCTTGGCTCCGCAGATGGCGCCAATACATTTCAATATTTTGGTAGAAGTGTTTAGGAGTAACGGATACAATTTCGAACTCTTGCCTTCGGTTGACCGTGGTGCGGTCGATGCGGGGCTTAAATACGTCAACAACGATATCTGCTATCCCTCGATTTTGGTCACCGGGCAGATTATGGAAGCGGTTATGTCGGGCCGCTACGACACCGACAAACTGGCCATTGTTATCACGCAGACCGGTGGTGGGTGTCGTGCGACCAACTATATTTCACTGATTCGCAAGGCTTTGAAAATTGTCGGGCTGGGACATATCCCCGTCATTTCGTTGGCCTTCAAGAAACTTGATGAAAAAAATCCCGGGTTTAAGATGACCTATCCCATGTTGATACAGGCAATCTACTCGGTTCTCTACGGCGATTTATTGATGATGTGCCTCTATCGTACGCGCCCCTACGAAGTGGAGCCCGAAAGTGCCAATAGGCTCTACGATCACTGGATGAGTGTGTGTAAACAGCACGTCTACAAGGGAGAAACGCGGCACGGGTTTAAGGAAACGGTTGCAAAAATCGTCGAAGATTTCGATACGCTACCCCTGCAGGGAGAAGGTACGTTACCGCGGGTGGGCGTGGTCGGAGAAATCCTCGTGAAATTCCATCCGACGGCGAACAATCAAGTCGTTGAATCTATCGAACGCGAAGGCTGCGAAGCGGTCGTGCCGGGCTTGACGGAGTTTTTCCTCTTTGGCATTGCGGGTGCGATTTTTCAGAAAGACCCTCTGGGTCGCCCCGCGCTCGGTGCGTTCGGTAGCCGCATCGGTTTGCGGTTTATCGCTCGCTTCCGTGCCCCTATCACTGAAGCGCTTGCGAAGTCTGAGCGTTTTGATCCCCCAACCGATATTTATGAGTTGGCAGAATATGCGAGTGACATCTTAAGCCTGTGTAATTCGATGGGCGAGGGATGGCTGCTGACGGCCGAGATGGTCGAGCTCATCAAGACCGGTGCTCCCAATATCGTCTGCGCTCAGCCCTTTGCGTGTTTGCCGAATCACGTGGTGGGCAAGGCGGTTATCAAGGAATTGCGCCGCCGCTATCCCGAAAGCAATATCGTAGCGGTCGATTACGATCCGGGCGCCTCCGAGGTCAACCAGCTCAATCGCATCAAGCTGATGATTTCGGTAGCGAAGGCGAACCTGGCCGACAAAGAAGCGCAGGCGAAGGCCGAGCGCGATTCGTTTGTCGAAGGCGAATCGAGTCCTTCGTGTCACGGTGAGGAATATCACACCGAAGACGATGTGGAGAAAACAAGCGTGTAGAATTTTCCCTTAAACCGATTAAAGGCAGGAACGCACCCGTGGCGGACATCCAAAGCACTATCGCTCGTGAGCTTGCTCTTGGTACGAACCAGGTCGCGGCCGTTATCGACCTGGTTGATCAGGGAAATACCATTCCTTTTATCGCCCGTTACCGCAAGGAGGTGACGGGCGGCATGGACGACACGACCCTGCGCGCCCTCGATGAAAGGTTGATCTACTTACGAAGCCTTAAAGCGCGCAAGGGGGAGGTGCTGCGCTCGATTGAGGAGCAGGGGAAGCTCACCGCTGATCTGCAAGCTAAAATAGAGGCAGCAACCGTCGTGCAGCGTGTGGAAGATCTGTACAAGCCCTACAAGAAAAAACGTGCGACGCGGGCATCGAAGGCTCGCGAGGCGGGGCTGGAACCCCTTGCTCTGCTCATTCTCGCACAAAGGCGCAGCGATGCCGATCCCTTGACTATCGCTGCTGGCCTCATAAACGCGGCCGCTGGTTACGAAACGGCCGAAGATGCGCTGCGGGGCGCGCAGGATATCGTCGCGGAAATAATTGCCGACGATGCCGAACACATGGCCTCTTTACGAGTCTTCACCAAAAAGAATGGTGTTCTTGCAGTTGAAGCTGTCGACGCAGATGAAAAGACCGTCTACGAAGCATATTACTGTTTCTCGGAGCCCCTTCCCAGGATTCCCAACCACCGTATTCTCGCCATCAATCGAGGTGAAAAGGAGAAAAAACTTAAGGTCAAAGTGCGCTGTGATGCGGCGTCTGCTCTCGCGAAGTTGGAGGGTCGGGTGCTCGGGAGGCCGAGCGTTTTTACCGATGTGCTCAAAGCAGCTGTAGCAGATAGCTACAAGCGTCTGATTGCACCCTCCCTCGAGCGCGAAATGCGCTCAGAGCTGACCGAGCGTGCAGAAATCGATGCCATCGGTGTATTCGCCAAGAACACGGAAAACCTCCTGCAGCAGCGCCCCGTACGCAACGCGCGCGTCATCGCACTCGACCCGGGTTATCGGACCGGGTGCAAGGTTGCGGTGCTTGACGAATACGGCAAGCTGCTCGATTACGCCACCGTCTATCCCACGCCACCGCGATCCGATATTGAGGAAACGCAGCGTAAACTTGCTGGCTATATCCAGCGCTATCACATTAACGTCATCGTAATCGGCAACGGAACGGGCAGTCGGGAAACCGAGGAAGTCGTAGCCGACCTGATCGCTAAAACCGACACGTCCGTACACTACACCATAGTGAACGAAGCGGGCGCTTCCGTGTACTCTGCCTCAAAACTGGCAAGCGAGGAGTACCCCGATCTTGATGTGACCACGCGCGGTGCCATGAGTCTTGGGCGGCGTTTGCAAGATCCGCTGGCGGAGTTGGTAAAGATTCCGCCTCAAGCCATCGGTGTTGGGCAGTACCAGCACGACCTCAATCAAGCAGCGCTCGAACGCGCCTTGACCGGTGTGGTGGAAAGCGTCGTCAACCGTGTGGGGGTCGATCTCAACACGGCAAGCGCCAGCCTGCTTGGCTACGTGTCGGGCATCAGCGCTGCCGTGGCGAAAAACATCGTAGCCTACCGCGAAGATCAGGGTGCGTTTACCAATCGCCACGAGCTTAAGAAAGTGGCCAAGCTCGGTAATAAAACGTTTCAAAACTGCGCCGGCTTCCTGCGTATTTCAAACGGAGAAAACCCTTTTGATGCAACGAGCGTCCACCCCGAAAGCTATCCCGCCGCAAAAGCTGTGCTGAAGCGGGCAAACATGAAACCTGAGACGTTGGCGCAGGGAGGCATTCCCGATATCGCCGAGCGCATTGGTGACGAGCGTGCGCTGGCGTCGGAGTTGGGTGTGGGACTGCCCACGCTGCGCGACATCATCACCGAATTGGAAAAACCGGGACGCGACCCGCGTGATAGCGCTCCGGAGGTCGTATTCAACCGAACCGTGCGAGACTTCGATGACCTCGCCATCGGTATGGAGCTGACCGGTACCGTACGCAATGTCGTGGATTTCGGTGCGTTTGTGGACGTGGGTGTGAAGCAAGACGGTCTGGTGCACGTTTCAAAAATGGCCGACCACTTTGTCAAGCACCCCGGTGAAGTTGTCGCCGTTGGAGACACCGTGGCTGCATGGGTGGTCGGCATCGATAAGGAGCGGGGAAAGATTTCGCTTTCTCTGGTGAAGGGGAAAGAATAGTTCAGACACACCGTCTGCCTTTCGGTGATGGTTCTTTCGTAAATGATACATAAACAGTATCATTTAGCGTTATACTGAAAAAAATGATTCGTTTCGCTGAGACAACGGAGGGTGAACGATATGGGTATCTACGATTTCACGGTAAAAGATCAGCAAGGAGACAGCGTTTCTCTTTCGGACTATCGCGGCAAAGTGCTGCTGGTGGTCAATACTGCAACTGAATGCGGTTTTACGCCCCAGTACGCACAGCTCGAAGAGATGTATCAAAACTATCATGAACAGGGGCTTGAGATCCTTGATTTTCCCTGCAATCAATTCGGTCATCAGGCACCGGGTACCAATGAGGAAATCGCTCTGTTCTGCACGTCGCGCTTTGGCGTGACGTTTCCGCAGTTCGATAAAATCGAGGTCAACGGAGTTGGGGAGGACCCGCTCTACACCTACCTGAAAGAACAAAAAGGTTTCGAGGGCTTTGATAAGGGCTCTCAGATGACGCTTGTGCTGAAGGGGCTTCTGTATAAAGATGATCGAGCTTATGCAGAAAAACCCGATATCAAGTGGAACTTCACCAAGTTTCTGATCGATCGCGAAGGCAACGTGGTCCATCGCTTTGAACCGACAGCTGATGTTATCGAAAAGGTTGGTCCTGCGCTCAAAGAGCTGCTTTAGTACTCGCGTTTATGGATAGTCAATAAAAACCCGGGGGCAACCTATGCTTTCGGGTTTTTTGTCGGGAGATTTCTTGGTATGTTCCCCTCGTGTCCTTGCAGCATTGCTTAGGGGTATTCAGTATACTATGGCGTGAAAACACAAGGAAGCGGAGGGTGCTGGTGAATCGGTCGGGAAAGTTGGTTATCTGCCCCACGCCTATCGGCAATTTGGGCGACATGACGCAACGGGCTCTCGATGCGTTGCGTGCGGCCGATGTGGTGTGTGCGGAGGATACCCGGGTAACGGGCAGGCTGTTGGCTGCATTCGGTATTGAGAAACGCTTGGAACGCCTTGATGAAGCGAGTATCAGCTGGGCGGCAACAGCGCTCATCGACCGTATCGCGGCGGGGGAAGTCATCGCATACTGTAGCGATGCCGGCATGCCGGGAGTGTCTGATCCCGGGCAGCGTCTCGTGGCGGCGGCGCATGCGGCAAAGGTTGCCGTTGAGGTGCTGCCGGGACCGACTGCGACTGCGACTGCGTATGTGGCCAGCGGATTTGTATGCCCCCGCTTTTACTTTGGAGGTTTTTTCCCGCGAAAGGCAGCGGAGCGCGTCAGCGTGCTTGAAAACCTACATGCCCTCGATGCGGTATTGTTGTTCTATGAAAGCCCCCGGCGCACGGCGTCGGCTCTACGGGCTATCGCGGAAGTGCTTCCGCAGCGCGAGGTTGCCCTGTGTCGCGAATTGACCAAGATGCATGAAGAGGTTTTTCGTGCCCTGTCCAGCCAGGTGGCAGAAGAGTTCACCAGGCGGGAAGAGGAGGGTGTCATCAAGGGGGAGGTCGTTATCGTCATCGATGCTCCATCGGCCGCCGAACAGAAAACCGATACGATGTGCGCAGCTGATGCCGCACGCCTTCGCGCGGTTGAGCTGAAGGCGCAGGGTGCGCTCTCGAAAAAAGATATCGTTTGCACGTTACAGGTTGAGTTTGGTATTGCTCGCAATGCAGCCTACGATATCGTGCTGCACGGATAGCGGTATCGCTCGTGCGTGTCTTTCCCCAATGTCAAGCGACGAATGAGAAGACGGCTGCAGTGTCTTCCTGTGAATTAGAGGTTGAAGGTATTCCAGTTTGCCTGACGCGCAAGCAGATTAAAAATGTGAATTTACGCGTGAAGCCTACAGGGCGCGTGGAAGTTTCGGCGCCTCTGAAGATTACTGACGAGCAAATCGAAGGGTTTGTTCGCGCGCGCGTGCCGTGGATTCGGGCGAAGCAACAGGCCTTTGCCGCGTCGCCTTATGTCTCCACAAAATGTGCTAGCGAAGAAGAGAAGAGCCAATGGAGGCAGCATGCTATGCGGGAGGTTCCTGCGCTCATTGCCCGGTGGGAACCCTTAATGGGGGTTCGATCGCAAACGATCGTCTATCGCGACATGACCAGTCGCTGGGGCAGTTGCAATCCCCGGACGGGTCGTATTTGTATCAATATTTGCCTGGCAGCTTACCCGCCACAGTGTCTTGAGTATGTGGTGGTGCATGAATTGTGTCACTTGCTCGAAGGTGGTCACGGGCCGCGTTTCAAGGCGCTGATGACACACTTTTTGCCTGACTGGAAACAGCGCCGGGCGCTTTTGCGATAAGAGAATCGCCGGCATAGTTCGTGTTCATAGTGGATCTGCAGCCAAGTAAGCGCTTGGCTGCAGATCGTGGTAAATAGAGGATAATTTGGATTTGGAACGAAATATTTTTTGAAAGTTTATTGTGTCGTGTGCTCCAGTTTCTTTCCCAGCTTCAGAGCGAAAAATCCGCAGAGGAAAGCAAGTGCTGCAGCGGCGATTCCGATGATTAATATGTAGTTGAAACCGGTTGCGTCAATAAGGAATCCCCAGATTGCAGCAGCAAATGCGGCAGTGAGAGAACCGACCATACCAACGCGGGAGTAAATGGCAGAATATTCACGGATTCCAAAAATCGTCCTGGTCAACAAGGGAAGTTGTACGGATGCACTTGCATAGAATATTCCAAAGAGAAATCCTCCAGCCAGCATAACAGCGGGTGATCCGGGGACGAAGAGCATGCAGGCGAGACCGATAATGCCACACGTTGAGGCGATTATTAATCCGGCATAGATACTTTTGTCGTTGATCAATCCAAGAAGAACCTTCCCCAGAGCCTGACCAAGCATAGCCGAAGAAGCTAAAGTTGCGGCGAGAGCCATGATATCGGGGAACTGAGTGAGCGATGAGGCGTAGGAGGGAAGGAATTGGTAAAGAGCGGTGCAAAGATTAATAACCAAGGCAAAACCTGCCAAAATAAAAAACGCTGCACTTTTCATTGCTCGAGAGGCGGAAACACCGGTGGGTAATAAAGTTTGGACGGATCCATCTTTGGAAGCTTCTTCAATTCCGACGGGCTTTAGGCCGATGTCTGAGGGGTTGCTGCGAATGCAGAATAACGTGAAGGGTAAAGCGATTACGATAGCGATAATACCAAGCGCTAAATATCCCATTCTCCAACCGTCAGGACCACCTGAGATAAGCACGCCGGCAACTGAGTTAAAGATTGCACCGCCAATGCCGGTGAATGCCATACAGAGTCCAACATAGAAACCAACGCGCTTCCGAAACCAGCGATTTACCAGAGTGGGTACGGCAAGAAAGAGTAAAAATGCACACCCGACACCAACAACGGCGCCGGCAACATAAAATTGCCATACCGCATTGAAAAAGGACATGCAAATAATAGGAGCACCGACCAGTACGACCGCTGTTGAGAGCACTGCTCGTATATCGCATTTTTCTATAATCTTACCCTCGAAGGGTAGGGCGACCGTCATGGCGAGACAGACGATCGTCAGGTAAATAGTAAACACACCTTTGCCAACTCCAAGGGCGGTGCTGACCGGGGTGAAAAATACTCCTGCGCAGCTGATGGCGATGGCAACCGGACCCATGCAGCATGCGATTCCCGTCGCAACGACCAGATAGGGAAAAATGCTGCGTTTTGTTTGAGTACTCATGTTTGTTCCTTCCATTTTTTCAAAACAGAAAAATGATGAAGGCGAGGTGGTTGATTGCTTCTCTAATCAGGCTTTGCCGCTCCAGCGGCTTTGTGAGCTTTCTTTTCCTTGCGCAAGGCTGCAGGAATTTTTTTGGCAAAAGCCATAATCGCTTTGTGGTCTTTCTTGATGATGGGCCACCCTTTTGCGATATCTTCAGGGTTGATGAT
>JAVVXN010000038.1:0-14261 GCA_036651575.1 Raoultibacter sp. | reverse complement strand
GGGGGGGGGGAGCGGCTTGCGGTTACTTGTGGTAGGGTTCGCCGCGGCTGATTTTGTAGGCGCGATATACTTGCTCAAGCAAGACGACGCGCGCGAGGTTGTGGGGCAGCGTGATCGGGCCGAAGCTGAGGCGTTCTTGGGCGGCGGCTTTGACCGCCGACGTGACGCCGTCGCTGCCTCCGATGACGAAGGCCACGTGCGAGATGCCGCCGAGCGCGAGCGCGTCGAGTTTGGCGGACAGGGCTTGACTGGAGGTTTCTTTTCCTCCGATATCGAGCAAGATGGTATGGGCGTCGCTCGGAAGAGCGGCAAGAATCGCCGCTTCTTCTCGGGCGGGCGCGCTGTCGGGGATTTCGCGTACGGCAACTTTGGCGTAGGCTTGTAGCCGCTTCAGGTATTCGTCGCACGCTTCTTTCCAGAAACGTTCTTTCAGCTTGCCGACAGCAATAATGGAAATCTTAGGCATATATTTCGGTTTCAACCACCAATTCGGTTTTGATTTTACCGACAAGCTTTTGTAGGGCGTCGATGGTGTGGGGGCGAATGTCGCCACCGATCAATACGTACATGATGGAATCTCCCACCTTGAGGATGCCTTCATTGAGCCAAACGCGAACGTAAAAAATACCGGGCCACGTTTTTGCGTCTTCCACCGCTTTTGCCAGTTCTTCTTTGTCGTAAGAAAAATCAACTTCGGCGACTTCGCCCAGGCCTTCCACGCCTTCACGAACCTGTGCTTTTGGAGTTAAACGGACGACTCCGTTGTGGGTGAGATACATGCCGATTTGAGCAGCTTGCGGATCCAATTTCGCTTCAGCGAGCCACTGGTCGATCGAGGGTTCTGGTAAAGCCATAGATACTCCTTTGCTTGCAGCTTTTATCGCGACGATAGTGCAGTTCATTATATCCTTGCTGAGGGGAGGATCGCGCGGTGTATAATTCCTACATTTTTCTGCGGTGGATTACCCGTTGGAAATGCGCCGATGTTAGACTGGTATGATTCATAAGAACAACCGAAGGCGCGCGTTTGCTTTACCAATGATCGTGGAGGGCGCTGGGGGGCTTTGTGTTGGGGTTGTTTCCCGTGGGGAGCAAGTAAAGAAAGTCGAGGAATCATGTCGTTACCTGCAGCGAATCTTTCTAAGAAGGCGGATAATCTGACAACGATGGATCTGGGCAACGTGCTGCCTTTGACCGCCGAAGTAAAAGACGATCACCTGTTTATCGGGGGCGTCGACATGGTGGAGCTTGCCCATGAGCAAGGCACCGCTTTGTATGTCTATGATGAGGCCGATCTGCGCAACCGCATGGAAACGTACGTGGGTGCGATGCGGGCTCGCTACGCCAACTCGGACGTGATCTATGCCGGCAAGGCGTTTCTCAACAAGGCCGTCGCGCGTATCGTTTCCGAAGAAGGTCTCTATCTCGATGTTTCCGGTGGGGGGGAGCTTGCCTGCGCTCGTGCTGCGGGCTTTCCGATGGAGCGCGTGGTGGTGCACGGCAACAACAAGACGCCGCTTGAATTGAAAGAAGCAATTTCTGCCGGTGTCGGTCGTATCGTGGTCGATTCCCGCATCGAATTGGCTCGCATTTCCGAAATTGCCGCCGAGCAGGGGGTTACGCAAGAAATTTTTATGCGCATCACGCCGGGTGTGGAGGCGGATACGCATGAGTATATTCGCACGGGTTGCGAGGATTCCAAGTTCGGGTTCAATATGCGCAACGACTGGGCATTCAATTGCGTCAAAGATGCCCTGGCAGCTCCTCATGTGCATCTGGCGGGGCTCCATATGCATATCGGTTCTCAGATATTTGCTCTGCATTCGTTTCGCGAAGCGATCGATGTCATGGTTAAGCTGATTGCCCGCATCAAGGATGAGTACGGTTTTGAAATCGCCGAACTCGATGTGGGCGGTGGGCTCGGGATTGCCTACACCACCGAAGACACGCCTTCCACCATCGATGATTTTGCTGAATGCGTGTGCTCGGCTGTCACCGAGTATTGTGCCGCCTACGACGTTGCGCAGCCGCATATTCTGTGTGAACCGGGCCGCAGCCTGGTAGCAAACGCCGGCGTGACGCTCTATACCGTCGGCATCTTGAAGACGCTGCCGGGAATCCGCAAATATGTGGCGGTCGATGGCGGCATGTCCGACAACATCCGCACGGCGCTCTATCACAGCGAATACGAGCCGGTGATTGCCAACAAGGCCGGTCAGCCCCGTACCGAAATCGTGACGATTGCCGGCAAGCACTGCGAAAGCGGCGATGCGGTTGTGATCGATATGTCGCTGCAGCATCCCGATTTGGGAGATATTGCCTGCGTGCTCGGTACCGGCGCGTACTGCTATTCTATGGCCAGCAATTATAACGGTCAGCCGCGTCCCGCGATCGTTTTCGTGAAAGATGGCCAGGCTCGCGTGACCACGCGTCGCGAAACATACGAAGATCTCCTCCAGCGAGATATGTAAGGAAGGAACGATATGACTGTCAAGCTAGGATTGGTGGGAACCGGCACTGTCGGTGGTGGTTGCATCGAAATCATCAAAAAGCACAGCGCAGAGTTCAAGCGCCATTACGGCATCGAAATCGAGCTGGTAGCGGTGTGCTCGCGCAATCCCGAACAGGCGCTTGAACACAACGTTGAAGATATTTTCACGCAGGATTATAAAGAGGTCGTCAACAACCCCGACGTCGATATCATCATCGAGCTTATCGGGGGTACCACGATCGCGCGCAACGTGGTCGTCGACGCGCTCAATGCCGGCAAAAACGTCGTTACCGCCAACAAGGCGCTCATGGCAACCCACGGTGAGGAAGTCATGAACCTTGCGGCCGAAAAGGGCAAGGAACTCGCGTTTGAGGCCAGTGTCGGCGGCGGCATTCCGATTATCGATCCGCTCAAGCATTCGCTCATCGCCAACGAAATCTCGTCGGTCATGGGTATTGTCAATGGCACGACCAATTATATGCTTTCCCGCATGGCCGATGACGGCATGAGCTACGATGAGGCATTGAGGGAAGCGCAGGCGAAGGGCTTTGCCGAAGCCGATCCCACCGCCGATGTCGATGGTCTCGATGCCGCGGCCAAAATCGCCATCCTGGCGTCGATCTGCTTCAATTCGCGAGTGACCCTGGATGACGTTCCCGCCGAAGGTATTCGCAACATCACCCCGATCGATTTGACCAATGCCGCCGACATGGGCTACTGCGTAAAGCTGCTTGCGCATGCGCATCGCAAGGCCGAAGGTATCGATGTTCGCGTTCATCCCACTATGCTTCCTCTGTCCCATCCCCTCGCTACGGTAAATGGGGTATTCAATGCCATCTACGCCGTTGGCGATGCCGTGGGTGAAACCATGTTCTTCGGCGAAGGTGCCGGTTCTGGCCCTGCCGCCAGCGCGGTTATGGGTGATGTGTTGGAGGTCGCCCGCCACGTACAGGCGGGTATCGCTCCTCTGGTGAGTTGCACGTGCACCGATACGCTGCCGCTTGTTCCGATGGAAGAGCTCAAGACGAAGTATTACCTGCGCTTTGCCGTTGCCGATCGTTCCGGTGTTTTGGCGTCGACGGCAGAGGTGTTTGCCCGCCATGGCGTGTCGGTGTATTCGGTCGTGCAGCGTGGCAAGAAGGACAGCGGATCGGTCGATCTGCTCTATGTGACCCACACCGCGAAGGAAAGAAATATCCGTGCGGTTTTGACCGATATCGCCGAACTCGATGGCGTGCTCATCGAAAACAGCGAACCTTCCGTCATTCGCGTGCAAGACTAGCGCGTTTTCATTGCGTGATTGGTGCAGAGCGGCTCTTGCTTAAGGGTCGCTCTGTTTATTTGTCGCTCGATTGCCGCCTGCCAGAAACGTGCAGGCGAGGGTAGTTTTGGGTACGGGAAAGGTTGTCATGAAGGTTTCCGGTGTGATATTTGACTGTGATGGAACGCTGCTCGATTCGGCGGGGATGTGGACCAAAGCGCAAGAAGAGCTCGCGCGGAGGGCTCAAGTGGAGCTGGGCGCCGCTGAGAGTGCGAAAATTTCAACCCTCACGATTCCCGAGGTGGGTGTTTTCTTCCACGAGCACTACGGTCTTGCCGCCTCTTCCGCAGCGGTTGTCGCGATGATCGACGAACTGATGCTTGACTATTACACCGCACACGCGATCGCTCGTCCGGGAGCGCTCGCGTTCGTGCAGGGTTTGCACGAACGCGGTATCCCGTGTGCGGTGGCCTCATCGAGCCCCCAGCATTTTTTGCAGGCGGGACTGCGGCACAGCGGATTTATGGACTGCCTGGATGCCATCGTGTCGGTGGATGATGTGGGCGCGTCAAAGCGCGAGGTAGCTGTCTATGATCGGGCGCGTGATGTGATGGGTGCCACCACGGAAACTTCCTGGGGATTTGAAGATTCCCTCTATGCGGTGCACACGCTTCGTGCGGGCGGGTATCGCAGCGTCGGGGTGTTTGATACCGATGATGCGGGTACCTATGAACAGCTTGAGGCAACGGCCGATTTTGCCATCCGTAGTTTCGAGGAATTGAATGCGGCAAAATTCATACTTCCCGAAATGAGTTGTCAGGCTTTTTGGGGCCGCGAAAAAAAGTGAAGGAGCGAACGGTGAAACTGGTGTCGTGGAACGTCAACGGCTTGAGGGCTGTGGTGAAAAAGGGTTTTGAGGATATCTTCGCGGATTTTGATGCCGATATCGTCGCTTTGCAGGAAACAAAATTGCAACAAGGCCAGATCGATCTCGATCTGGCTGGTTATCATGATTTTTGGAGCTATGCGCAACGCAAGGGGTATTCGGGTACGGCGGTGTTTACCCGCGAAGAACCGTTGCAGGTCATCCATGAAGTCGGGGTGCCCGAGCTCGATTTGGAGGGGCGCATCTGTGCGCTGGAATTTCCAAAGTTTTGGTTTGTCGATGTCTACACCCCCAATGCCCAGGGGGAGCTGGCGCGTATCGACCATCGCATGGCCTGGGATGATGCGTTTCGCGATTTCTGTTTAGGGTTGGAAGCGGGCACGGTGCCCCAAGGCTTTGCCGAAACGACACCAAAGCCGGTGATCATGTGTGGTGACTTCAACGTCGCGCACCATGAGATCGATCTGAAGAATCCGGGTCCCAATCGCGGAAATCCCGGATTTTCCGACCAGGAGCGCGGCAAATTTTCGCAGCTGATTCGGTCCGGTTTTGTCGATACCTTCCGCGAGAAGTATCCCTATGCCGAAGATGCGTATTCGTGGTGGAGCTACCGTTTCAATGCACGGGCAAATAATGCAGGGTGGCGCATCGACTACTTCCTCGTCAGCAAGCATTTGGCGCCCTGCATCAAAGAGGCGGCCATCTATACCGAGGTGTTTGGCAGCGACCACTGTCCCGTGTGTTTGGAAATCGATTTGTAGGAACTTAGTTTCGCTCGTGAGCCTTCGTTTGTCTCGAAACGAACATGTTATGATAGCTCTACGGATAAGGGATGGAAGAAGAGTATGGATACCAATAAAATCGAAGAGGGCGTACGGCTGATTCTGGAAGGAATCGGCGAGGATCCCCATCGTGAGGGGTTGCAGAAAACTCCTGCTCGCGTGGCGAAAATGTACGAAGAGATCTTTGCGGGTATGACGCAGGATCCCGCGGTTCATTTTGAAACCACGTTTGACGAGCATCATGAAGAAATGGTGCTCGTTCGCGACATTCCTTTTTACTCCATGTGTGAACATCACCTGGTGCCTTTTTTCGGCATGGCTCACATCGCCTATATCCCGGCGGCCGACGGGCACATTTGCGGGCTTTCAAAGCTGGCGCGTTTAGTCGATGTGTTTGCGAAGCGACCCCAAGTGCAAGAGCGTCTGACCTCGCAGATTGCCGACACCTTGATCGAGCAGCTGCATCCGCAGGGAGCGCTCGTCGTGCTTGAAGCAGAACACCTCTGCATGAGCATGCGCGGGGTGAAAAAAGCCGGGGCCAAAACAACCACCAGTGCCGTCCGCGGCATTTTTGCTCGTAACCAAACGACGCGTTCCGAAGCGCTTTCGCTTATGTTCGCACGTCAAAAATAAGGAAGAAAGGACCACTTACTATGCGTTGTGTTGTATCGGTTTTAGGTAAGGATAGAAGCGGAATCGTTGCGGCGGTTTCTCGAGTTTTAGCTGAGTGCGGGGCCAATATCGATGATATTAGCCAAACGATTCTCGACAATATCTTTTCGATGACGATGCTGGTAACCCTGAATGCTGAGGAGACCGGGTTTAACACCGTCCAGGAAAAACTCGAGGGTGTCGGAGAAGATTTGGGTGTGCAGATCATCATTCAGCGAGAAGACGTGTTTCAGTTCATGTATAAAATCTAATTGCAAAAGTGCGAAAAACAGGTGTTTATCTTTCCGTATTGTGCGGGGTATTTCATCGGTGGCTGGGGTGTGTGGATACGGGCGGGATTACGCGTGGTCTGATGTGGTGGTGATGCCGCGCGGCGTATGATGCCTGCATCAGAATTTGGCCGCACTCTCTTGCGGGTGCGGCGTTCGTGTTGGAATGAGTTGCGCAGAGGCGCGCACGGGGGCGAAACATGACCAAGATTTATACCCATTCGGTGCCGCTCGCGGCCGATATGGTGGATGCGTTTTGCGTACTGCAAAAAGGCTTTACCGACCAGTTTGTGTATTACGACAAAGCGCGTGCCTGTCGTCTTATGGGGCTGGGGCGCTGCATTGCGGTTTCCTCGCTCGCTGAAACGGAATACGAGCCTTCGGGGCCTGTTGCGTTGCCGCCGTTCTTCTTTTCGTTTCATCGCTTTGATGCGAACAATCCCCAGCCCGCCGATGATTTGTTCGCGGCATTTCCTCACCTTGCTTTAATGCTGCCTGAAGTGGTGTTGGTGGAGGACGAACGAGGAATATTTTTGCAGGTCAACAGCTTGGGTCCGGTGTACGCGGGGCGGGTTGAGCGCTTTTTGAAGCAGGTTGCCAACGCGCCGAAACGTCAGCGGGTCAGCGTTTCCTTCTCGCTTGAGCCGGATTCGTTTGAGGCGTGGAGTGACGTGGTGGAGGCTTCGCTTTCCGCGATTAAGGCGGGGCGTGTCAGAAAAGTGGTGCCTTCACGGCGACGATTCTTGAAGGCTGAACATCCTTTTTCTTCCCGGGATGTGCTGGTTAACTTGCTGGATGGTCCCGCGCGGGGAACGGTCGTGCTCTATCGCTACGGCGACGTGTTTTTCTGTGGATGTACTCCCGAGTTGCTGGTCCGCAAACGGGGTGTCCAGGTCGAAAGCATGTGTCTGGCGGGAACGTGTTCGGCGGGCGCAGATCGGCAAGAACGCGACGGCAATGCGAGGGCGCTGCTTCACGACCAAAAAAATCTTCGCGAACATGCCCACGTGGTGGATTTCATACGCGAGGTGTTTTCACGCGTTTGTTATGACGTTGCGCTTCCCTCATCGCCGGGCATTTTGCCGTTGCAGCATATCCAGCATCTTTTCACTCCGGTTACGGCGCGCCTGCTCGATGGGGTGACCCTTGAAGACCTGTGCAGCCAGCTGCATCCGACTCCGGCACTTTGCGGAGCACCCGTAGGGGAATCCCTCATGCTGATCCGCCGTATCGAAGCGTACAATCGCGGCTTTTTCGGGGGCGCTTGCGGCTACGTTGATGGCGACGGCAACGGGGAGTTCTCGGTGGCTATTCGTTCGGGCGTATTCGATGGCGAAATAGGATGGGTGTATGCGGGGTGCGGTATCGTTGCCGGAAGCGACGCGCGATCAGAGTATGACGAGATCGACCTGAAGCTGCAAACGATTCTGACTGCGTTTGACGGTGAAGGGGTGTTTCATGCTTAAAAGCAATACTTCAACCGAATCGGCTCTTTTTCTTTCGGCATTTTTTGATGAATTGATGCGCTTTGGCGTACGCGAAGTGGTCGTGAGTCCCGGTTCACGCTCCACGCCGTTGGCGATGGTGGCGTTTGAGGCGAGCCGTCGTGAAGGTGGCGATATGCGACTTTTTCTCGACGTGGACGAACGGGGTGCGGCTTTTTTTGCGTTGGGACTGGCAAAGGCAAACAGACGGCCGGTCTGCTTGATCTGCACGTCGGGCACCGCCACCGCAAATTATTATCCTGCCGTTTTGGAGGCGGAGTCATCCCGCGTGCCGCTGGTGATTTTGACGGGGGATCGCCCGCCGCGCCTGCAGGGTTTGGGCGCTCCGCAAACGTGTGATCAGGTAAAACTCTACGGCGATCACGTTCGCTTCTTTCAGCAGATGCCCCTGCCGGCATCCGATGCCGATTCGGTGGCCTATGCTCGCCAAATGGCGCGCGAGGCCTGCATCCAGGCCCGTGGTCCGCTGGGGGAGGTAAGCGGGGCGCCGGTGCAGGTGAATTTCCCCTTTGATGAACCCCTGAAGCCAGACCTCACCGTCGAGGGGCTCTTTAGTGCGGGCCGCAGTGCGCTCGCCGAAGAAATCCCCGCAATGATGCGCGCACCTCAGCGCCTGCGCGATGATCAGGTTGCAAAGATTGTGCAGCTGCTTGGTGCGCATCGCAGTGTCGTTATGTGCGGTGAGGGAAGCGGTGAAACTGCAGCGGAAGAGCGTGCGCTGCTTGCCTGGGCCCGCGATTGGCACCTTCCGTTGCTTGCCGATCCCCTTTCCGGGTTGCGCTCGGTCGATGATCCGCTGGTGATTGATAATTATGATAATATTTTCGGAAAGGCCAAGTGTCCCGCGGCCGAACTCGTTATTCGTTTCGGTCGCTATCCCGTATCGAAGCGGGCGAGTATGGCTTTGGGCGCGCTTTTCCCCCTTCAGATCGTGGTTGATCCCGTGCAGACGCGTGATTTCAACGCGGCGACCGATCTGTTCGTCCAGATGACTCCCGGAGATTTTGTGGCTTCGCTGCGGGTTGCTGCGCGAGCTCCTCATCTCCGACAGCAGAGTTTTGCCGAGGATTGGATCGCGCGAAACGATGCCGAACGGGTTCGTATAGCGGCGGTGGCTGCGGTTTCCGATGGGTTTGAAGGTGCTTTCGTGTATGGTTTACTTGACTGTCTACCCGCCGACTCGCTGTTGTTTTGTGCCAACAGCATGTCCATTCGCGCACTCGATACGTTTTATGTAAAGAACCCCAAGCGGCTGCGCGTGCTGTGCAATCGTGGTCTCAACGGTATCGATGGCACGCTTTCAACGGCGCTTGGTGCGGCTCAGCGTTTTCGGCATGCGACGTTTTTGACGGGCGATTTGACGCTTTTGCATGATTTACCCGCTTTTGCGCTCCAGCAGGAAATGCTTGTTCATCAGGCACGTGAGGGATACGATATTCCGAGCATGGTCGTGGTGCTGCTCAACAACCACGGCGGTGGCATTTTCGATATGCTGCCGCAGAAATCGACCGAAGATTATTTTGAGCGGCTTTTTGTAACGCCTCAGGCGGTTGATTTCGCCTCGATTGCCGAGGGTTTCGCTCTGCCGTACCGGCGTGTTTTTACCGTGCCCGATCTGGTGGATGCGTATTCGCAGATGGTGCGTGTGCCGGGAATTAGTTTGATTGAAATCGAAGTGCCGCTTGCGGGTGTGTCGCAGCGCTACGCCCCCTATCAATAGGATGTGCCATGGAAGAATTACGATATCAAGGTGTGAACCGTCACGTGCGGTCGTGGTCTGAAGACGCGCCGGGCGTGCCGCTTGTTTTGTTGCATGGTTTTGCTCAGAGTTCTGCCACCTGGTGCGATTTGGCGCCGCAGTTTGCTCGAAACCGACCGGTCTACGCGCTTGACTTTGCGGGATTTGGGCTCAGCGATCGACCGATGTTTGATGATCCCTATCGACTTGAAACGCGCGTTGCCGTACTCGATCTTTTGATTTCAGCAATCGGTGCTCCCGTGCATTTGCTCGGGTATTCGATGGGGGGTCGCGTGGCACTTGCCTACGTGCGCGCCCATGCGTCGAAGCTGGCATCGCTCGTGCTGGAAAGCGCTGCTCTCGGTCCTGAAACCCCTGAAGAGAGGGCGGTGTCCAATGCGCACGATGCCCTTTTGGCCGAGCGGTTGGACAAAGATGACATCGCATCGTTTGTGGAGTATTGGGAGAATATTCCTCTGTTTGAAACGCAGCGCCATCTTCCTTTGGAAATGCGCGAACGCCTCCATCAAGAACGGCTTGACAACAGCTGCGACGCGCTGGCTCGCAGCGTGCGCTGCGCCGGGCAACACACGATGCCGTTGTTTGGCGATACCATTTGCGATTTGCCGATGCCGGTTCTCTATATTGCCGGTATGGTTGACGAAAAATATACTAAAGTTGCGGAAATGTTTGCCGCGTGTGGTGCTGCGAAGTGCGCGTTGCTTTCGGCGGGACACAATGTCCATTTTGAAAATCCAACGTCTTTTTACGATCACGTGGAACCTTTTCTTCGCATGAGCGATAATCGGAATGAGGAAGGAAATGCATGAGCAATAACAAGACGTTTCCCTGGAGGCCGGGTAAGGTCTACGAGGAAATAATTTATGAAACCTATAACGGTATTGCGAAGATATCGATTAATCGACCCGAGTGCCGCAACGCGTTTACTCCTCTGACGGTCAACGAGCTCTACGATGCGTTTACGGTTGCGCGCGACGATGCGGGCATTGGCGTGATCTTGCTTACGGGCGCAAACCATGGTGGCCGCATTGAGGATGAGGCGTTTTGTTCCGGTGGTGACCAGAAAAAACGCGGCAACGGTGGCTATGTGGGTGCCGATAACATCCCGCGCTTAAACGTGCTCGACCTGCAACGCTTGATTCGCATCGTTCCGAAGCCGGTCATTGCGATGGTCAACGGCTACGCCATCGGCGGTGGCCACGTACTGCACATCCTGTGCGATCTTTCGATTGCGGCAGAGTCGGCCAAATTTGGTCAGACCGGGCCTAAGGTCGGAAGCTTTGACGCCGGATATGGTGCGGGTTATCTGGCTTCTATCGTCGGGCAGAAGAAGGCACGCGAAATATGGTATCTTTGCCGCCAGTATTCTGCGGCCGAAGCGCTTGAAATGGGGCTGGTGAATCGCGTCGTGCCCTTCGACGATCTCGAGGCGGAATGCGTTTCGTGGGCTGAAGAAATGATGCAATTTTCTCCGACGGCGCTTCGTTTTTTGAAGGCATCATTCAATGCAGCGACCGATGGCCTTGCAGGGCTGCAACAGTTCGCCGGTGACGCGACGCTGCTGTATTACACCACCGATGAGGCCAAAGAAGGGCGTGACGCATTCAAAGAAAAGCGGATGCCCGATTTTGACCAATTCCCGAAGTTTCCCTAAGGATTGCGTGCGCCGTGATTCCAGATTTTGAATATTTAGCAAAAAAGTATCCTCGGAACACCTGTTTCTCTTTTGGAGGGCGCATCTACACCTACGCTCAGGTGCGTCTTTCTGCGGCGGGCTTGGCCCATGCCTTGCAGCAACGGGGTGTGAAGCGGCGATCGACCGTGGTATGCGACATGGAAAACTGCCCCGCATTTGTTTTTTTGGCACTTGCTGCTGCGTATGGAGGATTTTCTCTTGTGGCACTCAATCACCGTTTGACCGATTTGGAAAAAAACGAACGGGTGACCGAATTGGAGCGATTTGGCGGCGTGCGCGTTGCTGCGCGCCTTACCGAAGATGACGCGACGCGGCTGTTGGAGGCGGCACAGGCTCCGGATACCACGAGAACGCTTTCCCATTATGCACAGCGTTGTGCGGCGGTGTTTTCCGCCAAGGAGCGCGCGCTGGTTATGTTTACGTCGGGAACGGCAGGAAAGCCCAAGGCGGTCGCTTTGACATGGGAAAACCTTGTCGGATCGGCGCAGGCATCAAATGCGGTCTTGCACGAATACGGCCAGGGTGTATGGCAGCTTGCTTTGCCGATGTACCACATCGGCGGCTTCCAGATCTTGGTGCGGTCGCTGTGTAATGGATCGTCGTTTGTGCTGTACCGTCGCTTTGATCCCGAATGGATTGTGTGCGATGGGGAAACCTTTGAGGCGACCCATCTCTCGGTGGTCGACAAGATGTTGCAGGATCTCATCGCCTACGCAACGGCACAGGAATGTGCTGAGGCAATCGCGCGCTATCAGTGTATCTTGCTGGGTGGCGCTGCGCTCAATCCGCATACCCTCGATGATGCTTTGGCCCTTGGCGCGCGGGTTTACGCGAGCTACGGCATGACTGAAACGTCGAGTCAAATGGCATCGCAGCTGGTAGTGGAAGGATTTTCGGGAGAGCTTACCCTTTTACCCGGTTATGAAGCGACCATTATCGCACCCGAAAAAGATGGTGTCGGGCAGCTTGCCGTAAAGGGCCCGGGTGTTTTTTCGGGATACCTCAATGCGCGTGCCGCTTTCACCGTCGACGGATTTTTTCTTACGGGGGATTTGGCGCGCATGACCGAGGGGCGGTTGTGTGTCGCCGAGCGAACCGACGACATGTTTGTTTCCGGTGGCGAAAATATCTATCCGGCCGAAATCCAGGAAAAGCTTTTGCGCGTGGCGGGCGTTGCTGATGCCTATGTGTTTGGGGCACCCGATGAGGTATGGGGTCGCCGTCCTGTTGCGTTTGTGGAGCGGTCGACTCGGGTGGGTAGTGCGCTGCCAAGTCGTGCTGATGAGGACTGTTTTGAAGCACCGGTTTCGCTGCAGGCTTTTGCGGCTTCGGTGGAGTATGCCCTTGAAGATGAGCTTTCTCGCCTGTATCATCCCCGGTGTATTTGCGCGCTGGAGGGCTTTCCCCGTACCGGTATTGGAAAGGTTGATCGAGCAGCCCTGCGCAAGCTCTACGATGAGCGTTTGGAAGTGATGCGGGTCGAAGTTTTTCGGGTCAAGCAACCGTTGGTGCAACCGATTCGTACCGCAAAAACTCTTTTGGAAGAGCGCGAGTCGCTGCTTGTTCGCGTCACCGATCACCGGGGGCGTACGGGATTGGGTGAATGCGTAGCATTTTCGAGTGATTGGTATCTGCCCGAAACGATAGAAGATGACGTGCGGGTGCTGGAGGAGCAGTTGATACCGCAGGTTTTGCGCGGCGTGTATCTTCACCCTGATGAGGTGGCAGCTTCGTTTATCGACTGCGAGGATGCGGCGCGCTACCCTCTGGCGTGCGGTGCTTTAGAGCCGGCGTTGTGGGATCTGTACGGAAAGATTGTCAATCAGCCGCTCTGGCAACTGATTGGCGGTGTGCGGTCGACGGACGGTGTTGACGTGGTCGAAGAGTCTTGCGACCAGGCACCTACGATTTTTTCGGGGAATGCTTTGGATCGTGAAGTCGTGTCGTCATCAGAAGCGGCTTCTTTTGAGGGGCAGGGCGTGCACCGTGAAGTCGTGTCGGTACCCGGTGGTGTCGTCCTCGGAATCGCTTCGGTTGCAGAAACGCTATCCGCTGTGCAACAGGCGGTCGATGCGGGTTATACGCGAGTGAAGATCAAGATTTGCCCCGGCAATGATTTCGAGGTTCTCAGTGCGGTGCGTTCGGCGTTTCCTGAAGTCATGCTGATGGCCGATGCCAACCAAAGCTACACTGAGGCCGATATGGATATCCTGAATAGGATCGACCGGCTGGGCCTGCGCTGCATCGAAGAGCCGCTTTGCCCTCACAAAGGAGAACTTGCGACGGGGCCGCGCGCGCTGTATGCGCGCTTGGCGGGACTGCAACGCTTACTGAAGACGCCCATTTGCCTCGATGAGTCGGTAGCTACGCTTGACGACTTGCGTGAGGCGCTCATGTTTCCCGTGCTGCGCTGCTATACGGTAAAGATTGCCAAGTTGGGTGGTGTCTCGCTGGCATTGGCGTTTTGTCGCTGGGCGCAGGGACGCAATATCGAAGTGTGGATGGGGGGTATGTACGATACGGGCGTTTCGAAACGTCTCCATGCGGCGTTTCAGACGCTGCCGGGCATCGACATCCCCGGTGATCTCAACGATTCGGCGCGTTATTTTCCCCAGGATGTTACGGTGCCGCCCTTTGTTTTAAAGCAGGGCTGCGTGATGCTTAACCCTGAAAATTATGAGTACGGTTTAGGTTGTGACCTGGATGAAGACGCACTTGCTCGCATTACCGTGCTGCATCTTTCCTACAGTCTGGACGCGTAGAAGCCTTGCGGTTGATGAAATTGGATGACTTTTATTACCTGAAACGAACCGAAGAATTTTCCCTTTCAGGAATTCTTCGGTTCGTTTCGTGAGGTGCGAGAACCGCCGTGAGTTGCAAAGAGCCTAGTCGAGTACTTGCGTGCCGATGCCGATGAGTCCCGGTCCGGTGTGAACGACG
>JAVVXN010000037.1:2730-14879 GCA_036651575.1 Raoultibacter sp. | reverse complement strand
ATGGCGGAAGCGACGTTATCGACCCCGATAACATGGGCAGCACAAGCACCGCGCACCTGTTCGGCGGCACCATCGACGCCACCAGGCACTTCTTCAGTGGCGCGCCCCGAGCCACTGATTTCAACGACGGGAGGTGCAACAAACCTGGTAGAACTTTCAAAGCCCCGCGCCGCCACCAGCCCGATCGTGCCGGTGCCACAATACGCATCGAGCACGGTTTCGGTGCCGTGCAGCTGCGCCATTTCGATAGCTCGACGGTAGAGCACTTCGGTCTGCACGGTATTGACCTGGTAGAATGAATGCGATGAAACGCGGAAACTGAGCCCGCAGATGTTGTCCAAAATGAAGCCAGGCCCGTAGAGCACCTGTTCAGCTTCGCCCAGAATCACGTTTGTCTGGCGCAGGTTGATATTTTGAACCACCGTGGTTATTTCGGGGCAACGGCGCACCAGTTCGCGAATGAAATTCTTCGACCCGGGGAATTGACGGGCGTTGGTTACAAGGGTCAGCAATACTTCCCCGCTGGTGTGACCCACCCGCACAACCGCATGACGCAAAAAGCCCGTACCCGTATCTTCGCGATAGGGTTCGAGGCGAAACTGCGGCATCAAATCACGGATGGCCAGCACGACGCGCTTTGCCACCTGGTTTTCGATGCGGCACTTGTCGGTGGCCACGATGCGATGCGAGTGCGCCGCGTACATGCCGCACAAAATTTCGTGGCGGGCCTTGTTGTTGCGACCGTTGTTCTTGCCTGAGCGTGCGACCCGTGAATCAGCACGGGCGTCCTTGATCTTCTTGCCGGGCGCGTAGGGGGAAACCACCTTACTGCGGTAGTAGAAGGGGTCTTCCATGCCCAAAATAGTATCGAGCACCGTTACTGGTCCCGATACACCCCTAAACAGGGAGGCGATCGTGGTTTGCTTGTCGGCAAGCTGCTTTTCGTAAGGCACTTCAAGCAGCTGACATGCGCCACACTCCCGCTCAACCGGACACAGCGTCGCACAACGTGCAGCGTTTTGTGCTCGTCCGCTGCGTTCGACATCGCGTTGCTCACTGCGCACGCGACGCTCGGAAGAAGTCTGCTGCTCGCCAACAACAGAAACCTCAGTCCGCGGATGCTCCGCCGGTCGTGGCTTCGACGATTGCACCTTGCGCGAAGACGGCCGAGCGCAAGTCGCCTGCAGCTTACGCTGTGCATGTTTTGTTTTTATTTTTGTTTGAGATTTCGCTTTGTTTTTTTTCATGGGCTCATTGTGTCACAGAAAAGTCCCCGGGGGAAGAAAGCGCTCGTTTTCCCCAAACATACCCACGTTTCAAAGACGTTCAGACAAACACCCACAAGCCGTCAGGTTGCAAGACGATGACAAGACTCTCCCCGTTCATGCACCCTCTGATATAGTTGGAATCAGACACATCCCGAAGGATTGCACGACGAAAGGATCCCCATGAACTTCCTCATTCGCTGGCTTGGCATCGCAATCGCTGTCGGCGTGGCCGTATGGCTTGTTCCCGGCATCGAAGTTTTAGGCACCACGGAATCCTGGCTTGCCATCGCGGTTTTTGCGCTTTTCCTCGCCCTGATCAATCAGACAATCCGTCCCCTCATGCAGCTTCTCAGCTTACCCATTTCCGTTTTGACTCTGGGTATTTTTGCGCTGATCGTCAACACGTTCATGCTGTACCTCGCGCAATGGCTGGCCAACGGAATTTTTCAGGTGGGCTTCGTGATCGACACGTTTGGCAGCGCCTTTGTCGCCAGTATCGTAATCAGCATCGTGTCCGCCATCCTCAACGGCATCACCGGCGCAAACGCCGAATAACCAAGTCCCCTCTTTCAGGCGCGTGACGAGCAAATCTTCGTCACGCGCCTTCGCAGGTAAAACTCAAGCACGAAAAACCATCAGGTTGTACTAGTGGCGGAAATGACGATGCGCCGTAAACACCATCGCCAGTCCCTGCTCGTCGGCCGCAGCGATAACCTCTTCATCGCGAATCGAACCGCCCGGCTGGATGACCGCAGTCACGCCAGCTTGCGCCAAAACGTCGAAGCCGTCGCGAAAGGGGAAGAACGCATCGGAGGCCGCAACGGCGCCAGAGGCAGCATCGCCCGCTTGGACAACGGCGATCTGAGCGGAATTCACGCGGTTGGGTTGTCCCCCACCGACACCCACACTCGCATGGTTTTTCGCCAGCAGGATGGCGTTCGACTTGACCGACTTGCAAGCCTTCCACGCAAAGATCAGTTCATCGAGCTCTTCGGGGGTTGGCTGACGCTTCGTTGCCACAGTGAATGTGGTCGGGTCTTCGGCGGCAGCGTCGCTATCCTGACACAGCAGGCCACCTTCTACCGCACGATATTCAACTTCGTGTCCGGCCGGGTTTACGCCACCGGTCGAAAGCAGGCGTGCGTTGGGTTTTGCAGAATACATGTCAAGCGCATCGGCGGCAAACTGAGGCGCGATGATGGCTTCGACAAACTGCTTGTTATTGAAAATGGCCGTCACGATATCGGCGTTGATGCCGCGGTTAAACGCGATAACGCCGCCGTAGGCCGAAACGGGGTCGCAGGCATGAGCGCGCTGATAAGCTTCTACGATATTGTCGTCTTCGCACACGCCGCAGGGGGTCAGATGCTTGACGATGACGCAAGCCGGCTTATCGAATTCTCGAACGGCTGCCCAAGCGGCATCGAGGTCGAGATAGTTGTTGTAGGAAAGCTCTTTACCCTGATGCTGGGTGGCATGCGCCAGGCTGAAGCCCGGCATGCTGTAGTCGTCGCGACGATAAAATGCTGCCTGCTGATGCGGGTTTTCGCCGTAGCGCAAATCCTGTACCTTCGTCAGCTTGATATCTTTTGCCGCCGCGAACTTATCGCCTTTATCGCCTGCCACCTGGCCCTGCATCCACGCAGCGATCGAGCCGTCATAGGCGTTCGTTGTCTGGAATACCTCCAGGGCCAACTTGACACGGGTGTCACGCGTTGTGGCCCCGTCATTGGCGCGCATTTCGGCGAGAATGGCATCGTAGCTTGTCGGATCGGTGACGACCGCAACCGATTCGAAGTTCTTTGCGGCCGAACGCAACATCGAGGGACCACCGATGTCGATGTTTTCGATGCAGGTGGCAAAATCGGCACCCGAATCAACCGTTTTCGTAAAGGCATAGAGATTGACCACGACCATATCGATCATATCGATGTTGTGCTCAGCCGCCTGAGCCATATGGCTCGGGTTGTCGCGCTTGGCCAAAAGACCACCGTGCACCAAAGGATGCAGCGTCTTTACGCGACCGTCCATCATCTCGGGAAAATGCGTCACCTCTTCGATCGGGGTTACCGCAACGCCCGCCTCAGCCAACGCGCGAGCAGTTCCTCCCGTTGAAATAATCTGTGCCCCGAATTCCTGACTGAGCGCTGCCGCAAAATCGGCGACACCCGCCTTATCGGTAACTGAAATAAGTACTCGCTTAACCTTTGGGTTTTCCACTCTAGTTCCTCCCTAGACTTGCCTCATGCTTTGCTTGCGCGCTCGCGCTGTAGCGTTGTTTATAACGAACATCAACCAATTCCCCGACGATAGCAAGAGCTAATTCGGCGGGAGTCTTCGCTCCAAATTTCAATCCAATCGGTCGCTTCACGCGATTCCATTCGTCATCCGAGATTCCGGCGGCCGTGCATAATTCGCAGACTCGTTCGTTTTTGCCCGCACACCCCATCATGCCGACATAGTGCACCCCGCAGGTTAGAGCCCACACGCAGCTTTCGGGATCCTGCATGTGGCCGCGCGTGAGCACGCACACATAATCTTGCGGCTGCGCCTTGATGCCGCCCAGTTCGTCGAAGCTATCAAGCACGATGCGCTCGGCGAGGGGAAAACGCTTTTCGTTGAGGTAGGCGGTGTCGTAATCGATAACCGTCACGGCAAAACCCACGTGGGTTGCCAAGGTTGCCACTTCGCTCGCCACATCCGATGCACCGCAAAGCCATACATGGATACGGTCAAACAGGGGAACGGACACCCACGTCAAACCAGCAAACTGTTCGTTGTGCATGGAGGGACCGCGGGTGGAATCTTTCATCTGGAACAAATCGCGGGCCGAATAGTCGCGCGACGCAACCACTTCTTTGGCGTCGTTGCAAAAAAAGAGGAGACAGCGCCCATCGGCAGACCCTACCTCCCCGTACTTTTTCGTCACTTCGTTGTCGGTGTTAGAAGTTGCCACCGGCGCATCGAATACGATCTTGAAACCAAGCCAGCCCAAATCTTCCTCATCAATTGCACGTATTGCCCGTTCAAGCGTGGGGATGTCCTCAGCGGTGAGACTTGCTGCTATCTCGTCGAGCACAGCGGGAGATACGTAGGCATTGCCCGCTGTTGCCTCTTCGGAAAAACAAGGAAAATCCTCCGTGGTCATCGCGGGAGTTTCACCCGCGACAATATCTTCGATGATGTGCTGCAATGTTGCTTTATTCACTGATGTGCACCTTTCTATTCTCATCGATTCTTACGCACCGTGCGGCAAGCAGGCGCAAAACTTCCGGATAAAGCTCGTGTTCCGCTTCGTGGATACGTTCTTCCAGCGTTTCAAGCGTATCGCATTCGCGGATTTCGATCGCACGCTGTGCGATGATGGGCCCTTTGTCGTATTCGGCATTGGCAAAATGCACGGTAATACCGGTCACCTTCACGCCCGCGTTAAACGCATCCTCAATGGCGTGCGCACCCTTAAATGAAGGCAGGAGCGCCGGATGCAGATTGATGATCCGATCGGGAAACGCTTCAAGCACCTCTGCTCCCAGCATGCGCATATATCCCGCCATCACCACGTACTCGGCACCGGCGCAGGTCAGCTCCGTCGCAATCACCTCGTTTGCCACCGCGGGGTCAGCGTAGACCTCTCGGTTCAGCGAGCAGGTGGGAATACCCGCCTGCTGAGCACGCTTGAGTCCGAATGCGTCGGGACGAGAAGAGATAACTTCTACGATTTCGACGTCGAGGCTTCCGGACGCAATAGCATCGATGAGAGCCTGCAGATTGGTTCCGCTCCCGGAAAGCAACACGCCGATTTTCAACGGCCCTAACTGAGCAGGAGAAACTTGCGGGGAAGAACCTACACCAACGGCGGAATCGCTCATAGAAGCGATCCTTCGTTGGTGTAGCGAACAACCCCCGTGCCCGCAGCGACCCCACCGATGCGGTAGACCGCTTCGCCCTGATCTTCTAAGGTTTTCTGCACGGTTTCTGCCTGATCAGCGTCAACCATAAGCACCATTCCGATACCCATGTTAAATGTTTTTAAGGCCTCCGTTTCGCTCAAGCGCGCCGCGCGACAGGTGAAGGGCACAATGGGAGGCATCTCCCACGACGCCAGATCAACCACGGCATCAAGCGTTTTCGGCAAGGCGCGATCAAGGTTTTCGGTAATACCGCCGCCGGTGATATGGGCGAGCGCATGCACTGCGTGCGGATGGGCCGCCAGGGCAGCGCGCACCGACTTCACATAGATACGCGTGGGTTCAAGCAGGGCATCCTGCACGTTGCTCCCGTCAAGCTCTTCGCGAGCCAAACGAAGTTCATAATGAGTTTTGTTCTCGACACACACCTTGCGTGCCAGTGAATACCCGTTGGAGTGCAGTCCGCTCGAAGCCAGACCGAGCAGCACGTCGCCTGTGGCCACCGTTGAGGGGTCAAGCATCAGGGGACGATCGACCACGCCGACACAAAAACCGGAAAGGTCATAATCATCCGGATCCATCACGCCGGGATGTTCGGCCATTTCGCCGCCGACCAACGCACAGCCCGCCTGCTTACAGCCCTCAGCTATACCAGCAACCACTTCGGCCACCGCTTCGGCTTTCAGCTTGCCAATGGCGATATAATCGAGGAAGAACAAAGGCTCCGCCCCCGTAGCTAAAATATCGTTGACACACATGGCGACCAGGTCGATACCGACCGTGTCGTGCTTGCCCGCCAATTGAGCCACCTTAAGCTTCGTGCCCACGCCATCGGTGCCCGACACCAAAATCGGATCGGCCATCTGCTTGGCAGCTGCAATGGAAAACAAGCCACCAAAACCCCCGATATCACCGATAACTTCCTTGCGATAGGTGGTGTGCACCGCATCTTTGATCGCGTCAACCGCGCGAGCACCCTCTGCAGTATCGACGCCGGCTTGTGCGTACGTCGTCGCATCTTCGGTTACCCAACTTGGCATCGCAACAGCCCCTTCGCTTTCCGTGCAGGGCATGGTTATTCTCTCGGTCATATCTACTCCTCGTCCAAGAAATTACTCTTCTGAACACTTGTATCCAAAAACCCTTTTTTCTGCAAGGCATCCGGAATGGTTACGGGGTATTCGCCCGAGAAACACGCGTCGCAAAACGACTCGTGGTGTGCATGTACTGCTGAATGCAGCCCTTCCAACGAAATAAAAGCAAGGGAATCGGTGCCGATGTAATCGTTCATCTCTTCAAGATTCATAGTGGCCGCAATCAGCTGATCCTGAGTGTCGGTGTCGATGCCGTAAAAACAGGGCCACCGCACCTCGGGGGAAACGATACGCATATGCACTTCTTTGGCACCGGCAGCTCTCAGCATGGCAACAAGTTTTTTCGACGTGTTGCCGCGCACGATACTGTCATCGATAACGATCAAGCGCTTGCCTTCGATAACCGAAGGAAGCGGATTGAGCTTGATGCGAATGCCCATCTGGCGCATCGCCTGCGTCGGAGCGATAAACGTGCGACCCACATAGCGGTTTTTCACGATGCCGTCAGAATACGGAATGCCACTTTGCAGCGCATACCCCATCGCGGAGGGCACCCCTGAGTCGGGAACGCCCAATACCAGATCGGCCTCGACGGGAGCCTCCTGCGCCAAAACGCGACCCATATTGCGTCGCGCCTGATAGACGCTTTGGCCATCGAGCACAGAATCCGGCCGCGCAAAATAGACGTACTCAAAGATACAGGATGCACGCTTTTGGGCGGGAATCGCTTGCTCGGCATACATGCCATCGGCATTGAACCGGACGAGCTCGCCCGGTTCAACATCGCGCACAAATTCCGCACCAACGATATCGAGACCGCAGGTTTCGCTCGAAACGACCCAGCCCCCGTCGGGTAATTTACCGATACATAAAGGACGGATGCCGTGCGCGTCGCGAAACGCATACAGCGAATCGGGACTGGCAAGTACCATGGCATAGGCTCCCTCGAGCATCTGCATCATGGTACGAATACCGTCGCGTAAATGGTGTGTTTGCCGGGTCGCCCGGCCGATGACCTTCGCCGCCACCTCGCTGTCAGCAGAGGAGCGAAACTGCACCCCTTCTTCGATGAGCTGAGCCCGGATAGCGTTGGTATTGACGAGAGTGCCATTGTGCGCAAGCGCTATCAGCACCTCGTCAATAGCGGAAATGTGAGGCTGGGCCGCTTCCCACGACGAAGACGCGCCACTGGTCGAATAACGGGCGTGACCTACGGCGACGTATCCCGGCAATGCCGCAAGCGATGCCTCATTAAACACCTGCGTGACCAGCCCTAAATCCTTGGTGACCATGATGGTTTCTCCATCGCCCACCGCAATGCCAGCGCTTTCCTGACCGCGATGCTGCAAAGCCTGCAACCCGAAGCACGTCAGACGGGCAACGTCTTCGCCTTGCGCATAGACTCCGAAAACAGCACAGGCTTCTTCGAGACGATCCGGTCGATCCCCGGGAAAAATGGCAGTACTCATGCAGCCTCCTCTGCCGCAGGCTCAACGACACGTGCATCGTTGGGATTAACGGCGTCTTTTTCGTTGGTTTGTTTCTTACCCACACCTGCGTCATTGGGGGCAGCTTCGACCTTCGTGCTCTCAACCACCGAAGCAAAGAGAACTTCTCGCCCAGCGTCGGTCACATTGTCGCACGTCACCAACGAAAATACCCGCGTTATACCTGCCGGGTCAAGCGCTTCAGAAGGCGAAACGGCACTTCGATCGATTTTATCCTGCACGTAAGCCTGAAGGTCAGCCGGCGTAGCAAAGCTTGTTTGGGCCAAAGGATCATCGTCTTTGCAGGCGATGAGGGCAAACGTTGAAAGCTTATAATTTCCGTCAGGGGTAAACAAATACATTGTTCGGTGCTCGTTAAACGCGCTTTCCTCAAAGAGCTTGTGGATAAACCCGAACATCGATCCATCGTTCATGTGGTGCCCGTATACAACATTGTTCGCATCGGAAAAATCGGGCTTGTTTTCGGCTGAGAGAAAAATGGTGCCAAACTTCGCCAAATAACCCGTATCACCGTTAAAATCGGTTAAAAGATATTTTTCATTATCGGAGGTGTGCGTTACCGGGTAATTCACCGACGTTTCGGGAACGTATATCCATCCCACCACTTCCGGGTTCTTCTTCCGCAGTGCATCCCAATCGATACCCACCTGTTCGAGCTGAAGCTGCGCTGGATCACTCGGCGCCACAAAAGCTTCTTGGGCGATTTCCTTATAAGTATTTTGCCCTTCTACGTAGCTAAAAACAATCGCTCCCAAACCGATCAAAGACAGCACGAGCACGATAAAGGCAATGCCGAAAACAATACGCCAGGGTCCATTTTTTTTAGGGGGCAAAGGAGCGCCACCCTGGGGCATACGAACCGAAGGACGCATACCGCGCCCCTGTTGAGCCGGCCTGCTCGATGCCGGCAGCACCTGCCCATATCTAAGATGCTCAGCCATGGATTCCTTTCGTTATGCGAACGCACCGAAGCGCATTGTCCGCGAAAACAAGAAAGCGCTGCGTCCAGCTTGAGACGCAAACGCTCGTAATCGCACTACCTGAATAATAAACAAAACGCCCCCGAAAGGGGGGGCGCAAGAAGCGTTTTCTCGGTTTCTGTACGTAATATCCATGGGCTCGACGCGCCACGGGACAGCACAAACCAACCAGCGACAGACACTTTCTCTCAAACACCGGGTGTGTCCGTAGTGCTATTTCTTCTTCATTTCGTCAAAAAAGCCTTTTGCGATAAAAACAACAATGATCAAAACGATCACAGCAACGATAACCCAAACGGCTTCCATAGGAATGTTAAGCATGTATACCCCTTTTGTCTCAAACGTCGCCGGCGCGCACGCCACAACGCATATCATCACGTAAAATGTGTTCGTCCTATGGTATACCGACCTCACTTTTCATGCAAGCGGGCTTCCAGGGTATCGTTGATGATTCGTAACGCTTTGATGCGCGCGTAGAGCTTATCGTCGCTTTCGAGCAGAATCCACGGGGCATACGGGGTCGAGGTCAAACGGAACATATCTTCCACAGCCGCCCGATACTGCGGATACCGATCGCGATTGCGCCAATCATCTGCAGTGATCTTCCACTGCTTGCTCGGATCGGCCTCGCGATCCTCGAAACGCGCCAACTGCTCTTCGGGGCTCACATCCACCCAGAATTTAAGCAGGATTGCACCCCACTCCTGCAGATCGCGCTCAAACTCGTTGATTTCGTCGTAAGCACGCGCCCACTCCGCCGGCGAGGCGAAGCCTTCCACCCGTTCCACCAGCACTCTTCCATACCAGCTACGATCATAGATGCCGACATGCCCCGCCTTGGGCAAGCTGATCCAGTAGCGCCACAGATGCGGATGGAGCAATTCGAGGGCGGTTGGTACCGGCGAAGGAAAGATGGTGTATGCCCGCGCATCAAGCGCCTGGGCAACCCGCTTGATATTGCCGCCCTTACCCGCTGCATCCCAGCCCTCATACATGATAAGGAGCGGAATACGACGTTGATACATTTCCAATTCCAGATCGAACAAGCGCTCCTGCTCAAATGTGAGACGCTTTTTATATTCTTCGCGCGAGAAGCGTAAGTGGCGATCGATGCCCTGCAAAGTCGGGAAGTCGGAAACGATTTCGAACTGAGACTGCTTCGGGGCCAGCGCCTTGGCCCGTAACGCCGCAGCTTCGGCGCTCCTTAAAAGTTCCTCTTGCTGCTCGGGTGTTCGGGTACGTTCATCGCCCATCGCCTTTTCTTGCTTGGTGCTATTTGCAAAAGCCGCTTGCGCCGCGGCAGCATCGGCAGGATTTTTCTGCCTGCGCAACGCCGACTCGACCGCTTCAATCAGGGTACGCACGATCGCCAGGTTCGATCGACGCTTATCCTCGCCGTTGAGCACAACCCAGGGAGCCGCGTCAAAATTCGTTTTACACAAAAGCCTCTCGTAGAGGTCATAGGTGTTCGCATAATCGTCGACATGGGACAGTTCGTCTTTCGACACGCGCCATGCCGTAGCGGGATCGTTGGCCAGACCGGTCAACCGCGTACGCTGCACCTCTTCGGAGATATGCAGGAAAAACTTCACGACAACGTACCCGTCGTCAATAAGTTGAGATTCAAAATTTTCGATCGATTGAAGGTGTGCGCTCGCCTTCAATCCCAACGCTTCCTCAAAACGTCTCTTTTCCTTGCGTGAAGCGTCTTTGTCGGGCTTGGCATACATAAGCCGCTGGGCGGCGGTGGTGTACCAACCACGATCGAAAAGCGTCATGTTACCGCGTGGACCGAGCGACTTCCAGAATTCTTGCATCAGGGGATAATAATCCGTAGCCCCGTAGTGTTCGTTGCGGAAACGTTTGGCATCTTTCACGTCGAAGTTTTCGGTCACATGCACCGTCGTCGCTCGCGCGTCGAGCTCGAAGAGCAAATCAGAGATTCGACCGCCCTTACCAGCCCCGTTCCACCCCTCGAACAAAACCACCAACCCGATACCGGATTGACGAGCCTTCTGCTGCAACACCACCAAACGCTCGATCAGGGAATCATGAAGCGGCTTGTAATCCTCTTTCGAAATCTTGCTCACATCGAAATCAATTTTATCCAGCATGAAATCCCCCTCGATTCGACCCCGACATCATCGTGCTGCATTCGAGACAAAGAAAGCTTGAAACAAAATATGATACTCCATTCCTCCTATTCGTCGTATACCGCTTTCAAAACTGTCGCTAAACCCCTAAAATATGAAGAAAGGCCCTTTCGCAGACAGACAGGAATTCAATGCCTAACTACGGAATCATTGATCTCGGTTCGAATACCGTTCGTTCCTGTATCTACGAAGTAAAAGATGACACCAGGAAAACGTACCGAAAGAAAAAAGACTTTCAAAGCCTGATCAATCACAAGATCATGGCCGGACTCGCCTCCCACGTCATCGAGGGCACCATGACCGCGCAGGGTATCGACCATGCCGTGAGCGTTTTGAACGGCCATTTGCGGCGAGCGGAATATTTCAAGTGCACGAGACTCGATATTTTTGCCACGGCCGTGTTGCGCAACTGCACCAATTCAGCCGAAGCGACGGCGGCTATCGAAGCGCGCATCAGAAAACCGATCTGCTTGCTTTCCGCCGCAGATGAAGCACATCTTGGGTTTGTCGGTGCTTCGAGCGCCGCCGCAATCGAAGAGGGAACGCTTGTCGATATCGGCGGGGGCTCGACCGAACTCACCAGAATTACCAAGGGACGCGACTTCGACAATATCAGCATCGGACAAGGCTCTCTTTCCTCATTTGCCGACGGAGTGCGCGCCATCCTGCCAACACCACAGGAAGCAGATGCCATCACCGCCTCCTTTCAGCAGAAGTTTGATCAGAGCGCTTCTTCTGCCCTCTACCGCCACCCTCGTCTTTTCGGGGTGGGCGGCAGCGTGCGCGCCGCAGCCAAGATGTATGCTGAGATCACGGGTACGATCAATCGACCCGATACGCTTTTACCAGCCCATGTCGATGAGATCATCGCCTTGTACCGAAAGGATCCCGATGCGTTCGGCCACCTTGCCCTCAAAGCGGTTCCCGACCGCATCAACACTCTTTTGCCAGGATGCTTGTTGTTAAAGCAGATCATGTACGATTGCGGCACCGAAAATCTCTGCATTTGCAAGGGCGGAGTTCGGGAAGGATACTTAATCGAGCGTATACTGCAAGGACAACCAGGTACGCAATCACGATAAAACCGCAGGGGGCGGCCGTGTCACGCCCCCTCATAGGTAAGGTCACAGAAGATGAAGGGGTGCTCAATGGAGACCAAGAAAGATCTCGAAACGATAGCGGATACTCCCGAAAGCAAACCACTTTCGACCGCCAAGCATGCGGCGATCGAAAAAGAG
>JAVVXN010000037.1:0-2630 GCA_036651575.1 Raoultibacter sp. | reverse complement strand
AAAAAGAGTGCGCCTACATGCAAAACCGCGAACTCTCCTGGCTGACGTTCAATGAGCGAGTGCTCGCGCAAGGCGCCGATGAAACGGTACCCCTCCTGGAACGGCTCACGTTCATCTCAATTTTTTCTTCGAATTTGCAGGAGTTTTTCATGGTGCGCGTCGGGAGCCTTACCGACTTGAGCCTCTTGAAAAAAGCGGTGCGCGACAGCAAAACCAATATGACACCGAACGAACAGCTTAGTGCCATATACGCACGCTGCCACGAACTCTATCCCATCCAGGAGTCCATCTTCGAAAATGTGCGGAAAAAATTGGCCACACAAGGCATCAAAAACCTCCATCACCTCGACCTCAATGAAGAGCAGGCGGCTTTTCTCGATACCCACCTGCACAACAACGTTATTCCCTTTCTTTCTCCTCAGATCATCAATTCTCGCCACCCCTTCCCCCACCTGGAAAACGGCGCGCTCTACGTGTTGGTTCGTCTCGATGACGAAGTCTTCGACGTAAAAAAGGACAGCAAGAACACCCACAAGAAGGAAAAAAACCATGCGGCCTCAGGGGTTACCCTCGGACTGATCCCGCTGCCGAAGCAGTGCGAACGGGTCATCGAATTACCCGGCGATAATCTACAATTCATCCTGATCGAACATGCGCTCGAAATGATAGCCGCTCAGATTTTTTCCATGTACACCGTCAAGCACACCAACGTGATCTGCGTCACCCGCAATGCCGATCTTGACGCAACGGAAGGCACCGACGAAATCGACGAAGATTACCGCGAGCACATGAAGCGCATTCTCAAAAAACGTTCTCGCTTGGCCCCCGTCCGTCTTGAATGCGAAAATCGACTCTCTCCGGTAATGAGCGAGTTTTTGCTCAATCGCTTAAACCTTAAGGAGCATCAGGTTTTTGTCACCAGCGTGCCGCTTGACATGGGCTACGCCTGGGGTCTTGCTTCCCGCATCAAGACCAGAAACCTCGCCGCCGAGCTCACCAACGAGCCGTTTGTGCCGCAGTGGCCTTCCTGTCTCGATCGTCGACGCCCCATCCTCGAGCAGGTGACCAAAAAAGAGGTGCTCCTTTCCTATCCCTATGAAAGCATGGATGCCTTCGTGCAGCTTTTGCGCGAGGCCGCAGCCGATCCCACCGTCGTATCCATCAAGATCACGCTGTATCGTTTAGCAAGCCAATCCCACCTCGCCGAAGCGCTCATTGCGGCCGCCGAAAACGGCAAAGACGTCACGGCACTTTTCGAACTTCGGGCGCGTTTCGATGAAAGCAATAATATCGAATGGTCGCAGCGATTCGAAGAAGCCGGAGCGCACGTGATCTACGGCTTCCGCGACTACAAGGTGCACAGCAAAATCTGCTGCATCACCCGTCAAACCGACGCCGGAATACAGCACATCACCCAGCTGGGCACCGGCAACTACAACGAAAAGACCGCAAAGCTCTACACCGACCTGTCCTTTATCACCACCGATGAAATCATCGGGCGCGATACGATGGAATTCTTCCGCAATATGGCTCTCGAAAACGCATCGGCGAACTACGAGTTGTTATGGGTGGCACCCCTTCAAATAAAACCGCTGATCATCGCCGGCATCGAAAAACAAATGCTCCGAGCTCAAGCGGGCGAAGAGGCGGAACTGTTCTTTAAAACGAACTCGATCACCGACAAAGACATCATCGAAAAGGTCGTTGAAGCATCACAGGTGGGCGTGAAGGTGACCATGCTCGTACGCGGCATTTCCTGTCTCATCCCTCAAATACCCGGCGTTACCGACAATATTCGCATCTTCTCTATCGTCGGACGACTGCTCGAACACAGCCGTATTTACGGATTCGGCCCCCACGACTCCATGCGCATCTACCTGTCGAGCGCCGACCTGATGACCCGCAATATGGATAAACGCATCGAAATCGCATGGCCCGTACTCAACGAAACGTTGCGCCGCAGCATTTTACGCTACATCGACACCGCCCTCGCCGATACCGCAAAACTGCGCGAATTGCGCTCGGACAAAAGCTATACCCCCTTGGGATTTTTTGCGGAAACCGACGCCGACGGCAATCCCAAACTCTTCGATTCCCAGGAACACTTTATCCAGGAAGCCTATGCCCGTCGTCTCGAAAACGCCGCCGACGAGGCACAACGAGAAGCGAACAGCACACCCGACGAAACCCGACCGCCGCAGGAAGCGAAGCCGGAAGCTTTCGCCAAAGGGCAAAATCGAGCATCGATGCCACAAGAAACGACCCTGTCCGAAGCAGAACGTCAACCGCTTGCCGAACAACCGAGCCAGCCCCAACCCGATGCCGCGCAAGCAGCAGAGGCCCCCGTCAACACAGCGAGGAACGCTTCCACCCCAACCACGACAACCCCTTCGGCAGCGTCGCAAAAGGAGTCGGTGGATACCACCCCGGACAAACCAGCCGATACCCGCGTCGATCAGGAAGCGCAGCCCCCACAAAGCACCGAACAACCATCGACCGACGCCGCAAGCGCTATTCCTTCCGCATCACGCCCCCTGCCAAAGCAGCCGCCTGCGCCAAAACCCGCAACCAAGAAAAATCCCCTTCGAGACTTTTTCGCGCGCCTCTTCGGCAGGAAGAAATAACACGCC
>JAVVXN010000036.1:0-16106 GCA_036651575.1 Raoultibacter sp. | reverse complement strand
CATCGGCAGCGGCGATGACCGCCGGGTCATCGGTAATGCGTGCGTTTCCTCCGGCAGCATAAAGACCGCGCTCGACGCTGCGCAGGTTTCCCTTACAGTAATCAACAACAGCAATCACAGCGACCCCTTTGTCGAAGGCAGAATATCGGCGATGCGGGGATTGATGGTCACAGCCTGACACAGCGCGCGACCGCACGATTTAAACACCGCCTCGATCAGGTGATGTGAATTGTCGCCGCAGATGCTGCGGATATGCAAGGTGATGCCCGCGTTGCTCGCAAGCGCGATCATGAATTCTTTGGCAAGCGTCGTGTCAAACGTTCCGAGAATTCCGATCGGCAGATCGACCGCATAGTGCAACTGCCCGCGCCCCGAGATATCGCAAGCCGCCAACACGAGCGTTTCATCCATCGGCACATACGCCGACCCGAATCGCGTGATGCCCAGTTTATCGCCCATCGCGGTCGCAAGCGCTTGACCGAGCACGATACCCACATCTTCGACGGTGTGGTGCGCGTCGACTTCGATGTCACCGCGCGCACGCACCGTCAGATCGAATAAGCCGTGGCGCCCGAACGCGTCGAGCATGTGGTCGAAAAACGCTACGCCGGTTTCGATGTCGGTTTTACCCGTGCCGTCAAGATTAATACTGAGTGCAATATCGGTTTCCTTTGTCGTACGGGTGATGTGCGCCGTACGTGCAGCGGCAATGATTGTATCCACCTTATCCCCTTTCGGGCAAAAGCGCTTGTTTGAGCGCCGCCAAAAACAGCTGGTTTTCTTCAGGCGATCCGATCGTGACGCGCAAGCAATCGGTCAGCCCCGCCGATTTCGAGAAATCGCGCACGAGCACACCCTGAGCGTAGAGCTTTTCCCACACCCGCGCCGCGTCCTTCGTTTTGAACAAAATATAGTTCGCGTCGGAAGGGTATGCTTTGATGCGAGGAATTTTTCGCAACGCTTCGAGCACCACTTCGCGCTGCTCGATGATCTCAAGAATGCCATGCGCAAAGCTATTGCGATTTTCGAATACGCAGCACGCCACCAGTTGCGCCAGCGAATCAACGGAATATGGTTGGCGCACTTTGACGAATTCGGTGATGACATCGACGTCACCCAAAAGGTAGCCCATACGCACCCCTGCCAGGCTAAACGCCTTCGAAAACGTGCGCAATAGTATCAGATTTTTGTGCTGCGCCAAATAGGGCCGCATCGAGGTACGCGAAAACTCAAAATAGGCCTCATCGACCATTACCAACGCATTGGTCGATTCAAGCAATTTGAGCAAAAAGCGTTCATCGGCAAGTTTGCCAGTCGGATTGTTGGGGCTAGCGATAATCACGTAATCGATATCACCTTGTGCCACCCGCGCAAGCACCGCCTCTTCATCGATTTCATAATTTTCATCTCGGTCGATGTTGACCACCGTCGTGCCCGTAAGACGCGCGTTATTTTCGTACACCGAAAACGTCGGGGGAATGTTTAAGAACGTGCGTCCCGGACCGCCCCATGCCAAAGCGGTGTTGAACAGCAATTCATCACCACCGTTGCCAATCACTACATTCTCTTTTTCCAGGCCGTTCGCTTCGGCAATCAACTCGCGCAGCTCAGTCGCCAAAGGATCGGGATAGCGATTAAATGAAAAACGTTTCATGCGCTTTGTAATTTCCCGGCGAACGTCTTCGGGAATATCCTGCGGGTTTTCGTTAGCGGAAAGAGAAGCTTGCGCCGGCAGATATTTCGGATCGTAGGGAACCAGATTATCGAGCTGGGCTGAAGATCGGCAGATACTATTCATTTATTTTCCCTCCGAACACACTGCCTGTTTTCATCAGGTTGCAGCGTAGCTCGACGCTTTTCGCGTGCGCCCACAACCCTTCATGGTTCGCAATGGTCATGATGGCTTCGGCATCATTTGCAAGCGATGCCGCAGAATACTGTATAACGCTCGATTTCTTGACGAATTCATCGACGGAAAGCGGCGAAGAGAAGCGCGCCGTACCCCCCGTGGGCAGGGTGTGGTTGGGGCCCGCAACGTAATCGCCCACCGCTTCGGGTGTCCATTCACCCAAGAAAATAGCGCCGGCGTTGCGGATTAAGCCCAGCAGATCCATCGCATGCGCCATGTGCACCTCCAAGTGTTCGGGCGCGATGATGTTGACCGCATCCATCGCGGCAGGCACATCGGGGCACACGACAATCAGACCCTGATCAACCAGAGATGCCGTCGTAATTTCGGCACGCGTGGATTGTTTGGTATGCACCTCGATACAGCGTTCAACCTCATCGGCATACGCCTCATCGAAAGTGACCAGGTAGCAGCTGGCCAGCGGATCGTGTTCAGCCTGCGCCATGAGGTCGATAGCGACCAATGCCGGGTCAGCGGTGGCATCGGCCACGACGCACACTTCGGAGGGGCCGGCAACCATATCGATACCAACATCGCCGGATACGATCTTTTTCGCTGCCGCCACAAACGCGTTGCCCGGCCCGGTAATCTTGTCGACCGCTTCGATGCTTTCGGTGCCATATGCCAAAGCTGCAACCGCCTGAGCGCCACCAACGCAGTACACCTCGGTAACCCCCGCTAAGCGGCAGGCCTCAAGAATCGCCGGGTCAAGCGTACCTTCTTTTGAGGGCGGCGTAACGCACACGATGCGCTTCACGCCGGCAACGGATGCTGGCACGGCGTTCATGAGTACTGTCGAGGGATAGAGCGCGCGCCCGCCGGGCACGTAAATACCCACCGAATCAAGCGGTTCGATTTTCGAGCCCACCAGCGCGCCGTCCTCGCGGATAGAAAACCAGCTTTGCTGGCGCTGACGTTCGTGAAAGTCTCGAATCTGGGTTGCCGCATGCCTGAGCGCGCGCTCGACTTTCGGATCAACGTGCGCAATCGCCTCATCGATCACTTCGTCGGAAACACGGAAGTGTTCGATTGCAACACCATCAAACTTCTCCGTGTATTCGCGCAGCGCAGCGTCACCGCGTCCCTTCACATCTTCGATGATGCGAGTAGCGGTCATGAGCGCCTCGGCGTTGAAGGCACCGCTGCGATTGAGGTGTTTTTTCTGAAAGCTTTCCCCCGCTTGCAAGATAACGCGACGCATGATTACTCCTTCGTTTGTTTCTGCAGTGATTCGGCCAATAACCCGATACGCTCGTCCATACGGAAAGCACAGGTATTCGCAAAGAAGCGAGCGGTTGAAGCAAGCACTTCATCAACCACGACCAGGTTGTTTTCGCGCAACGTGGTGCCGGTTGCCGTAATGTCGACAATGCGTTCGGCCATGCCCGTCAACGGAGCCAGCTCGATATTGCCGTGCAGCTTGACGATTTCAACCTGCATGCCGATCTGCGCATAATACGCCTTCGTGATGCGCGGATACTTCGTCGCCACGCGGATGGAGCCCAACTTGCGGTAATGAGCCGATGCCACCTCTCCCGCATCGGCGGGTTCGGCCACGATAAAGCGACAGGCACCGAATTTCAAATCAGCCAATTCAACCACATCCAAGGCAGCTTCGAGCAAGGAGTCCTTGCCGCAGATACCGCAATCGGCAGCACCGAGCGCGACGAACACCGGAGCATCGGTGGGGCGCACGATGATGTATTCGACACCAGGGTTGCGGATGATCAACTGACGACCGGGATTTTTAAGCCCCGTCGTATCGAGTCCGGCACGGGTCAAAACTTCGATGGTGTCGGTGTTAAGCGACCCTTTCGGCACGGCGATACGCAACGGTTTTTCTCGCGCCACATCGCCTGCAGAAAGCGCCGCCATAACCTGTTCCAAGGAAAAGGCGAACCCGGCGGCAGGACGGTTTTGCCCATAGGCAGCGAGCATGTTGTCGTAGCGGCCACCGCTGCCAAGCGGCGTTCCAAGGCCAGGAACGTAGGCTTCAATCACGATGCCCGTGTAATAGTCAAACGAACTCATGACCGAAAAATCGATCGAAACGCAATCGGCCAAGCCATCTTCAACCAGATAATCGTATGTTTTCTCGAATTCGTCGAGCCCGTCTGCGCACCCGAGAGGAGCCACGAGCGTGCGCACGGCATCGATTGCCGCACGGCCACCACGGATATGCGGTAGCATCTGGACAGCAAGAGAAAATTGTCCGGGAATATCAGGCTGCGCCACCAGCATATCGAGCTCAACGAAGTTCGAAGCATGATAGGCTTCGAGCACCGCGGTCTTCCACGCATCGGTTGCCGGACACGCTTCCAACAACGCGCGCAGCACGCCCACGGTACCGAGTGCCAACGTGAAGTTTCCCACACCGCATTCGCTCAGAGCTTCGGCGAACAGACCGACCAGTTCGGCATCGGCGGCAGGACCCGATTCGCCGATGGATTCGATACCGATCTGTGTCAGCTCGCGGGCACTGGCCTGTTTATCAGTTTCGCGGAAAACTCGCTGGGTGTAGCGGAACTTGAAAGGTCCGGGGGCATCTTTGAGGCGCGTGGCGCACATGCGCGCAACCTGCAGCGTCACGTCGGGACGCATAGCTAGCAGATCACCCTGCGAATCGAACAGTTTGAAGGGAGCGCCAGGGATGCGCCCGCCCGCCTCCATCACGTCCATCACTTCGAGCGTCGGTGTCTCGATGGGTGCGTAACCGCGACGGGCAAAGCAGGTCTGCACCTTATGACCAAGGTCTTCACGAAGACATGCCTCTTCGGGCAACACATCACGGAAACCTGCAGGAGTCACGAAATTCATAGGTATCGCTTCTTTCGATAGTTTCATAATACGGATACTCTATCACGATAGAGTACTAAAGCAAAAGAACATATCGGTGAAAAACATATTCTACTCGGATTATAATCAACCGCCCCGTATCGTTACCACGGCGAAACCGCTGCCGGAAGACAATCTTGCTTGGCGAGAAGCCCTAAAGCAGCGACATCTGCAAGGGCTCGAAAGTGTATTCGTGGATTATCTCATCACGATAAAGATTGATTTCATATGATTCCCAATCCTTGATCGCCACGACGTAGGCATTTCCACCCTGCTCGAATACGAGCATCGGTCCGACCATGCCGATACAGCGCCCCGCACATACCGCATCAGAACCGTCGCCGGGAAGTTGTAATTCGTCATGACCCAAACCAGTGCGCTCAAAATAGAACGGCGTCAAATCAAGGCAGGCCTCGGTGGGCTGCACTCCCAAACGCTCGGCTGTTGCCGATAAGATTATTTCCGCTTCGGCAAAATCGTAGCGACTTCCCACGAACAGCTCGAGCTTTTTGGCCATACGCATCGTCTCGTAGACGCCCGGCTGAGCGCACAGACGCGCTTCCATCTCGCGCGCGTCTTCGGCGTTGTCGAAGCGCCCGACGACCAGTGCTGCGCGAGCCCCCTGCTCAAGCAGACGCTTGATACCGCGCGTCTGCGCCGTAATACCCACCTTCACGTATTGTGGCGCAAAATACGCCATATAGACGAAATGCGGCGTGAGATTGTAGGCGCGTTGCTGCGGCGAAATCACCGGCGTGTTGTAGAATGCGGGATTGAACCCGGTCGCCTCGCGGCACGCGGGGCACATCGACTCCTTGGAATCGCCGGGCAGTTCAAGTGCCATCGGACAAACCTGCCGCTTATGCGTCGCCAGGTCAAACGACCCCGTACAGCGCCTGCGCGGCAAGCGCTGTACGGAAAATGTTTTACCCAACACGTAAAACCGCGTTTGGGAAGCGTTGTCGAGGTCGTTTAACAACAGGTACGGACCGTCATCATCGAAGCCGATGCCAGCCAAAACAATCGTGTGGTCTTCACCAAAGCGCGCCATGATACCCCCTACCCCAGCGCCGCGACCGTCGCTTGCATATGCAGCACCATTGCCACGCAAAACAGCACGAAGACAACCGATGCCAATTTCGCGGGCAAAATCCAGTCGCTTTTCCACGCCAGCACTAGACCAACCGGCCAAAACACGATCAACATCACGATGATCCAAAACGTCTGCCGGTACCACTTCTTCGGATGGGGATCTTCGAGCAATTCATATGATTCCCTCTGGCGACGCCACGGTTTGATCGGTTTATCGTCTTCAAGCATGATGCACCCCTCCTTCACGCAACCGGGCGCCCGAAAGCGCCCGGTTGAGAATATGTATTCGTATCGCACGCGAAGTTCATGCGCGATGCGTATCCGTTCAGCATACCGTTAAACCGAGTGCTCCGCTTCAAGCTTACGGTCATTTTCGGCAAGTTCTGCGGCCGTTTCGTGCCAGCACTGAGTCGGCGGCAAGCCGGGAATGCTATCGGCATAAAATACCGGATCTTTGCCCTCCTTGCGCTGGGCGGTATAGTCGTCAAGCGCCCGAAATGCCCATTTACCCAACAACACGATGGCAACGATATTCACAAACGCCATGCATCCCATCACGATGTCGGCGATATTCCACGCCAGATCGAAATTGGACTGAGCACCCATAAAGATGGCAACCAAGCACGAAATGCGAAACACGAACAGCAGTGTTTTGTTGTTCTTGATAAATTTGATATTGCTTTCAGCGTAAAAGTAATTGCCGATCAGGCTTGAAAACGCAAAAGCAAAAATGGAGAACGTGACGAAATGGATGCCCATTTCACCCACCGACGAATTGATAGCCTGCTGCACGAGCGGCATCCCGTTAAGCGTTCCCGGATCACCATTGACGAAAAACACCAGAATCATCATAGCCGTGCACGTGCAGATGACAATCGTGTCGATGAACACGGATAGCACCTGCACCAAGCCCTGCTTGCAGGGGTGGGAAACCGATGCCGAAGCCGCAGCGTTAGGCGCTGAACCCATACCCGCTTCGTTGGAGAACAGACCGCGTTTGATACCGGTCACCACAACCGAACCCGCAAAACCACCGAAAATCGATTGGAAGTTAAACGCCGAATCGAAGATGAGGGAAAACACGGCCGGGATGTCACCGAGGTGGGTCACGGTTACCCACAGAGCAAGAGCGATGTAGGCGATTGCCATGATCGGCACGATGATCGACGTCATGAAGCTGATGCGATGTGCGCCACCGAAGATAACGAAGGCCGTGCACACCACCAGCACGATGGCCAGGGCAAACGGTGCTTTCGAATCGGTGTAACCAGGAATGTAGTATTCCAGTGATGAGCTCATGTTAAAGGACTGCAGCGCGTTGAAGCCGTAAGCGAAGCAGATGATCAGCAGAATGGAGAACACGATACCCAACCAGCGTTTACCGAGTGCCTGCTCGATGTAATACGCCGGGCCCCCACGAAACTCGCCGTCTTTGCCGCGCACCTTAAAGATTTGGGCTAACGTCGATTCAATAAACGCCGAAGCGCCTCCGATCAGCGCCATAAGCCACATCCAGAACACCGCGCCGGGACCCCCGGTAGCGATTGCCGTGGCAATGCCGGCGATGTTGCCCGTACCCACGCGACTGGCGGTAGACACCATAAGCGCCTGAAACGACGATACGCTCTTGGCTCCCGGCACATGCTTTTGCTCGGTTAAGACCGTGAACATATCCTTGATGTAGCGAAACTGGACACCCTTCGTGCGAATCGTGAAGTAGATTCCGGCGCCGACCAACATGAACACAAGCAAGTACGTGTACATAACTCCGCTGATTTCACCGGTGATATCAATAAGCAGATCCATTCCCCTACCCTAACTTCTGCGCAAGCAGCTCGTTGATTATTTTCGGATTCCCCTGACCCTGCATTTCCTTCATGCACTGTCCGACGAAAAAGCCCATCAGGCCCGTTTTGCCACCCCGGTACTGCTCCACCTTGTCGGGATTGGCATCACACACCGCAGCAACCACCGCTTCGATGGCCCCGGTATCGGAAACCTGCTTCATGCCGCGCTCTTCCACGATGGCTTCGGGAGCCTTCCCCTCTTCCATAATAGCCGCGAACACTTCCTTGCCCTGCTTGGAAGAAATCACGTCATCGGCGACCATGTTCGTCAGTTCAACCGCAAATTCGGGCGTCAGGTTGGTATCTTCCAGCGAAACGGAAGCATCGGCCGCATTCAAGTACGCCGTCACATCGTTGATCAGCAGATTGGCAATACCCTTAGCCACCGCAGGCGAAGCATCTTGGGTCATGCAGTCTTCGAAGAACGCCGCAATTTCAACGTCATCGGAAACTTGGCGCGCATCGTAGGCGGAAAGACCGAATTGTTCCTGGTAGCGATCGCGCTTCTGAGCGGGCAGTTCGGGCAGCTTGGCACGAACACCCTCGATGAATTCATCGGAAAGATCATAGGGAGCCAAATCGGGCTCGGGGAACAGACGGTAGTCATCGGCCGTTTCCTTGACGCGCATGACGATCGTGCGCTTAGCAGACGGATCCCAATGACGGGTTTCCTGGTAGATGATACCGCCTTCTTCAAGCACTTCAGCTTGGCGGCAGATTTCGTACGCCAAACCGTCATGCAAGTTTTTGAAACTATTCATGTTCTTCAGCTCGGTCTTGGTGCCCAGCTTCGTTTCGCCGTAGCGACGCAGGCTCACGTTGCCGTCGCAGCGCATCGAACCTTCCTCCATCGAGCAGTCAGAAATACCCAAAGCCAGATAGATCTGGCGCAGCTTTTGCATGAACAGACGCGCCTCTTCGGGCGTGCGCAGATCAGGATCGGTCACCAGTTCGATCAATGGTGTGCCACAACGGTTGTAATCAACCAGCGAATGGGTAGCACCGGCGATACGACCCTCCGAGCCACCGACGTGATTCATCTTGCCCGCGTCTTCTTCCATATGAATGCGCTCAATGCCGATGTTGGCCGCGTATTCCCCCTGCGCACCGGGGCGTTCTTTGGCCGCCGGGCCGTCCACGATCAGATCGAGGTTGCCGCGCATGCAAAAAGCGATGGGGCCCTGCGTGGTCTGAAAGTTCTTGGACATATCGGGATAAAAATAGTTTTTGCGGTAGAACATCGAACGCTTTTCGATATCGCAATTGGTGGCCAGGCCGGCCAGTACAATCGATTCAATCGCAGCCTTGTTCGGCACCGGTAGCGCACCGGGCAGCCCCAGGCACACCGGGCAGGTATGCGTGTTGGGGTCGGCTCCGAATTCGAGCTTGCAGCCGCAGAACATCTTCGTTTCAAGCGTGGTCAGCTCGGCGTGGACTTCCAGGCCGATAACCGCTTCCCAATCCTGCAATACTTCGTTGAGCTGCTTCATTAGACACCCACCTTTCCGTCAGCGAAATCGGGTGCAACCGAAGTTGCCTGATAAGCTGACTCCAGAGCGGCCGCCACACGCAGCATGTTTTCATCTTTGAACGCCGGAGCAATCAGCTGCACACCGATAGGCAGATGCGTTTGATCGCCCAAACCGACGGGCACACTCATGCCGCCGTTGCCAGCAATATTGATGGATATGGTGAACATATCGGAAAGATACATCGAGGTCGGATCGGCGATTTCGCCAAACTCGAACGCCGTACGGGGAGACACGGGCGACAGAATACAATCGACTCGTTCGTAGGCGCGCTGATAATCCTGCGTAATCAGCGTACGTACCTGCTGAGCGGGATAGTAATACTTCTCATAGACACCCGCCGACAAAAGATAACTGCCCAACATGATGCGGCGGCGCGCTTCGATACCAAATCCCGCCTCGCGACTGGCTTCATATTGCGTCCCCAAATCTTTGTGACCTGGCGCGCAATAGCCGTAGCGCACCGAATCAAAGCGGGAAAGGTTGCTGAACGCCTCACAGGGTCCCAGCACGTAATACGCGCTCATGGCAGCCTGGGCGTTGGGAAGATCGACCTCGACCAGCGTGGCGCCCATCGCTTCCAACTTCGCCGCAGCTTCCTGCGTTTTCGCCTTCACTTCGGGCTCCAAGCCCTGCGCATCCATAAATGCGGGGACGATGCCAATCCGCATGCCAGCGACGCCCTGGTTTAAGTTGGCGGTAAAGTCGGTCCTGATATCTTGGCTGGTGCAATCGAGCGGATCGCGCCCGGACAAGGCATTGAGTGCGCAGGCTGCATCCTCAACCGTGCGGGCGAACGGACCCACCTGGTCAAGCGACGAACCAAAGGCGACCACACCGTAGCGCGACACCACACCGTAGGTGGGTTTGATTGCCACGACGCCGCAAAAGCTTCCCGGCTGACGGATAGATCCGCCCGTGTCACTACCGAGCGTGATGGTGGCCATACCGGCAGCAACTGCCGCAGCCGAGCCGCCCGAAGACCCGCCGGGAACGCGCGCGGTGTCCCACGGGTTTAACGTCGGCCCAAATGCGGAAGTTTCCGTGGAAGAGCCAAACGCAAATTCGTCCATGTTCAACTTGCCCAGCGGAATACCGCCCGCTTCGATGGTTTTCGCCACACAGGTTGCCGTATAGGGAGAGCGGTAATTTTCCAGCATGCGGGATGAGCACGTGGTGTGCGTGCCGATCTGGTTCATGTTGTCCTTAAACGCCACAGGAACGCCCGCCAAAGGACCACACGCCGCCAAATTGCCCGCAGCAATAGCGGCGTCAACGCTTGCCGCCTGGGCAAAAGCCGCTTCCTCGGTCAACTCAAGAAAGGCGTGGATAGTGGGGTCGACCGCTGCGATGCGCGCAAAGCAATCCTTGGCCACTTCCTGTGCAGAAAAGGTCTTGGCCGCCAAACCCGCTTGGATTTCGCGCACGTTCATGCAGGCAAAATCGTTCATTATTGATCGCCTCCGCCCAAAATTGCAGGAATCAAAAAGCATCCATCCTGCTGGTGCGGCGCATTTTCAAGCGCCTCTTCCTGGGTGAAGCCAGTGGCGCACACGTCTTCGCGCATGACGTTGGAAAGGCTGCCGATAGGGTGAAACGTCGGCTCAACGCCTTCCAAGTCATATTCGGTTATGGGTTTGAGGCTATCGATGATAGCGTTGAGGTCCTTCGTCATCTGAGGTAATTCCTCATCGGAAAGCCCGATACGCGTGTACGTTGCAATGGTGCACACGTCTTTTTCGGTTACATGCTGAGTCATGGTGATTCCTTCGCAACCCTGGTGGTGTCAGGGGGTTAATCGGATTCAAAAACACATGTCAACCATAATAACAAAAGTACACCCCGGTGAAGGGGCGCACTTTTGTTTAGGCACAGAGTTTTGACAGAGAAGCACTCCCAGCACTGCTTTAAGCAACTTCGTAAGCGGATGAGATCATAATAAACTTGGCGGCTTTCCTTCTTGCGTGGTGTGTAGTCATAGTAGGCAGCCTTAACCGGCATCCCCCATCAGTAAGCGAACGTTGTCTCAGGACTATAGCCTGATCTCGATCTGATGAATGATCAGGTTGACCGTATTCATCTCATCGCGCTCAACTTCGGTAGGGGCTATTTCAACGCCAAACTCCTCCTCGATGCCGACAAGCAACTCTATTGCCCCCATCGAATCGAGAAGACCCGCTTCAAACAGATCGATATCGCGTTCTTCACGAACCGCGTCATCGGCACAAACCTCTTCCAACAAAGCAAGCGTCTTTTCTTCCACCTGGCTCTTATCCATAAAGCAAACCTCCTACGGTTCAATAGACCTTTCAAAACAGCAACCCGACGTTAAAGGTAATCGGATGGCATCCGTGGTAAATTTTTTACCCGCGCTGATCAAAATCCTTCATATACCGGTTCTGCAGGTACCCCAAAGCCCGAAAACAAAAAAAACCAGACCAAAATTGCAACCATCAAACACACCGAGAGCATCCAAAAAATCGCGCTACCCCAAGACTGAGACGTTAAAAAACAGTGAATTTTTTCGATAAAATCTTTCATGACGTTCCCTCTTCGAAAAACTCAAGCAAAGACTTATTGACCTGCACCCATCCGGTCCATCCCAAATGCATAACATCACGCAAGAAGTAGGGATCGTATTCATGCGAAGAAAAATCAGCATAGCGCACGTTGGAGTCATCGCACAAAGCGCGCATCGAGGTATACCATTTTTGCCGCGTATCGTAATCGTAAATCGTCTGATCGTAAGCGACTCCCTTAGTGGGCATCATCACGATAAGGGGCTCAACCCCACTTTCCTTACAGACTTGAAGCAGCAGCTTAAAATCGGTCCATTCGGTCTCTTGATACTCTTGTCCCGGCACGAAAGGAGGGTTTGCTTTGGTTGAATAAAGCCATCCTTCATAAGAATTATGATAGTACGCATCGAGAAATCCGTCTGCATTACTCGAGGATGCGTCCTTCGCTTCAATCGTTTCCCGCTCAAGCCATTCATCCCAATTTGGCTCTTCTACCGCCCCCGAAAAGCGTCCCGGAGGAAGAGGGGTGCTCATGCTTTGCGCGTCATCATCCGAAGGCGTTAAAAGCGCCTTCGTTTTTTCGGCGTCAGTGAAAAAACTAAAAACCGCATCGTCAAGTCCTCCAGCTATCGCATCAAGCCCTTTTCTTCCCACAACAACTTCATCGGCAATACCGTAAGCCGCCATTTGCTTTTTGACCGCTTCTTTTGTTTCGGATGATACGTCCGGGTTCGCTAAAAACGCCCGATATGAATCCTCCGAAAATGCATAGCGAAAATTTTCCCCCACATCCTGGTAGGACATAAACCACTGTATTCCAACGAATATAGCAACTTTTTTATCGGGAATCGCATCACCTAAAGCCCCTACCTCTATCGCATGCCAAAGATCTTGATAAAAAGGACGGCCGACGGTAAGCGTATCGATCCCGTAATTGTGTTCACCAAAAAAGTGACTTGGGTGTGACGAGCAGGGTTCGACAAGACCGAGCTCAGATGACCCCAAACACAATCGAGGGTTATCCCCCAATGCCGTTCGGGTTGCGAGGGTTGTTTCAAGAAATTTGACGTTGTTGATCATGTCAGCATTGGGATGGGCTTGGTAGGGATTTTCCTGAATCATGCGTTCAACATCGCCAAAATTTGGCTGGGTCGAATACCAGGCAAAGCCAACTCCGCCGCACAGCAGCAACCCCAGACAAACAGCAATAAAATGGCGCATGCTACAGCCTGATCTCGATCTGATGAATGATCAGGTTGACCGTATTCATCTCGTCGCGCTCAACTTCGGTAGGGGCTATTTCAACGCCAAACTCCTCCTCGATGCCGACAAGCAACTCTATTGCCCCCATCGAATCGAGAAGACCCGCTTCAAACAGATCGATATCGCGTTCTTCACGAACCGCGTCATCGGCACAAACCTCTTCCAACAAAGCAAGCGTCTTTTCTTCCACCTGGCTCTTATCCATAAAGCAAACCTCCTACGATTAGGTGAATCTCACCGGAAAACAGCGCCATACCGAACATGATCAAGTTAATAGTCAAGACCCACTGCGCCGCTTTGTAGACCTTTTGATTTTTATGCTTCTTATGAAACTTCGACTTCTTTTGATAGATATCAGTCAAACAAAAAAGCACGCCATAATACGCACCATACGCCAAATAATCAATAGTAAGACCATGCCAGGCGCCCATAAGGCCAAAGTTGATCATATAGCCGCAGCACGCCGTCTGCAGCCTGTTTTTAAATATCTTCTTTTTCATGGCCCACCGCGTAAAACGCATGAATACAAAATCCCTCAACCAAAAAGAAAGCGTCATATGCCAACGATTCCAAAAGTCCTTCACGTCAAGAGACAAAAAAGGAGCCTTGAAGTTGCGCGGTGTCTTGATGCCAAAACAATAGCTCGCGCCCATCGCCATGAGGGAATATCCCGCAAAGTCAAAGAAGAGATAGAAACCATACGCATAGGAATCCTTAATGGCTTCGACCATGTTTTGAAACAGCGAAACGTCGCCGATAAAGGGTGCAGGCGTGTAAAACGAAAATAGAATCGTTGCGAACACCATCTGATAGACCGCACCGGCAAGCAAGAGCAAAATACCCCGAGCAAGCATGTCGGCGTACTCGTCGCGAGAAAATATTTTTTCAGCATCTTCGGTAAAGCGTCGGCTTCGATCGATTGGCCCCGATGTGAAGGGAGCAAAGAAAAGCAGAAAATAGGCGTAGTCGAACAAGTTCATATCCTTGATAATGCCGTCACGCACTTCAAGCAGGACTTGGATCGCCTTAAATGTGATATACGAAATACCTAAAAATCCCCAAAGATTTTGATCGAAAACAGCTCCGATTTTATAGAGCACGAGCGGAAGAATCAGCAAAGCAAGTGAAACACGAAACTTGAGAAGACTTTTTTCGCCACTTTGCCAGCTTCTTACCGTCCAGAAAGTAACCGAAGCTGCAAGCGCCAAAAAGAAGACAAATGCGAGCATCCCCGCCAGGTCGCCGGCGAAAAGAAAAAGCAAGAACACGCACGAAACCACGAGGCCGTAGACCCTGATTCGTCTTCCGGAAAATCCCAAAATAGCCGCCGGAATAAGAGCGGCTGCCAAAAACAAAAAAAATGACGGTTGAGTATAAAATTCCATAGTGTTGATGTGTTCGAATAGCTGCTAGGAAAGCGCTTTTCGGTCGACCTTTCCGCTGGTATTGAGGACAAAACTATCATGGAACGTAATCTTTTTCGGTATCATATATTCAGGAAGGCTCTTCTTGAGGTCGTTCCTGATTTTTTGAGCCGTTCGAAACACGGGGGGCAGATCGGGGTCGGAAAGCACCACGTGTCCGACAAGATGCACAACCTTTCCCTCTTTTTCTGCAGGCAGCACAACGGCGTTTTCCACATAGGGAAGCGATGAGATATGCTGCTCGACATCGCCCAGCTCAACACGAAAGCCGTTCAATTTCACCTGAAAATCGAGGCGGCCGAGACAAAACAAACGACCCTGCTCGTCAAGATAACCTTTATCGCCTGTTTTGTAACAACGAGAACAAGAGCCGTCGCCCATGATTTTCTCGGAAAAAGCCTTCTCGTTGAGATCGGGGCGCTTAAAATATCCGCTTGAAACCGTGTTTCCCACCAGATAGATTTCTCCCACCGCGTTTTGAGGAAGTTCCTGAAGCGTTTCGGGATCATAAATTACCGCTTCCATCCCCGGACTCAGATAGCCCACCGGAAGAGGATTCAGCGTTTCGGCCAGTTCACGATCAACCGACAAAGCCGTGACGGCTTGCGTTTCAGTTGGCCCGTAGGTGTTGAGAATTTCGACACCGGGGAATCTGTCGAGAAGTTGAAGCGCCGTGGCATTGCGAAAGACTTCACCGCAGAGGACTATTTTTTGCAGTTTCGGCAAAAGAGCCGCGTTGAAAGCCTTATCCGCCAGGCACATCTCAATAAACGACGGGGTGGATATCCAGACCGTCATGGCGCTTTCCTTGAAGGCCTCAAATGTTTGCGCCATGCTCTGCTCGTGCTCTTGTTCGAGAGCAAAAAGCGTCACACCACTTGCTAGACCAGGAATAATGTCAAAAAGGCTCACATCAAACGTGTAGGGGACGCGATTAAAATATATTTGGGGACCCTCGGTAGGCATAAAGGTCAGGAAGTACTCCAAAAAATTATCCACGCCCCGAGCGGGCATCTGAACACCTTTCGGTCTCCCCGTGCTCCCTGACGTAAAGAGCAGATAAAACGTATCATCACCTGAAACCCCGGTATCGGGATCGATCGGATCACACGGTAGCGCACAAATCTCCTCAACATCGCGCTTAGAAAGAACGCACTGGGCTAGGTGTTGGTCATCCTCGAACGCATCATCTGCCAAAGACACAACAAAGGGATTTCCTATCTGTGACAAAATATCCTCAACGCGATCAAAAGGGTATGCGATGTCAACGGGTGCATACGCATGACCGCTTTTGAGCGCCGCCAAAAAGGCTACGAGCATTAAGGGAGATTTATGTCCGTAGACAACGACCGGTTTGTCGTCGTGGATGTTCTCAAGAAAATAAGCGGCCAAAGCGTCTGACTTCCGTGAAAGATCCCCATAGGTTATTTCCTCGCCCCGCGTGTTTCTCAAAGCGCACCGCGAAGGGTCATTGCCTCCCTGCTGCTTGACGGCAGACAAAAAGCTCGCTTTACGACAAATCATTTTCTATACCACAACATTTCTCGGTCGACGCAGACAAACGAACCCAAATTATACCGCAAAACCACCACCACGACAGAAAAGGGCATAAGTGGAAGTAATCACTTACTCACTGCCATCAAACCACCCGATGCCAACCTACCTATTCGTGCGATACTCGGCGATTT
>JAVVXN010000035.1:9435-16372 GCA_036651575.1 Raoultibacter sp. | reverse complement strand
TCAACCTGCGGCAGGCGCGTGACCGGAGCTGCGCTCGGTCACGACGCGGTGGGGTTGCTCAACCTGGGGCGGGCGCGTGACGAGGCTTCGCCCGTCACGACGCGGTGGGGAGGGGGGATGGTGCTTTCGGGGGTTACTGCATGAACATGGCGTCGCCGAAAGAGAGAAGGCGATAGTCATGTTCGATGGCATGGTGGTAGGCGGCCATGATATGTTCCCGGGTCGAAAATGCCGACACCAGCATCATGAGCGTTGAGCGTGGCACATGGAAATTGGTGATCATGGCATCGATCACGTGAAACTGCGAGCCGGGCAACAGGTAGAGCGAGGTTTTTTCTCCCTCGCGCGCCACGAGTTTTTTCGCTTCGGCATCCCAGGCGCTTTCGAGGCTACGGACGCTGGTTGTTCCGACGGCTATCACGCGGTTTCCCCTTCGGTGGGCTGCCTCAACCGCGTCGACCACGTTTTGCCCCACGGTGTAGCGTTCGGTGTGGATGGTGTGCTGCTCGGGGTCTTCTTCGTCGACGATGCGAAACGTGTCAAGCCCTACTTCCAATTCAACCGTCTCGAAGATAACACCCTTGTCCTTGATGCGTTCGATCAGCGCGGGGGTGAAGTGCAGTCCTGCCGTGGGAGCTGCTGCGGATTTCTCCCGCTTCGAAAATACGGTTTGGTAGAGCTCTTCGTCCCCCGCATAGTTTTTGATATAGGGAGGCAAAGGTGTGTGCCCGACGGCGTGGAGCGCTTCGTCGAGGGAGGGCAAAGGCGTGGTTAAGCGTGCTAAGCGCTCTCCTTTTTCGGCATCTTCGATCCAGTCGATGATTTCGGCCGAAAGCACGACGGTGTCGGTCGCGTCGGTAAAATCAACCACCGCACCGGGTTTGAGGCGTTTGCCGGGACGCACCAGTACTTCCCAGGTGGCAGACTTGTCGGTTTTGGGTTCGTGGTCGAAAACTTCGCGGAGTAAAAATATTTCGGCGGCTCCGCCAGTGCCCCGTTTGGCACCCAAAAGGCGAGCTGGCATAACGCGCGTTTCATTGGCGATCAGCACGTCTCCGGGCTCGAGGTAGTCATAGATATCGCGAAAGATGCGATCGTGTAGTTCGCCCGTGCGCCGGTCCATGACGAGCATTTTGCATCCGTCTCGTTCCAGTGCGGGTTCTTGTGCGATGCATCGTGGGGGTAAGTCGTAGTCGAAATCACTGGTTTTCATGAGCTATCTTTCTTGTCGATTGGGTGGGGGTTGTTTATGCTTCGCGGTTTTGGGACGCCTCGTGGCGCAGGCGGTCCTTAATCGCTCGTTTTGCCGCCTGCTTTTCGGCAAAGCGTTGCCGCTCTGCTTTTTTTGCGGCGCGCAGCTTTTCGGCGACAGCGATTTCGTCGGCGTGGGCAGCACGTTCTTCCTGCTTGCGAACGCGACGCTCCAGGGCTCGTTCTTCGCGTTGTCGGGCGGCTTCTGCTGCCGAATAATGGCAGCCACAGTAATTCTGGCGATACATGCCCAGTTCGTGGCTTTTTCGCGTTGCCTCTTCGTAAAAAGGTCGAAAATCTTCAAACACCGAAACCAAACCGGAGCGCTCGGCTGCGCGCGCAAGCTCTTCTTCGATGATGGTGGTGTACTGATAGGGGCTCACGCTTAAGGTGGAGCCGATGCCGTCGAAATCGTGTTCGGCCGCATAGCGGGCTACCTCTTCGAGGCGCAATCGATAGCACGCGCGGCAGCGGTCTTCGCGCGTGCTCGCGGCAGCTCCGAAACACCCCGCCTGCGCTTCCCAGGAACGGGGGCTGTAGACCCCTTCGATAACGGGGATGGACTCCGCATGAGCCCAGGCAAGAAGCGTATCGAGGCGATGGGTGTACTCGCTTTGTGGGTGTATGTTCGAGTTCATGTACGCGAGCGCCAACTCGTGTCCCGCGGCGTGAAGCAGCCGCACCGGTTCAAGCGAGCAGGGCCCGCAACATGCATGAAGTAACAATTTCATAAGGTTTTTCGTACTCCTTCTATCCTCGATTATACTAGCACGGAAAGATAATCTTCATTCGGCTTCAGTAAAGGAATCACGTATGACACAAACAGCTTATCGCGCCATCTTCTTCGACCTCGACGGAACGTTGCTCCCCCTTGATATGGACGCGTTTATGGGGGGATACTTCCTCTCGATCGAATCATTTGTCGAAGAGCATGGTCTTGATGTCAAGCGCTTTATTGATGCTTTGCGCGGCGGTATCGGGGCGATGGCGCACAACGACGGTACACATACCAACGAAGAGGTGTTCTGGCAGGTTTTCTTAGAAGAGGTGGGCGATATGACTCCTGAAGGGGTCGACTGGAAGGTTTTGCTCAACGAATTCTATGAAAAGGATTTCGGCGAAATCGGTGCGGGTATGCCGCTTAACCCCTTGTCTTCCGTCGTGGTCGAAACGCTGCAGGAAAAAGGCTATCCGCTGGCGCTCACCACGATGCCGATGTTTCCTGCTCGTGCAGTTGATTGGCGATTGAACTGGGGAGATATCGATCCCCAGGCGTTTACTCGCATCACGACATTCGAAAATTCAAGCGCCGTCAAGCCCAATACCGCCTATTACGAAGAAAATCTGGCAGCGTTTGCCTGCAAGCCCGCAGAGGTGTTGATGGTCGGCAACAATACCCGCGAAGACCTCGCGTGCCTCAAGGTGGGTATGCCTGCCTATCTGATCACCGACTGCCTGCTCGATCCCGATAATTTCGACATCGATGCCGTCGATCATGGTTCGATGGCGGAGTTCCTCGAATTTGTGCGCTCCCTGCCCGATTGCAGCGATCCTGCATCATGTAACGCACCGGCAATCGGTCTTGTCGCTCGTAAAGGATAATATATGGCTCTCTTCGACTTTACGGTTTCTGCCCAGTCGGGCCACGCGCGTGCGGCCACGTTCGAAACGGCGCACGGTACGGCGTGTACCCCGATGTTTATGCCGGTGGGCACTCATGCTACGGTGAAAGGTATCACCCCCGACGTACTTCACGATTTGGGCTCTCAGGTTGTGCTTGCCAACACCTATCATCTTTCGCTGCGACCGGGCGCTGATGTGATCGCTGAAGCCGGCGGCCTTCATTCGTTTATGAACTGGGATGGTCCGATCCTGACGGACTCGGGCGGATTTCAGATTTTTTCGTTGGCCGACACGCTCAAGCTCGACTTCGATGGAGTCAACTTTCGTTCCATCTATGACGGAGCGAAAATTCGTTGGACGCCGGAAGATAATATGGAAATACAGCAAAAACTCGGCGCCGATATCGCGATGCAGCTCGATCAGTGCTCGGCGTATCCGGCTTCGCGCGAAGCGCTGCAAAAGGCGGTCGATCTTTCCGCTCGCTGGGCCCGTCGCTGTCTTGCTGCACATACCCGACCCGATCAGACCCTGTTCGGTATCGTGCAGGGCGGCATGGAGCTCGACTTGCGCCTGCAGTCGATCGAGCAGCTACAGCGCATCAATGATGAATCGATTGCGGCAGGCCATAAGGGCTTCGGCGGATTTGGTATCGGCGGCTATTCGGTGGGCGAAGAGCACGACGTGATGTTTGAGACGCTAGGCGATGTTGCTCGCGCCCTGCCCGCAAACAAGCCGCGGTATCTCATGGGGGTCGGCAACCCCACGACGCTCGTGCGGGCAGTGCGGGAAGGGGTCGACATGTTTGATTGCGTGCTGCCCACGCGTACGGCGCGTATGGGGACGGCATTTTCTTCGACGGGGCGCATGAATATGCGCAACGCGAAGTTTATTCGCGATTTTGGACCGCTCGATTCGCAGTGCAGCTGCCCCACGTGTCAAAACTATTCACGTTCCTACCTTCGCCACCTGGTGAAGTCGGGCGAAATGCTGGGGGGTATTCTGCTTTCGACGCATAATTTGCATTTTCTGCTCGACCTTATGCGCCAGGCTCGCGCGGCGGTTTTGGCGGGGGAGTATGAAGCGTTCTATCAAGCGTGGATGGCGTCGGACGCCGCCCTTGATTACTAGGCGGCCGGCGGGGCTCTTTCGGGTCGTATAAGGGTGAAGCCTGTTGAAAGTTTGTGATTCATCCGATAGGGTGCCAGTACTTGTGGCACAATAGGACGGTTCGTATGAAAGAGGGGATCCCCGTACGGAGGGGCCTGATTGCAAAAGCTATCGGTTTTTGCGAATGCAAGAAAGAGGACTTACATGGCGTCAGCTCAACAGGGTAAACAGGTTAAGAAAAAGCGTGGGCAATCGGGTGATCGCCGTAATATATGGCTGCTCGTCGTTATGACCCTTCTGGTGGTGGGCTCGGTATTTATGTTCACCCCTCCGCAAGAAAAAATCAACCAAGGCCTCGATATTCAGGGTGGCCTTTCCGTTGTTCTGACGGCAAAAAGCGATACGGGCGGAGCGGTTGCTCCGGAGGACATGGAAAAGAGTCGCGCGATCATCGAAAGTCGTGTCAACGCACTCGGTGCTTCCGAAGCAACGGTGCAGATGCAGGGCAACGATCAGATCCTCGTGCAGATCCCTGGTCTTTCCGACACGCAAGAAGCGCTCAATACTATCGGTAAAACCGGGCAGCTCGAATTCGCGCGCCTTGATTCTTTTACCGATCAGGAAACAAAGGATAAAATCGAAAAGGGCCAGTATGCCAAGGAGGGTACGGTCACCGATGCCGTAGGCAATACGCTGCCCTCTGGTAAACAGGAACACCTCAAGGTTAAGCCGGGCACGTATACCCCGGTTGTCACCGGCGCGAATATCACGCGGGTCAACATCGACAAGGAAAGCGAAACTTCCAGCAATTACGCGGTCAACATCGAACTCGATAATGCTGGCACCGAAGCTTTTGCTGCCGCTTCCCGCGAGCTGGTAGGCACTAAGGGCAAGATCGTTATCATCCTTGACGGCGAAGTGCAGTCAGCTCCTGCCGTGCAGAGTGAAATCACCGGTGGCAAGGTTGCTATCACCGGCGGCTACACCATCGATGAGGCGAAAAACCTGCAAACCGTGCTCGAAAGCGGTTCTTTGCCCGTCAGCTTCGAATACGCGCAAAGCCAGACCGTTGGCCCGACCCTGGGTCAGGATGCGCTGAAGTCCGGCGTGCTCGTGGCGGGCATTGGTCTGTTGCTCGTCATGCTCTACCTGCTGTTTTTCTATCGCGGTTTGGGCTTGCTCACCGCTGCCGCCATGGGCGTGTTCGCCCTTCTCTACTTGGGAATTTTGGCAACCCTGTCGCATTTCGGCCTGTTCAGTCTTTCGCTTGCGGGTATTGCCGGCATTGTTTTGACGATCGGTATGGCCGCCGACTCGTCGATTTTGACGCTCGAACGATTCCGAGAAGAAATTCGCATGGGTCGAAGCGTGCGTGCGGCTTCTATCACGGGCGTACGCCACGCCATTCAGACCTCGATTGACGCCGACTTGGTTACGTTGGTTTCGGCACTGTCGCTGTTCTTTTTGGCTTCCGCTTCCGTCAAGGGCTTCGGTCTGACGCTGGCAATCGGCATCGGGTGCGACATCGTGATGATGCTCATCTTCAAGGCGCCGTTGATTCGTCTGCTGGCACCGCGCTCCATTCAAAAACATCCGGGCTTTTGGGGCACCAAGGATAGCTTGGCTGCTGCCGAGAACTACAAGATGCTTGCAGCCGCTGAAGGGCAAAGTGTTGCAGCCGCTGAAATGGGTGAAGAGGTCAACGCTGAAAAGAGCGCGCAGGTCGCTGAAAAGAAGGCTGGCACGCAAGCCGCCGAGGCCGCTTCAGCTGCAACGAGCAAGCCGCGTGGTAAATTCATCAAGCACGATATCAACTTCCTCGGTTATCGCAAGGTATTTCTCACCGTGGCTGCCGTGTTGGTTCTCGCATCGTTTGCGGTTGTTGGGGTCAAGGGTATGACGTTCGGTATCGAGTTTGTTGGTGGCACAAGCGTTGCGTTCCACGGAACGGGCGATGTCACGACCGATCAGATGCGGAGCGCTTTCGATAAGGCGGGCGAGGCCGACGCGGTTATCCAGACCACGAATGCCGATGGGCAGGAAGGCTTCCTGGTTCGCACCACCACGACCAGTGCCGAAGATGCAACGGCGCGCGCCAAGCAGGTTGCCGATAGTCTTAATCTTTCTACCGAAACCTTTGAGGTTACCACCATCGGTCCCGACTGGGGTACCAGCGTCATTCAGTCTTCGCTGATCGCGTTCCTTGTTTCCTTGGTTTTGATCATCATCTATATCGCGCTTCGTTTTGAATACAAGATGGGCGTTACCGCCATCGTGGCTCTGCTGCACGACCTCGTGCTTGTCATGGGTATCTACGCCCTCGTTGGAAGGGAAGTGAACCCGAATACCATTGCCGCGTTGCTGACCATCCTGGGCTATTCGCTCTACGATACGGTTGTCGTGTTCCATCGCATCAACGACAACATGAAGGAAACCGACATCAAGTGCACGTTTATGACGATGGCGAACCATTCCATCAATCAGGTGCTTATCCGTACGATCAACACGACGCTGTCCTCCTTGATTCCCGTTGCCGCGATGCTGTTCTTCGGCGGAGCGACGCTGCAAGACTTCGCTTTCGCAATGACGATCGGTCTGTTGTGCGGTTCGTATTCGTCGGTTGCCGTGGCAACGCCGCTCTACGCCATCTGGAAGTCGCGTGAGCCGAAAAACGCCAAGTTGACCAAGAAATACGGTACCGAGGTCGGTCGTTTCGACTTTGCGAACCCCAGCGTTTCCGTACCGGTTTCCACTTCGGCCAAACCGGCCAAGGTCGCCGCTGTAGCCGAAGGTAAAAAACCTGCCAACGCTTCAAAGGCTAAAACCAAGCAGCAGGCTCATCCCGTGTATAAGCGCAAGAAGCCCCAAACGGATAAGGCTGTCGAAGCTGTCAAGACGCAGCCGGTAGCTCCCGTCATTCCCGTTGTGCCGGATCAAGCTGTTGAGGTGGCTCCGG
>JAVVXN010000035.1:0-9335 GCA_036651575.1 Raoultibacter sp. | reverse complement strand
CGTCCGCCGAGCAGTCTCAAGAAGAGGTTGACGGTAAATAAAGAAAATAGATTCGACTCGGTCAAACGGCACCTTCTCGGAGGTGCCGTTTTTCTGTGGCGAGCGAGATATCGAGGGGGCGTCCTCGAAGAGGTGCGTTCCTTTTGATGTCTCTTGCTATAATGAACGTATTGCATATCGCACGTGAAAGGAATCATCATGCGAGAAGGAAGCGCTCCAAACTTTTGCCCACCGGTTGAGGAGGGAATCATATTTACCTTCGAAGATGAAGAAGGCGAATTGACCGATCTTGAGTTTCTCGGGTTGGTTTTACGGGAAGACACCCGTTTTGGTTTCTTTTTCCCCACTTCAAAAGATGCTCCTGCCGGATCGTCCGGGGAAGTGGTGGTGCTTGAGGTGACCGAGCTCGACGATGAAGGTCAACCGGCTGCTTTCGAGTTGGTAGACGATGATGTGCTGGCCCAGGAAGTCTACGAAGAGTTCCAAAGGGCGACGAAGGAGTTTTACGACTTCTCTGAATAGGGTGCAACGAAAAACGATCCGTGAGGGCAAAACTCGCTACCACGGATCGTTTTTTTGTGTGTTAAACGGTTGAAGGGGCTCTCCGCTACAGCGTAAGAGGCTTCCATTCATCGTGAGTGCAGATCCAGGCCTGGGGCTCTTCGACCGAGAAGAAGACGAGGGTGGGGTCGTTTGCTCCTTCGTATGATTCGCCGAGTCCGGTCATGTGTTCAAAGCCCGCTTGGCGGATGTCGTCGCGTACCCGGTCTTTCAAGCCCGCAACGCCGCGCAAAATCAACCATCCGTGTCCGGGCCACCAAGCGGTGGCTTCAAATTTTTGATTGATGAGCAGCTCTTCCCATACATCTTTTGTCGTTGCGGTACAAAACCAGATCACGCCATCTTGCTCGGCGGCAAAGCTAAAGGGCCTCACGTGAGGTTGATCGTCGACGCTTGTCGCCAAATACCAGGCAGGGATGCTGGTGAGGTAGGAGAGAATCGTTTCGTTTCCGGTCATGGGTATTCCTTTCGGTTGGGTGAATCGTTGTGGGCTGCGACTGTGCCGGTGCGCGGTCGCTTGTTTTGCGGTTGGGGCAGCTACCATAAGACATTGCACGCGATGACGCAGGCGAGCATGGTGGCCACGACGCATACGCCCATACCGTCGACGGTCGAAAACCGCAGGGGGTGCAGACGCGTTCGTCCCGGTCCGCCGTGGTAGCAGCGGGCGTCCATGGCGAAGGAAAGCGTTTCAGCGTGGCGAAACGCACTGGTGAATAGCGGAACCATAATCGATGAAAGCATACGCATACCACCTTTGAAAGGGCTTTCGGAAAACGATGCTCCGCGGCTTATCTGCGCTTGATAAATCGTTTGCAGCTCGGTGGCGAATTGCGGGAGAAAACGCAGCGCGATACCCATGATCATCGCCAGCTCGTGTGCGGGTAACCCGATCCGGCGAAGAGGAGTCATCAGTTGCTCGAAGGCTTCGGTGGTATCGAGCGTCATCGTCGTCATGGTGATCAAGCTCATACCCAACAGCATCAGAAGTAATCGACAGGCGATGAAAAGACAGGATCGAAGGCCCGCTTCGCTGATTTGAATGAAGAACCATTGTACGTATACGGTTCCGCCTTGTACGACGAAGAGGTTGAGAAGGGCCGCAACGACGACGATGAAGGCCAAAGGACCAATCGAGCGAAATGCTTTGCCGAGGGGGATACGGGCAATCAGGTAAAAGGTTGCCACGAATAGGGCGCAGACACCCAATCCGGCAAAATCTTTCGCGCACAGCACGATGACGATGAAGGCGCAGGATAGCAGCAGTTTCGCCCGCGGATCCATGCGGTGAAAAGGACTGTTGCCGGTAAAGTAGCTGCCGAAGGTCAGTGTCGTACTCATGATGTCGACCTCGGCAGCGCTGCGATTGCGCGCGTGAGCGAGTCTGTGGTAAACAGCGTGTCGTCGGCTAGGGGAAGACCGGCGCTACGCAGCGTGTTTGCCATTCGTTGTGCATCCGGGGTGCTCAGGCCGATTGCGCGCAACTCTTCGGCGTGCAGAAAAACCTCCTGGGGGGAGCCGAGGGCAAATTGCTCTCCTTCTTTGAGCACGAGAATGCGTGAGCAAAAATGTGCGAGGTTGTCCATGCTGTGCGAAACCATGACGATGGTGAGGCCGTGGGCGTGTAAATCGGCGATCAGGTTGAGGAACTCTCGCCGTGCGGCAGGGTCGAGCCCGGCGACCGGTTCGTCCAAGATCAGCGTTTGCGGTTGCATGGCGAGAACCCCCGCAAAGGCAACGCGGCGCTGTTGTCCTCCGGAAAGTTCGAAGGGACTTTTATCGCGAAGCGTCTCGTTTTCAAGGTGGACCAAAGCGAGGGCTTCTTTGACGCGTTTTTCCACATCGTCCTCGGGAAGTCCCAGGTTGCGTGGTCCAAAGGCCACGTCATCGTATACCGTGCCGGCAAAAAGTTGATGCTCGGGATATTGGAACACAACGCCCACCTGTCTGCGTGCGGCGGTGGCTGCCTTTTTGTCGACGATATCCACTCCGTCCACCAACACCCGCCCGCGGGTCGGGTGAATGAGCCCGTTCATGTGCTGGATAAGTGTCGATTTTCCCGAGCCGGTGTGCCCGGCAATTCCGAGGAACTCCCCTTGGGAGACCGCGAGGTTGATGTCGTGGAGTGCGAAAGACGAATCGGGTTTGTTTCCCCAGGCAGGTTGTGCTTCTCCTCCTGCTTTGCGAGCGGCTTTCGCCTTGTTCTTTTTCTTGTTGGGAAGGGGGTCATACGTGTACGAAACGTGCTCGAAGGCGATGAGGGGAGTGCTTTTACCGGGATCATCGGTGCTTGTCAGGGGTAAATCCTGCGTGGTTGTCGGCAACGGCGGTGCAGGATTTTCGCCGTGGGGGGCGAAGAGGTCTTTGAGGTCGCTGGCAAGCGACGCTTCGCTAATCTCGGTACGTACGTCCACGCCCGCTTTTTGTAGGTCGCGGGAGAGCTTGCAGGCAAAGGGTACTTCGAGGTTGAGGCGAGCGAGAAGATCGACCTGAACTAATATATCGTCCGGCGTCCCTTCGCAGGCGATGCGTCCCTGCTCAAGGACGACGACGCGATCGGCATGGGTTGCTTCTTCCATGAAGTGTGTGATCATCACGATGGTCATGCCGCGTTCGTGGAGCGTCTTGCAGACGCGTAACAGCCCGGTGCGTCCGCGCGGGTCGAGCATGGCCGAAGCCTCGTCGAGGATGAGTATCTTTGGATCCATGGCAAGCACCCCGGCTATGGCAACGCGCTGCTTCTGCCCGCCGGAAAGTGCCGCCGTCTCTTTTTTGTCAAAGCCCATAAGGCCCACTTCCGCAAGGGCTGCCGTCACGCGGAGCTGTAATTCTTCGGAGGGAACCCCCAGGTTTTCAGGGCCGAAAGCCACATCGTTTTCGATGAGGCTGGCAACCAATTGATCGTCGGGGTTTTGAAATACCATGCCCGCATTTGAACGGATGAGGTAGGTAACCGCTTCGTCGCGGGTGTCGTTGCCCAAGACGCGTACGGTGCCGGTGTCGGGCACGAGTAGCGCGTTGATGTGCTTGGCCAGCGTGCTCTTCCCGCTTCCGTTTCCGCCGAGCACACAGACGAATTCACCGGTTGCGACGTGGAGGTCGACGTCGGTGAGGACGAAGGTGTCGCCGTCATAGGTAAATCCAGCATGGTTGAAATCGATCATAATGCTCCTTTTGAGCGCGGCGGAAACGTTATTTCCCCGTGACTTGAGACTTCTTCGGGGTGATGAGGTTGGAAACGGCCTTGTAGATGATAAGGGTGAGCGCGGCGTTGAGAACGCCTTTTATCAGGTTGAAGGGGATCAGTGCCGGAATGATGAGCGGCACGACCGCATCGGGGGTGCCGTACCAGAAGGCAACTCCGATAGTCAGATTGGCCGCGATGGCGCCGAGGGTGGCAACGATAATGCTGACGATAAGTCCACCGATGGCCCCTTTGTAGTTATGAACCTTGGCGTAGATGAGAGCTGCGGGCACAATAAAGCAAATCGTTGCGATGATATTCATGAGCGAGCCGACCCATTCCCCCAAGATCAGCCCGTGAATGACGGCGGCCACGGCACCGACGGCGATGCCGGCTGCGGGACCGAAGGCGAAACCACACACCATTGCCGGCATCAGCGACGCGTCGTAGGTGAGAAAGGTAACGCCGGGAATAAGGGGGATCTGAATGAAGGAAAGCAGCGATCCGATGGCGCACATCAGCGCCATCGTCACGAGCTGCCGGGTGTCCCACTTGTTGGTGTTGGTGAATTGATAGTCGGTTTTCTGTGCTGGTTGGTCGGTCATGATAAACCCTTTCTTGGTGCAAGGCATCCAATGGTGATGGACTTGTAACCTGCCTTAAAAAGAAACAAGCCCGTATGAATTCGTTCTGTTCATACAGGCCCCAAGGGTTCGTTCGACGCACCGTGAAAACCGTTTTTGTCGAACAAGCTCTGCCTCTTTCATCCGGACTGTAACCGTCGGTTTCGGAGTTGCACCGAATCAGCTCGCAGACATAGCGCCTGCAAGGTTGTGGACTTACGGCCCAAGGGCCGATCACCACCGGTGAGGATTTGCACCTCGCCTTGAAACAGAATTCATCTGCCGATTATTGTAGGCGTCGATGCAGTGGGGCGCAAGGGGCATCTTGTCGTATGTGTCTCGGGTCGGGGTGAAAGGGTGTGGTGGCGGGATGTGGAGCTTCCGTCCGTCTTTGTGCTGTCTGTCGCGCAGCGCTTTGAATCGGTTAAAATAGCCGTCTTATGATTGAAATCCTTAACACAATCGATGCATTCGTTTGGGGCCCGGCGATGATTGCCCTGCTTTTGGGCAGCCATCTCTTTTTGACGGTTAAAACGGGATTCATCCAGCGCAAGTTACCGGCGGCCATCAAGATGTCGTTTGCAAAAGAGGTCGATGCGGAAGGCGATATTACGCATTTTGGCGCGTTGACCACGGCGCTTGCCGCAACCATCGGAACGGGGTCGATCGTGGGTGTCGCAACCGCCATTTTGGCGGGTGGCCCCGGTGCGGTGTTCTGGATGTGGCTGACCGGCGTGTTCGGTATTGCAACAAAATATTCCGAAGTGTATGCGGCAATAAAATATCGCGTGAAAGACCACAAGGGCGAAATGCTCGGCGGTGCTATGTTTGTGTGGGAACGCGCTTTCTGCAAAGCGGGAAAGACCCCCTGGTGGGCAAAGATCGGTGCGGTGGCCTTTGCGCTCTTTGCGGCTGTCGCCGCAATCGGTACCGGTTCGGCGGTGCAGGCAAGTGCTATGACCGGCATCATCACTTCGAACGTAACCAGTGTTCCTTCGTGGTTGATCGGTGCAATCATCGTCGTGCTCGTGTCGATCGTCATCTTCGGGGGAGTTGAGTCCATTTCTCGCGTGTGCGAAAAAATCGTTCCTCTGATGGCCGTTGGCTATGCGGGTGGGTGCCTCATTATCCTCATAATGAATGCGACGTATCTGTTGCCGGCATTGCAGACGGTATTTGAGGGTGCCTTTACGGCGAAAGCGGCTTTTGGCGGTGCGGTGGGAAGTGGCATTATGGTCGCTTTGCAGTTTGGTTGCGCACGGGGATTGTTCTCCAACGAATCAGGCCTGGGCTCTGCCCCTATCGTCGCGTCGGCGGCTATCACGAAAAACCCGGCTCAGCAGGCTCTCGTTGCCATGACCGGTACGTTTTGGTCCACGGTTGTCATCTGTGCTTTGACCGGCATCGTGCTCGTGTCCACCATGCTTGCCCATCCCGATATCCAGGCGGCGATTCTTGAAAACCCTGCAACGTTTTCGGGCGCGCAGCTTTCGAGTCTCGCTTTTGCCAAGATTCCTTTCGTGGGTACGCCGGTGTTGGTGCTTGGCATGATCGCCTTTTCGTATTCGACGATTCTTGGCTGGTCGTATTACGGCAGCCGCTGTGTGACCTACCTGTTTGGCAAGCGCGCCATCAGACCTTACCAAATCCTCTACGTGGCCGTGGCTTTTTTGGGCGCCATCGGCGTGGGCGATGTGGTTTGGGTCATTTCGGATATCGGTAATGCCCTTATGGCTATTCCGAATATTATCGTCGTACTCGCACTTTCGGGGCTGATTGCTCGCGAAACAAAGCATTACGTCTATGAGGATCACCTCGACGAAACCGACGCGACGCCGATCCCGGTGATTGCAAGCAAGTAAGCGGAGGACTCGCCTCGCTGCCGCTCGTCCCGTCGTATCCTTTCCGTTTACGGGTAAAATCTCATTTGTTGACGATTGAGCAACAGTATTCCTCTTATAATTTCCCTTGTTACTTTAGTAGGGAAAAGTGCTCATACCGAAAAGATTATTTTATCTTAACCGTGCCGGTTTGGTGGTTGGACAACCTTTTCGGTATTGGCTCTTTCCACCATTCTTGACGACCCGTAAGGGAGTGCATTTTCGGGTCGGTTCGAACGAGAGGAAGAGGGAAATGACGTGGATGTTGTAGGAATGATCACTGCGGTCGATAGCTTTGTGTGGGGCGTTCCCATGATCGTCTTGTTGCTGGGGTCGCATCTGTATCTCACTATCAGAACGGGGGTGATTCAGCGTAAGCTGCCAACCGCCATCAAGCTTTCGATTTCGAAGGATCCCGAGGCGGAAGGTGACATCAGCCAGTTTGGTGCGCTGACAACGGCGCTGTCGGCAACGATTGGTACCGGCAACATCGTCGGTGTGGCTACCGCCATTTTGGCGGGCGGGCCGGGGGCGGTTTTGTGGATGTGGCTGACCGGCGTGTTCGGTATCGCTACCAAGTATTCAGAAACCTACGCTGCGGTGAAGTATCGCGTCAAAGATCACAAGGGTAATATGCTGGGAGGAGCCATGTATGCATGGCGACGCGCTTTCATCAGAAAAGACGGCACGACTCCCTGGTGGGCTTTGGTCGGCGCGGGTGCGTTTGCGCTGTTTGCAGCCCTTGCGTCGTTTGGTATCGGGTCGGCGGTGCAGTCGAGTGCAATGACCGATGTTATCGAGTCAAACTTTCCGGGCATTCCCGCGTGGGGTATCGGTTTGGCCATTGTCATCTTGGTTTCTCTCGTTATCTTCGGTGGCATCAACGTGATTTCCCGAGTATGCGAAAAGCTGGTGCCGTTTATGGCCATCGCCTACGCATGGGGTTGTATCGTGATCATCGGCATGAACTGGCAGTTTGTGTGGCCGGCAATCCAGCTTATCTTCGAGTGCGCCTTTACGCCAAAAGCCGCCTTCGGTGGTGCGGTTGGTTCGGGATTGATGATGGCGCTACAGTTTGGCTGCGCTCGTGGTCTGTTCTCGAATGAATCCGGTCTGGGTTCAGCTCCTATCGTGGCTTCTGCGGCAGCTACGCGCAATCCGGCTCGCCAGGCACTGGTTTCCATGACCGGCACATTCTGGGATACCGTTGTCATCTGTGCGCTCACCGGTATCGTGCTCGTGTCCACCATGCTTGCCAATCCCGGAATCATGGAGGGTGGCACCATTACCGCCGGCGCTGATTTGACGAGCGCGGCGTTTGCCTCCATTCCCTTCATCGGTACGCCCGTGCTCGTTATCGGCATGGTGCTGTTTAGCTATTCGACGATTCTTGGCTGGTCGTATTATGGTAATCGCTGCGTTACGTATCTGTTTGGGAAGCGTGCTATCCGCCCTTACCAGGTGCTCTATGTTGCCGTTGCCTTTTTGGGAGCAATCGGTGTGGGCGATATCGTGTGGACGATCTCAGACATCACCAATGCGCTCATGGCAGTTCCCAATATCATCGTCGTGCTCGCACTTTCGGGGTTGATTGCTCGTGAAACGAAGCATTATGTATGGGAAGACAACCTCGACGAAAAAGATGGAGCGAAAATACCGATGCTGGAGAAAAAATAAACGGTTAATCATGGTGGTGCCGTGGGGTCTTTGTGAGGGGGTCTTGCGTGAATTGTGCGCTTGATTGACTTTGATCTTGATGCCCCGTACTCTTGCAGCTCGTAATTTTGAGCCGGAAACACGCACAACACCTGTTGTGTGTTTCTGGCTCAAATCATAATCGGCCGCAAGGATGGTGCGTTCATGAAAAGGGCAAATCGAAAGAATCGGGAAGATTCGGTGATTTTTAACCTGCACACACGAGGCCGTCATGTACGCGACTTGGTGAGGCCCGTCGGCGCTCAGTCGTCGTGTGCTCAGCTGTTTTTAGCGCGTCCTTCCATCTTGCTCGTTGCGTTCGGCGTCGTTGTTTTGGTGTGTATCGCGCTTGCTTTTGGGATCGCATCGTGTTCATTTTCGGAAAGGTATGCGAAAGGGCGCATTCCCGCTGAGCAGGCGCAGCTCGAACCTTCGCCGGTAGCGTTTTCCGATGTGCTCGCCGCTGAACTGGCTACTCTTTCTTCTATGACGCTTATGCCCGGCGACAAGGTCGATCTCGAGGTGCCTTTGATCGACCAGATGGATAACGATGACGCGGGCGAGCAGCTGCTGTTCAACGGCTGTGAAGTGACGAGCATGGCGATGGTGTTGCAGGCTGCTGGGCTTGACGTGACAAAGGAAGATCTCGCAGCGGCCATAAAAAAGGTTCCCCTGTGGATTGAGGTTGACGAAGCATGGGTACACGGGAATCCCAATGAGGGGTTTGTCGGGTCCCTTGATTCCCGGGATGGTGAAGCGGGGTATAGTGTCTACCATGCGCCTGTTGTCGAGGTGGCAAATTTATATAAGGGGAGCTCAGGGTTAAACGTTATCGATCTGACCGGGCAGGATTTCGACACCGTTTTAAAGGAACTCAAACGTGGCCATGCGGTTTGGATTGTTACGACGGTCAATTTTGCTCCGACTGAAAATTGGGAAATCTGGGAAACGAATGCGGGGCCGATGTCTATCACCTGGGACGTTCACAGCGTGGTGTTGACCGGGTTTGATGACGAGCACGTTTTCATCAACGATCCCTATGGAGAAAAAAATGTTTCTCATGATCGGGCTGATTTTCAGGCTGCGTGGGAGCAGATGGGTAAGCAGGCGGTTGTCGTGCATTCGTAGTTGCGCTACAATCGCACAACACATTTAAATAGTTCAATGCGATGACGAAGACAGCATTTCGATTCCGTGGTGCCACCAGAGAAGAGTCCCTTGGCTGAAAGGATTCGGCAGCATACGAAATGATTCCCTTCACCAGCAGCCAGCTGAACGCGTTTTATCCTTTCGGGGAAACGTCACTAGGTTTGCCGGGGGCTCCCGAAACAGAGCGCTAAGAGTGGGCAGCGATGTCAACCGAGGTGGTACCGCGAGAATCTTATCTCGTCC
>JAVVXN010000034.1:0-16417 GCA_036651575.1 Raoultibacter sp. | reverse complement strand
CCACGTATTCGGTGTGCAAAAACCACGGTTATATCGCGGGTGAAGTGTGGGAATGTCCCTGCTGTCACGAGGAAACCGAAGTGTACAGCCGCATTACTGGCTACTATCGTCCCGTGAAAAACTGGAATGAGGGCAAGGCGCAGGAATTCAAGGACCGCACGGTGTATAACGTTGGCGCTTCAAAATTGGTGAAGGGTGATGCTTCTGTGGCCGCTGCGGCGCAGGCTGGCGCGGTGGTTGCGAAGACGGAAGAAGTGGCTGAAATTGCACAGCCCGTGCAACCGGAAAAAACCTGCGTTGCCAGTGTTTTGCCCGAAGGTCTCTATATGGTGGCCACGCACACGTGCCCCAACTGCAAGCACGCCGAACAGCTGCTGGACGAGGCGGGTGTCGCCCACGAAGTGCTTCTGGCCGAAGAAAACCAGGAGCTGGCACGGCACTACAATATTATGCAGGCTCCGACACTGTTGGAGGTTTCCGCACAAGGGCAGGCTCGCATTATTTCCGGGGCAGCCGCCGTGTTCAAGGAAATCAACGCCCTGGTGAAGGTGCATGCGTAAACGTTCTTCTCCACCTTTCATTCTCCAGTGGGTTAAAGGCGGGCCGGTGCGAACTAACGCACGGGCTCGCCTTTGTGTGTGACACCGGCAATCTGGTCGTCGACATCGCATTTTTTCGCTCATGTTGTGCTGTTTTTCCGTTCGGGCAACGATGCGGCAACCGCACACGACATCGGCGGTGACAGGGGGGCCGGGTTGTGCGAGAATGAAAACGAAAATAAGACAATCGCATGTTAGGTTTTGAGACATCATGTCAGCGCAGTTTAATATTAAGGCGGCACATCCCGCCGCAGTACTTTGTCTTCAACGCGAACTGGGTCTTCCGCGCTTTATTGCGGCGACGCTTGTTGCGCGAGGAATCGACACGCCCGAAAAGGCCGAAGCGTTCATGCACCCCTCTCTCGAGCGCGACTGGCTTGATCCCTACCTTATTTCAGGGCTTGCCGAAGTGGTCGATAGTCTCGAGGGGGCCATCAAAGCGCGCAAGCACATTGTCGTGTTTGGTGACTTCGATCTTGACGGTATTTCGGCTACCGCAACGCTTACCCGTGCTCTGCGCGAATTGGGGGCAGCGAAGGTTTCGCCGTTTATCCCCCTTCGTTTCGAGGAGGGCTATGCGCTGACCGCACCCGCAATCGAGCGGGTGTGCCAGCTTGATTGCGACTATTTGATTACCGTTGACTGCGGCGTCGCCTGCAAAGAAGAAGTAAAGATTTTGCAGAAAGCGGGCATCGAAGTCGTTATCACCGATCATCACGAGCCGACCGATCTCGTGCCCGAAGGCATTCCGGTGTGCGACCCCAAGCTTGACGAAACCTGTCCAAGCTCCATTTTGGCTGGAGTGGGAGTTGCCCTAAAGATTACCCAAGCACTGGGGGCTCGTTTCGGTAAGCCGCATTTGTGGCGCGATTATGTCGATCTTGCAACACTGGGTACCGTGGCTGATCTTATGCCGATGCGCGACGGCAACCGTGCGCTTGTCTTTGAGGGTATTGCGCGCATGAACGAGGCGCCGCGCGGTTGTATCGCTGCGCTTTTGGCGCAAGCGGGCGCTGCCGATAAGCCCGTTGCCGCAACGAATTTGAGTTTTTCTATTATCCCGCGCCTTAACGCCGCCGGTCGCATGGGGGATGCGCAACTTGCGCTCGATCTGCTGCTGACTGACAGTTTTGAGGAGGCGTGCGCTAAGGCTGCCGAGCTGGAGGCCGTCAACGACCGCCGCCGCTCCATCGAGGCTGAGTTGGCCGAAGTCGCCAAGGTCCAAGCGGCTGAAAACTATCATGGCCAGCGTGTTTTGGTTGTGGCAGGTGAGGGTTGGCACGAGGGCGTAAAAGGTATCGTTGCAAGCCGTCTCGTCAATACGTACGGAGTGCCGGCACTCCTCTTTACGATAGAGGACGGCGAAGCGCGCGGCAGTGGTCGAAGCGTTGGGCAGGTCAATTTGTTTCGGGCGGTTGAAAGTTGCTCGGATTTAATCACGCGTTTTGGTGGACATGAAGCGGCGGTCGGAGTTACGCTGCCCGCCGAAAAACTTCCTGAATTCACGCGCCGCCTTTGCGACTATATGGCGGCACTTTCTCCTGAGTGTTTCCACCCTCGGATCGATATCGATACGTGTATAGATCTGGAAGAGCTAACGCTTGAAAACGTCGGTCGCCTGCAGGGACTCGCTCCGTTCGGACAGGAAAATCCCCTCCCTCGTTATCTTGCGCGCGATATCATGCTGACGAATTGCCGTGCGGTCGGGGCGGAAAAGAATCACTTCTCCTGCACGTTAACCGATGGTAAGTATTCTATTGCGGCCATCATGTTTCACTGCTCAGACATCGAAACGCTCATGCATTGCGGCAGTGTCGTCAATGCCGCCTTTGAGGTGCAAATCGATGAATGGCGTGGCCGTCGTTCCGTTAAGGCCATGCTTTCTTCGCTTGCTCCGGCCGAGCCTTGTGCTGCATTGGAAGCGTGTCTCAACTCGGAATCACTCAGTTTTGTGGCGGATCTCTACGCGACAAGCGATGCTGATCTGTGCGCTGACTGTCCTGAAGACGCCGAAGAAGTCGAGCGATACGAAGCCGCCTTGGAGAAGAATAGGGCATTTTGGGAAAAACGTGCTCAAGGTGATCCGTCGGGATTGCGGGATGCGGTCATTGAGGCCTTTATCGGTGACGCCTCCCTTCACGACTCGCAGCGCGAGGTGCTTGAAGCGCTTGACCGGGGGGAATCGGTTCTTGCCGTCATGGCAACGGGCCGGGGAAAATCGCTTACCTTCCAGGTGCACGCCGCCTGCCAGGCCCTTTTGTATCACCGGGTGAGTTTATTCGTGTATCCCTTGAGGGCTCTCATCGCCGATCAGGCGTTTCATATCAGTGAAGTGCTCAAAGGGTTTGGCGTTTCGAACGCGGTATTGACCGGCGAGTCGACACCGGAAGAGCGCCACCAAATCTTTTCAGGCATTGCAAAGGGCGTCTACGATATCGTGTTGACCACCCCTGAATTCCTCAGTTTTCATGCGGCGGAGTTTGAACGTACGGGGCGCGTCGGGTTTGTTGTCGTTGACGAGGCGCACCATATCGGTCTTGCAAAGGCCGGAAATCGTTTGGTCTATGCGCATCTCGGAGATTCGATTGCTCGTTTGGGAAAGCCGGTCGTTTTGGCTCTGACGGCTACTGCAAAAACGGAAATTGCGGAAGATATTACTTCGACCTTGGGCATCACTCGCCGTGTCTTTGATGAAACGGTGCGCGAAAACCTCAAGGTTGACGACCAGCGAAATCTCAAAAAACGCGAAAATTATCTTGCCAACCTTATCGCCGGAGGCGAAAAGACGGTCATTTACGTAAACTCGCGCGAGCAGTCCGTCTCGCTTGCCCGCATGCTGCGTAAGCAGGTTCCCCAGATGGCACCGCTGATTGGCTTTTATAATGCGGGTCTTTCGCGGACGGAACGAAAGCGTGTTGAAGAGTTGTTTCGCACCGATGCGCTCTGCGTACTTGTTGCGACCTCCGCGTTTGGAGAAGGGGTCAATATTTCCAATATTCGACACGTTGTGCTCTATCATTTACCTTTTAACGAAGTTGAGCTCAATCAGATGAGTGGTCGTGCCGGGCGTGATGGGCAGCCGGCGTTTATCCATTTGCTGTTTGGTCGCAGCGACGCTGCCATCAATAAGCGGATTCTTGATGCCGCAACCCCCGATCACGATTGCATGGCTCAGGTGTATCGCGAACTGCGTCGCATGCAGCACGATGCGCACGATGATTTTTTCACGGCGAGTGATGCCGATTTGGCGCAAGCGACACCATCGATAGCCGCTCAGCCGCCGCTTCCTGAAGCTGCTGCGGCGTGCGGTGTTGCGGTGTTTCGCGAGCTTGGTCTTATCGAAACGCACACGACGACGGTGCGCGGCGTGCCGACGCGCAGTATTCATGTGCGTGATGCGCAGGCTAAAGTTGAACTTACCGATAGCGTGCGCTACCGCGAAGGCCTCGATGAAATCGCTATATCTATGACGTTTCACGATTGGGTGCTCAAGGCGAGCGAGTCAACGTTGCGTATGCGGTTATCTCGGCCAATCTTGCCGGAGGAGACGAAAAAAGGGGGCGGATATGAATAAGGGAACGCAAGAAAAGGAAGAAAAAGTGGCATCGAAAAGCAAGACACGCGAAGAGCCCGAAAGACAGCAGCTTGCTTCGGGGGTCTCGAAGGCGGTGCGGGCCCAAGAAGGCTTAGACGTCAAATCCCCTCTGTCGACGGGTGACGATTTGATTGGAGAGCCGCTCGATCCGGTTTTGGCAAAGCAAGAAGATGATAAAGCTGAAGAGTTAATAGGCCGATCCCGTTCTGCTGTTCTCAATTTTTCGTCGGGCGCCAAAAGTGACCTCCCTAGCACCTTGGGAGAATTGACGCCTGAACAGCGTTTTGAAGAGTTGCGCCGCGTGACGAGTGTGTACTTAAACGATGACGCTGAAAAGATGCTAGAAAAAGCTTTCATTTTTGCACGCGCCGCCCACCAGGGCCAATGTCGCAAGAGCGGAGAGCCGTTTATCGCTCATCCCGTTGAGGTGACCCTGATCCTGTCTGATTTGCGGATGGACGTCGAAACGATGTGCGCCGCTTTACTCCACGATACGGTGGAGGATTCCTCGGTGACGCTTGAGCAGGTGGAAACCGAATTCAGCCCCGCCATTGCGCAGCTGGTCGATGGGGTTACGAAGATTACGCGCATCGAGGTGGAAACGCTTTCGGACGAGCAGGCGCAAACTATCCGTAAAATGTTTGTCGCGATGAGCAAAGATATTCGCGTCATCGTTATCAAGCTGGCAGATCGCCTGCACAACATGCGCACGTTGGGGGCTTTAAAGGAAGATCGACGCATTTTTAAAAGTCGTGAAACGCTTGAAATCTACGCACCGATTGCTCACCGTTTGGGCATTAGCTCCATTAAGTGGGAATTGGAAGATCTGTCGTTTTACTATCTGGAGCCCAATAAGTTCAAGCAGGTTTCGCGCATGGTTGCAGAAAGCCGTGAAGAGCGCGAGGATTATCTTGCCGAGATCATCGACATCCTTCATGGGGAGATGAGCAAGGTCGGGGTTCGCTCGCAGATTATGGGTCGTCCGAAGCATCTCTATTCCATCTACCAGAAGATGACGAAAAAGGGCAAAGGCTTTTCTGAGATTTACGACTTGATCGCCGTGCGTATTATCGTGAAATCGGTTAAAGATTGCTATTCGGCGCTTGGCGCGGTGCACAGTCTCTGGCATCCGATGCCCGGGCGATTCAAAGACTATATCGCCATGCCGAAATTTAATATGTATCAAAGTCTTCACACGACGGTTATCGGTCCTGCCGGCCGTCCGCTTGAAGTCCAAATTCGCACCGAAGAAATGCACCGCATGAGCGAATATGGGGTGGCCGCGCACTGGCGCTACAAAGAAAAAAGCTCACGGGTTGATGAAAATCTCGACCAGCAGCTTGCGTGGTTGCGCCAGATGGTCGACTGGCAGGATGAAACACGGGACTCACGTGAGTTCTTGAAGTCACTCAAGGTCGACTTGGCTCCCACTGAAGTGTTCGTGTTTACGCCAAAAGGTGAAGTTTTAAGCTTGCGAACCGGGTCGACCCCGGTCGATTTTGCCTATGCCATCCACACAGAAGTTGGCAATCACTGCGTTGGTGCCAAGGTCAATGGCTCCATTGTTCCCTTAAGCTATCAGCTGCAGATGGGCGATCGCGTTGATGTGCTCACCCAGAAAAGCGCGACCCCCTCGCGCGACTGGCTCAATCTGGTGAAAACACCCTCGGCGCGCAGCAAGATCCGTTCGTACTTTTCGAAGGTAAGCCGCAGCGACGATCTGCAGGTTGGTCGCGATAAGCTGTCGCGCGAAATGCGCAAGCATGGCATCGGCATATCAAGCGCACAGAGCATGCGCGCTATCAAGACGGTGTCGGAGCATCTCGGGTACAACGATGCCGAAGATATGCTGGTCAATATCGGTACCAACAAGGAAAGCTCCACCCACGTTGCCAATCGTCTATTAAAGATTCTTGTTGATCGCGGTACCGAAGAGGCTGAAACACCTGGATTTGGGATGTCTTCTTCTTCGACGGGCAAATTACCTCCGATGCTGACGAGCGTCAAGCGTCCCAAGAAGCATGAAGCCCACAGTTCGAATGGTGTGGTCGTCAAGGGTGTCGAAGACGTGCTGGTGCGCCTTTCCCGCTGCTGCAATCCCGTTCCCGGTGACGATATTGTCGGATTTGTCACGCGCGGTCGAGGGGTTTCGATCCATCGCGCCGACTGTCCTAACGCCCAAAGCCTTATGGAGCACCCGGAGCGCATTATCGATGTTTCGTGGGAGTCGATGCCCAGCAATGAGATGTCGTACAAGGTTGAAGTGTTTATCGAAGCGCTCGATCGCATGAACCTTTTACGTGATGTGACGGTTACGTTGGCCGACATGGGCGCCAACGTGCTTTCCTGTACAACGGCATCCCATCGTGATGGCATGGTTGAAATGCGTTTTCTTTTCCAGGTGTCAGATATTACCGCAATCGAAAAGATCACCTCCAAGGTGCGCGCTATCGCTGGAGTTTTCGAGGCGCGTCGTATGATGCCGGGAGAAGTGGTACGCAAAGGTAAACGAAATGCGCGCAATACCGTTGTGGAGCGATAGGTGCGAAAACGGGTAAGCGTAAATTTGAAAGGAAGCACTATGACTGATATCTACACGGTTAACAAGGGGTGCGTTTCTCTTGAGTTTCTCGTTCTTGGTCCTATCGAAAACAATACGTTCATCATTTCCGATGATGCCGCTACGTTTGTGGTAGATCCTTCCTCTGACGTGGATGCGATCCTCTCCGCGCTGGGAGGCCGAAAACCCGAGGCGATTGTTTTGACGCACCGCCATCACGATCACGTCGATGTTGCGGCAGCGCTGCGTCGTGCGACGGGTGCGCCGGTCATCGCTTCTGCAATCGATGCTGGCGCAATCGAGCATCCTTCCCGAGAGGGAGAAGGTTCGTTTCCGTCCGCGCCGCCCTGCCCGGTGGATCAGCGGGTAAGCGATGGGGACACGATAGCGATAGGGAATATGTCGTGGAAGGTGATTGCGACACCGGGACACACGGAAGGAAGCATCTGTTTATATCTCGACCCGAAATCGGGGGCCGATACGAAAGGGGCACCCGTTTTGATTTCGGGAGATACCTTGTTCTTCGGCAGTATTGGCCGTACGGATTTTAAGGGGGGGAGTATGTCGGATATGCGCACGTCGCTCAAGCGGCTCGCTCAGCTTCCCGATAACACCCTTGTTTTGCCGGGGCACAACAACCTGACCACGATTGGTGCTGAGCGCGGTCGGGTGTTTGCCCGGTATTAAGGGGTCTGTTTCCTTTTCGATTTAAGGTGCCAGAAAAAGGCTTACCAGAGGCAAAATACCTTCTTTAAGGAGAAATTTTACACGGATTTGATACTGGGAGGCGTTAACTCGGTAAAATGCGCTTTCTGCGCTTTATGGGTTATCAAATTTGCGTTAAACTTTGATTTCGGTATTTTTCCTGTTGTGTTGTTGAAGGGAAGCAAGTGACTATAGAGTGGGGTACTTTTCTCGCGTCGTTGTTGTCGAATCCTATGTTGGTTGCGGTAACGGTTTTGAACATTGGCGTGATTATCGTAAACGGGGCAACCGATGCTCCTAACGCGATTGCGACGGTGGTGTCGACGCGGTGCATGAAAGCAGGACCGGCTATTGCCATGGCCGCTGTCTGTAACTTTTTAGGCCTTTTGGTCATCACTTTGGTCTCTTCGGCGGTTGCTGCCACGATTTTTCATATGGTTGATTTCGGGGGTAATCAGCATCAGGCGTTGCTTGCTCTTCTCGCTGCGATGGTTGCCATTATCGTCTGGGGCGCCACCGCGTGGTATTTCGGTATTCCTACCAGCCAGTCTCATTCGCTTATCGCCGGTCTTACCGGTGCGGCGGTGGCGCTGCAAGGTGGTTTCGGTGGTATTAATGGAGCCGAGTGGATGAAGGTTATCTACGGTATTTTGCTCTCTACGTTTTTGGGATTTGGCCTGGGCTGGGTTACCTCGAAAGTTGTGGGGAAGATATTCAGCAGGTTTGATCGCACCAAGCTCGATCATGGTTTCAAATGGGCTCAAATTGCCGCGGGAGCTGGTGTGGCGTTTATGCACGGCGCCCAGGACGGCCAAAAATTCATGAGTATCTTTGTTTTGGCAATCACGCTTGCGACGGGTATCGGTCAGGCTGACCAGATGGTATTACCCCTGTGGCTCATGATTTTTTGTGCGCTCAACATGGGTATTGGCACCGCGATCGGCGGTAAGAAAATTATTAAAAGCGTCGGCATGGATATGGTGAAGCTTGAGAAATATCAGGGATTTGCTGCAAGTTTTTCGGCAGTTATCTGTTTGCTTTTAGCCACCTTCGGCGGTTTGCCGGTTTCTACGACCCACACGAAAACAACGGCCATTATGGGTGTGGGTGCTGCTAAACGGACGAAAGCCGTCAAGTGGAGTATCGCAATTGACATGGTGAAGACGTGGGTGTTAACCTTTCCCGGTTGCGGTCTCATGGGCTTTGTTTTCGCAAAAGTATTCTTACTGTTTTCCTAGGGAGAGATTATGGGCAAGAAGCATAAGTTCGATTATTTCGATGCGTTCGAGAGTCAGGCTCACGTAGCGGTTAAGGAAGCAAAGCTGCTGGTTGACTCCATTGCGCACTTTACGACAGCCGAAGAGCTTGAAAAGGCCATCGGGAAGGCACATGAACTCGAAAATGAAGGTGACGAAATCACCCACAGCATTTATATGGCCATCGCCACCGACTTCATGCCGCCCTTTGATCGCGAAGATATTTTGGGGCTCGCGCAGTACCTCGACGAAATCATCGACTACATTGAAGACGTGATGCAGCGTTTTTACATGTACGATGTTCATACCATGCATCATGCGGCGGTTGAGTTTGCGAGCATCATGCTCAAAAGCTGCGAAGCGCTTGAGATGGCCATGGGCGATTTCCGTAACTTCAAGAAGTCGAAGAACTTCAAAAATCTCCTCATTGACGTGAACACGTATGAAGAAGAGGCGGACGTGCTGTTTATGCGCACCATCCGTCGCCTGCATACCAGTGACAAAGATACGCCCATGCGCGTTATCGTGTGGTCGAAGCTTTACGAACGCATGGAAAAATGCTGCGATGCTTGCGAGCATACGGCTGACATGATGAATTCGATTCTTCTCAAGAACGTCTAGTTTAGCCTGGTGGCACCTTTCCTGGTGGGTTGCTCGCCGCTCAAAGTCCCCGTACCCTTCGCGCGCGTACGTACGGGGAGCACGCTGAAAAGCTGGAGCTCCTCGGCTTTTGTGGGCGAGCGATCTTTCCGGGGCACTTTGGCACAAGCCCGACACCGCGCGGTGTTTTGAGGGTGGCCTTAATCTCTGGTTCGATGTTTGGTGCTTTTAGGAGCAGGTTTTATGATTTCGATCGGCTCTCCGATATCTCCGGTCTTGTCGACTTTGGTAACGGGTCGCGTAATTTTTCGATGACTGCGTCCTGCAATCTCGGTGGGGGGCTTGCTTTTTTTTGCGATCACCTTAGCTGGTTTGGCAACGATTTCGGCAACGGTGTCGCTGTAGTCTCGCGGCGGCGTGGTGTGCCAACCGAAAAATTCTGAAGCGTAACGCAAAAACAGTACCATGGCGACGCACCCCAGTGCTGCCCAGTTTTCGAGAATATGATTCTGCTTCATCAGGGCGAAGACAACCGACCCGATGAGCGAGGCGCTGCCGTAGAGCGTACCGGCCTGAAATACGGCAACCTCCCGGTTCATCAACACGTCACGGGCAATCCCGCCACCGACGGCGGTGATGGTGCCCAAGATGACTGCAGGAACGACGTCGAGGCCTGCCGAAAGTCCTTTCCCGACGCTGATAACGGCCCACAGTCCAACCGATAGGGCATCGAGGAAATCAACCACCGGGTCGAGGTAGGTAATCAACTTGCCAAAATAGAACACAACGATTGCGGCGATGACGCAAGCGAGGATCAATGTTGGCTTCTGAAACGCGTAGATACCATAATCCTGCAAGAGAACATCGCGGATGACGCCCCCCAGCAAACCGCAGACGACGGCGATGCAGATCGTGCCGAAGATATCGAATTTTGCCTTGACGGCGCTCATGGCACCAGAAATGCCACCTGCCATAGAGGCGGCAAATTCAAGCCAGAAAGGGATTGCGAGGACGACTTCGAGCATGGCTTAGTTATCGGCAGAAGAGGAGGAGGCTGGTGGATCTGCTTCGATAACCTCTTCCACGACAAGGGTGGCCACGGTCGGTTCGCCCGAAAAATCCAGGTTACCGGTCAGTTCTGTCGCGGCATCCAGATCGAAGGCGGGATCTAAAAAGGTGGCAATATTATCTTTTGCCACCGTGAGGGCGTGGTGGTAAATATCCCAGAAACTGTCGGTGCTCTTATCTCCCGTAAAAGGATTTTCCCACACCTGGTGTTCGTGATTGGCAAATTTGCTTTCCGTCAGCTCGATAGCGCGGTGGCTCATGCTGCGAAAAAACGAATAGCGGCGAAAGCGTTCTTCGAGATTGGAGATGATGGTTCGTTTTTTGCCTGTGGGGGAATGGAAAAGATTTTGTGCCGCGCGAAAATCTTTCACGGCAGTCGCGAACATGGTGGGGGGAATGAACAGCCCGTAGACCGTGGTGGCAAGATAGGCATACATTTTAGAAACAACCTGCAGCACGTAATCGGTGGCGTGCAAAATATTTTCGGTTGGTACGTAGGTCGCAACGGTTTCTTCGCGTTTCGCAAACAGCACGAGTTCATCGAATTCACTTTCGATGACACCGTGCACTTCGTTGCCGTTTTTACGGGAGAGATCCTCAACGCCCGCATCGCAAACTTGATATTCGTTGAAAAATACCAGCGGATGCATGGAGGAGTCAAGCGTGTAGTGGCAAACAAATCCCAGGGCGTAGGCGCGGCCGATCGGAAGTTCTCGTTCGTCGAGGATGGAAAAAGAGCATTTCAAAGCGTAGAGCAATTCACTCGGTTTTTCGTTGTGCAGGGTAGATCCGAGACGATTGAACTTGCTCAGACGAGGGCTCACGACTGAATAAAACAGCGGATCGGGACCTTGATTGCCCAAAAGAAATGCCTCGCACTCATCGCGGGTGCCGCCGATGGTTTCATACAGATCGTCATATATCTCTTTGCCGAAAAAATCGTGCGTCATGATCGCTGGCATCGCCGACTCCTTTTGCAGGGTATTTACAAACCTCTTCGGTGCACATCATATACAATGAGGACGGGCTTGGAAACTGCTCAAAGCTGAAATGTGAACGCATCGTGTCGAATCGGGTTCTCCGCGGCTTTTTGTGGGGGTGTCGTGGTGGAAGTGCGCGGCGAAAAGGGTGAGCTGAAAGTAGGGGAGGACTACCGTTGAGTCATCTGAAAATGACGAAGCAGGAAAAAAGCTGGGTAAAGTACGATGTGGGGAATTCGGCGTTTGTTTTGCTTTCCACGGCGTTGATTCCCGTGTATTTTTCTTCGATTGCGACAGGATCTGTCGTTGTTGCTTGGGGTTATGCTGAAACGATCGCTTCGCTTATCGTGGCGGTGCTTATGCCTATTTTGGGATCGCTTGCCGACTTGCGCGGAAACAAGAAAAAATTCTTGATCGGTTTTATCGGTACCGGCGTCGTGGCCTGTGCGGCTCTCGGCTTTCCGACACAGGCGCTGCCCTTTCTTATCATCTATGTCATCGCGGCGGTCAGCTTAAACTCCTCGATGGTGTTCTACGATGCCTTTTTAGTTGATGCGACGGTTGAAGCGCGCTACGACGAAGTCTCTTCGCAGGGGTATGCCTGGGGCTACATCGGTTCGTGCGTGCCGTTTATCGTCTGTCTGGTGGTCGTGCTCGGGGGATCGGTGGTGGGTATCGATGCGGTGCTTGGCATGAAGATCGCCTTTGTTGTCACCGCGGTGTGGTGGGCGGCATTTTCTATCCCGCTTGTTCGTGATGTGCATCAGGCGCATTTTAAAGAACGAGGAACACACCTGTTCAAAGATACGTTTTTGGGACTCGGCCGCACGTGTAAATCGATTTTCCACGACAAGCGCCTTTTCTTTTTCATGCTCGCGTTCTTTTTCTATATCGACGGCGTACACACCATTATCAAAATGGCGACAAGTTACGGTACCGACTTGGGTATTGATTCGACGCAGTTGGTGTTGGCGTTGTTGGTCACCCAGTTTGTGGCCTTTCCTTCCGCAATCGTGTACGGGCGGTTTGCTACCGAGGTGGGAACGAAGAAAATGCTGCTCATCTCTGTGTTTGCCTATGCTTGTATCACGCTCTTCGCTGCATTTTTCTTGCGCAGCGCTCTTGAGTTTTGGATTTTGGCTGTCTGTGTCGGTTTGTTTCAGGGGGGTATTCAGGCGCTTTCTCGATCTGAATTTGGAAAACTCATTCCGAAAGAGCACGCCAACGAGTATTTTGGGTTTTTTGACATCTTCGGCAAGTATGCCGCGGTTATGGGGACGGCGCTCGTCTCGATTGTGACGCAGCTTACCGGTAATCCATCCGTCGGCGTGCTATCCGTCGGCGTGTTGTTTATTATTGGATTCGTGCTTTTGTGGAAGATGCCTGAAACAATATCCGCAGAAAAAACCCCAAGTTTGCTATCATAGGGGCCATTCGTAAACTTTTGGACTGAGGATGAGAAGCTCATGTCATTGATTGTTGCAAAATTCGGAGGCACTTCGGTCGCATCTCCGGACCGCATACAGATGGTCGCAAAACGTCTGATTGCAAGTAAACAAGCGGGAAACCAGGTGGTTGCCGTTGTTTCCGCGATGGGTAAGACCACCGACGAACTGTTGGGGCTTGCCAAGGCGCTCAACGACGATCCGCCTGCCCGCGAAATGGATATGTTGCTCTCTACGGGGGAGCAGGTCAGTATGTCGCTGCTTGCCATGGCCATTCAGACGCGGGGGTATAAGGCGGCAAGCTTTACCGGTTGGCAGGCGGGTATTGAAACTGATCACAATTACTCGCGCGCCAAAATCGAGCACATTGACACCGAACGCATCAAAGAAGCAATTGACCGCGGGGCCATTGCGGTCGTTGCGGGGTTTCAGGGTCTCTCCGATACCGGTGACATCACGACGCTGGGGCGTGGGGGATCCGACACGACGGCGGTTGCTCTGGCGTGGGGGCTTCATGCAGATGTTTGTGAAATTTATTCTGATGTTGACGGCATTTATACCGCCGACCCGCGCGTTGCTCCGTGCGCAAAAAAGCTCGATGAAATTTCTTACGACGACATGCTGGAGCTTTCCTCTGCGGGAGCCGGCGTGTTGCAGTCTCGCGCGGTTGAGTTCGCGCGTAAATACAAAGTGGTTATCCATTCTCGCTCTGCATTCTCAAACGCAGAGGGGACTTTTATCAAGGAGGTAACGCCTTCCATGGAAAATGCGGTTATTTCTGGTATCGCGCACGACACGTCTGAAGTGAAGTTGACGGTTCGCGATGTGCCTGACCAATTCGGTATTGCGGCCAAGGTGTTTTCAGCGCTTGCCGGCAACAGTGTCAGCGTTGACATGATCATTCAGAACATCTCCGAAGAGGGTAAAACCGACATCACCTTTACGTGCCCCGGTGCCGATTTAGCAAAAGCTCGGGAAACGATAGAGAGCATTCTTCCCTCGATTGGTGCACGCGGCTATCTCGTTGACGAAAGCATTGCGAAAGTGAGCTTGGTGGGCACGGGTATGAAATCAAGTCCCGGCGTTGCGGCGAAAGCGTTCTCTACGCTGGCGGAAAACCAGGTGAATATCCTGCTGATTTCCACGAGTCCCATTCGCCTTTCGGTGGTTATCGACGCCGGGCAGGTTGCGGCTGCCGTGCGTTGTCTCCATACGGCTTTCGGGCTCGATTCGGGCTGCGTGTTTGAGGAGACGTCTCTTTCTGCAGAAGAGATCGCAGCGAAGATGAATAAGGGCCGTTAGGGTTCGGTTTACGTTCGGCTGGAACCGGGGAGGTGAGTGCCTGCTGGTTCTTGTGGCCGCAGACTATGAGCGAGCGCATTCGCTTGCTTTTTGAAGGAGAGACACATGGCTTGGAGTAAAAAAATGCCGGCACATCCCGTTGTGGCGATTGCGGGAGCGACCGGAGCGGTGGGCAACGAGTTTTTGCAGGTGCTGCATGACGTTGACTTCCCCGCAGCCGAGGTGCGCGCGCTGGCTTCAGCTCGTTCCGCTGGTAAATTGCTTCCTTTTTTGGGCTGCGGCAACGTGCCCGCCGGACAATTGACGGTGCAGGAGATGACGCCCGCTTCGTTTGAGGGGGTTGATATCGCTTTATTTTCTGCAGGTGCTTCTATCTCTCAGGCCATGCGCGAAGCAGTTGTCGCTGCCGGTGCGGTCATGATTGATAATTCGAGTGCCTTCCGCATGGATGAAGACGTTCCCCTTGTGGTGCCCGAAGTGAACCCCGACGACATAACATGGCACAGCGGTGTAATTGCCAATCCCAACTGTTCAACGATCCAAATGGTTGTTGCGCTGCAGCCGCTCCATGAACTGGCTCCCATCAAGCGCGTCGTCGTTTCGACGTATCAGGCGGCGAGCGGTGCTGGCGCACCGGCGATGGATGAGCTCTATCATCAAACGCGAGAATTCCTCGACGGGGAAGAGCTGACCATCAACTCCTTTGCTCACCAGATCGCATTCAATTGTATTCCGCATATTGATTCGGTTCTCGAAGATGATTCCACCAAAGAAGAGTGGAAGATGGTTGTGGAGACGAAGAAGATCATGGGCGATAATGCCATCGAGGTAGCGGCGACGTGCGTGCGCGTACCGGTGTTGCGCTGCCATGGCGAATCGCTCAATGTTGAATTTACCGGCGACGTGACCGTCGAGGCTGCGCGTGAAGCTTTGGCTGCAGCTTCGGGAATCGTGCTGATGGACGATACGCAAAACGGCATCTATCCGATGCCCGGTCTTTTGGCTGGCACCGACGAAACGTACGTGGGCCGTTTGCGCGTGGATGCCACGGTTGAGCACGGGCTTGCTTTCTGGATCGTTGCCGATCAGATTCGTAAGGGAGCGGCGCTCAATGCCGTGCAAATAGCTCAGCTTTTGGTGCGGTAAACACAGCGCCGCGCTTGGGGACGTAGATGAAAAGCGCTGGGAGCAACGGGCGTTTTGAGAGAGGCAACACAAGAGGGACCCTGCGGGGTCCCTCTTGTGTTGGAGGGTCGATAAAATAATTGATCGTATGCACAATTATGGGGTGCATGCATTTTTTCTTTTTTGAGACACGGGGAAATGAATAATCGGGGCTGTTTGGTTATAAATTCAAGGAGTTACGAAAAAACTTGTTGACAAGTGTGGGTGCGGTCGTTATCTTGACAATCACACGGTGAGAGCGAGACCGATTTTTTTATCACAATTTTTTTGTGCAGATGTACAAAAAATGAAGCGATAAAAGGCCTCTTACCGGATGCGAGATGCAGGCGGTTTGAGAAAGCGGGAGAAACGATAAGCTACGGACGGCTTTGTGTAAGTGGGAAAACGGCGGTATTGATTTCTTCCATGCAGCATCGACTCATATTACTTTGTGCAGGGAATTTTTGAAGATGATTCCTTGATGCAAGGGATAGGTAAGCCCTCTCCACGATGCTGCTTTTTATCCTCTCCTCGGGGACGCCTATCATAGGTAAATCTTCCCTTTGAAAGATTTTCCGGTTTCCCAAACCATCTGCATCGCGTTTTAAGCACCGGGATCCCAAGAGTTCGCTCTTGATCCACATAAGCCTCTTGTCGCGCCTCGCGGCAAAGGAGAGACGGTATGCAGACTCCGTCTCTCCTTTTTTTATCCTGACGGCGCGTTGTGGCGGCCAGCTGACCCCTCAAAGCTCTCATTGCCCTCGCACGCGTACGAGGTACGCTTAGCTCGATGCAATTCGGCTTTTCGGGGCCATCTGACTCGCCACAACGCGCCTGTCTCTTCCGTGCTCCCTTCAACCTGGGACAGCGCCGCGTCCGGCTTCGCGGCCACGGCGCATCCGGGTTCTTCAACCGGGGGCGGGCGCGTGACGAGGCTTCGCCCGTCACGGCGCGGGGAGGCTGGGATGGGTGTGGGGATGACGGGCTGCCGTGGCGGGCATATGCCACCTCAAGGCAAAGCCTTTCGGCGCCATCTGCACCACCACGACAACCCTGTCTCTTCCGTGCTCCCTTTCAACCTGGGGCGGCGCGTGTCCGGAGCTTCGCTCGGCCACGGCGCGGCGTGCTCCCTTCAACCTGGGA
>JAVVXN010000033.1:0-16724 GCA_036651575.1 Raoultibacter sp. | reverse complement strand
CCGGTGCCACGATGGTCTGGTTCAAGATGGTCACGAACGTCCCGAAAATCAAAACGCTCAACATCATAATCTGCTTGCGCGATAAACCCATAAGCTCTCTCTTTCATCTCTCGTCGGAAAACACAGCAAAATAAAGCGCCAAGGCGCCTGCGTGTATACTATGTGCATCGTGTAGGAAGGTTCGTGCGAAAGGCGAGCCCTCGGGGCGAATCAACAGCCATATGACGGTTCATGGCAGATACTCGACGAGCAGAATCAAAGTTCTTGCCCGTCATCGGTGCCTACCAATAATACCTCGAGCGTAAATAATTGTTTAGGATATAAACAAAATCACGACAAATTTATTTCCTAGCAAACATCTATGAACCCTCCAGGAGAGCAAGAGACGGGGCTATCCTCCTCTTTTTACCGGGTCGCCACGTGAAAAGTAGTTTCCGAAAAGTGACGATTGCGTAAAACATAGGGTGTTTTCAGCTAATTTATGGCAAGATAGACTATTACAACGCACACGAATCACAGTAGAAACTTAAAGGAGTACCGATGGGATTTTTCTCGAGGTTCGAAGGACGCGTCGAAGACACCTTTGAAGGTGCCGCCGACAAGATGTTCGATTCCCCCATCTCACCTGTTCAGATAGCCAAAAAGGCTGAAAAACAAATGCGTCGCGAAAAGATGGTCGGAGCGGGTAAGCAATATGCCCCCACGCTCTACACCGTGTTGGTCAACCCCGAAGACGACCAACGGCTTTTCGGATACTACCCCACATTAGCGGGGGAAACGGAAACATACCTCGTCGGCAAAGCGGGCGAGCAGGGCTTCGTCATGGACGGGCAGCCCCTCGTGCGATTTATCGTCGATGAAGGCCTCAAGCACGGTAAATTCGATATTATCGCCGAAATGGTTTCGGGGCCAATCGTCGCGCAGTTGCGTGCTGAAGAAATGCAGCGCTACGGTCTCGGTGATGCTCCCCCTCAGCAGCCGCAGGGATATGCACAGCCGCAAAACTACGCCGCCGGAACCCCGAATTATGCAGTACCGGTTTTCAACAACGATCCCTATGCTGCTCCGGTGCAAGATTACGCAGCGCCGCGAGGATACGATCAACCGCACGGTTCTCCTTTTGAAGAGTTTCCCGATTTCAACGCAGATGCAAACCAGGCATTTCCCGATAAAAAGCCTGGTTTGCCCTATGTCCCCGAAGACGAACTTGACTATTCGATCGACTACGGAGAATATACTTTCGACAGTCAAAACTTTGACGATTCACGCCACGGCTTTGCCGATGACGGTCGGGGCGTTTTACCACCACAATCTGTCAATGCCGGATTTGTCGACAACGCTGCCAACGGATTTTCGGACTTTATCGATCCGGCTCAAGCGGCGGCCTTTGCCGCCCCCGCACCCGACGCAGCGTTTGCACCCACACCTCATCCTATCCCCCGGCACGCACCGAATACAACCGTATTTGCGGCAGGTGCTGCCGGCGTCAATCCGATCCCCCGCCAGCAAGCCGTCCGCGCTCGCCTGATCGACATCGGCAGCAATCGTTCCTACGACTTGGCCGCTGCGCGCTTAATTTTGGGACGCGAATCCACCAACGACATCGTCATCAACGATCTCAACGCAAGTCGCACCCACGCAGAACTACGCTTCGAGCCTCAGGGCGTTTGGGTTATCACCGATTTGGGCTCCACCAACGGAACGAAAGTCAACGGTCGCATCATCACTTCGCAACCGCTCTACGAAGGCGATCAGATAACAATCGGGGTAACCAATCTCGTTTTCACCCAAGCATAAAGGTGTCGACATGAGTCCCGAATTACCCGCGGTGTGCTCTGAGCACCAGAAGTATCAAAGGAAAATCACGTGATAGATATTGCATTACTTGTCGGCCGACTGCTTTTTATTGCACTGCTCTATCTGTTTTTGTTTGCCATCATGAAAACGGGCATCGGGCTGGTGCGTGGCCAGCGAAAAAAAGAAAAAACATGGACGGTTGCAGTCGAGCGGGGACCAAAAGAACTGCGCGGCGTACAACTTGCCGTACGGGGCCCGGTAATTGTCGGACGAAGCCCCGGCTCAGACATCGTTATTGGCGCTGGATACGTTTCTGGCCGTCATGCACGTTTTACGCTCATGGGACAAAATCTTTTCATCGAAGACCTCGGTTCGACCAACGGGACCGCCGTAAACGGACAGCCGATCAGCGAGCCAACCGCGTTGAAAAACAATGACATTGTCAACGTCGGCGATGTCGCCATACGAGTAAGGTTTGCCTAATGGCCTCTACTCCTTCATCACGCATGCGCTCGCGTAAGCCTGCGGCAACCTTTGGGAGTCGTACCGACATCGGCTGCCTACGCGATCACAACGAAGACAGCCTCATCGTTACGCCTCCCCTCTTCGTCGTTGCCGACGGCATGGGAGGACACGCCGCCGGTGAAGTGGCTTCCGAAATCGCCGTAGCAACCATGGCCGAAAAAGCACCGCGTCACGTCGATGCCGAAGCACTGGGTAAAGCCGTCGAAGACGCCAATCGCGCCGTCATTCTTGCCGCCAGCGAAGACAAGGGCCGCGCCGGCATGGGAACCACCGTGACCGCCGCCGTCCTCGAGGGCGAACGCCTTGTTATCGCCCATGTTGGAGACTCGCGCGCATACCTGCTTCATCAGGGAAAACTTCAACAACTCACCCGCGACCACAGCCTGATGGCCGACATGATCGAATCGGGGCAATTGACTCCCGAAGAAGCACGAGTACATCCAAATCGCTCGGTCATAACCCGCGCCCTAGGAAGCGACCCTCGCATGGTCGCCGATTTGTACGAAATCAACGTAGAGGCGGGAGATCGCCTGCTGCTGTGCTCAGACGGTCTTTCCTCCATGACTGAAGACCATCAAATCGAGGCGGTGCTTTCTCGCGTTCGTGATCCCCAGCGATGCGCAAGCATGCTGGTCAACGAAGCGATTGCCAGGGGAGGCCATGACAATATCACCGTTATCGTCGTCGATGTAACCGGACACAGCGAAAAGAGACGCAGGCACTACACGCGCAAATCACGCACCCTTATGACGTTTATCGTTCTCATGTTGTTCGCCGTTTTAGCGGTTGCCGGTGCGAGCACCTACACTTACGTGACAAACTCCGCTTACCTTCTTGCCGAAAACGGCACGGTGAGCATCTACCGAGGCGTGCCGGCCACTTTTTTGGGGGTACCGCTTTCGCAGCTTGACCACGTGACCGACATCAAAATCGACCAGCTACAGCCAGGCGTCGCCAATCGACTCAATGCCGGCATTCGCGTCGATAATCTTGATGCCGCAAATAATCTGATCGCCGAATACAAAACCGAAACCTCGAATGCCGCGAAAGCGGTTCCCTTGAGCGAAAATAACCCTGCAGCCACACCCCCCGATTCCTCACCCACGACAAAGACGGAAAACTAGGGGTTTGTATGAATAGACGTAATATAGAACTCGCACTTTTATGTATAGCGGCACCCCTCGTCGTCTTACTCTTCGCCATGATCAGCGTCAACCAAGGACAAGCGCTCAACGTCAACACCCTCGGCGTACCTCTGGGTATTTTCGGAAGCTTTGTCGTGGCACATCTGGCGATCAGAAAGTTTTCTCCCGGGGCGGATCCTGCCATTTTACCCATTGTTTTCGCCCTTTCGGGCATTGGCATCGCGTTTGTGACTCGCTTGCGTCCCGAACTGGCATTGGGGCAAGTGACCTGGCTTTTTGTCGGCGTCGTATGCATGGTATTGGTTATTGCGTGCATTAAAAACCTCGACAAAATAGCCAATTACAAATACACGCTCATGATTATCGGCGTCGCTTTGCTGCTCTCTCCTTTAGTACCCGGTCTCGGACAGGAAATATACGGCAGCCGTATCTGGCTTTCAGTGGGGCCCTTTTCGTTTCAGCCCGGTGAAATTGCCAAGATATTCATCGTGCTTTTCCTCGCGGGCTATCTTGCCGAAAACCGTGAAATGCTCTCGGTTTTTACCCACCGCGTAGGCCCGTTTAATCTCCCTGACATCCGCACGTTATTGCCCTTGCTACTCATGTGGCTCATTGCGTTGCTGATCGTCGTGTTCGAAAAAGACCTCGGCTCGGCTCTCGTATTCTTTTTTGTATTCCTCACCATGCTCTATGCCGCAACGGGCAAAAAATTCTACCTCGTTGTCGGGCTTTTCCTGGCAGCACTGGGCGGCGTGGCCGCATGGGCGCTATTCTCCCACGTTCAAATTCGTGTCGAAACCTGGCTTAATCCCTTTGCAACAGCAGCAGACCAGGGCTTTCAGCTTGTCCAATCCATATACTCCATGGCGGACGGCGACCTGTTCGGCGTGGGAATCGGACGCGGCATGGCCGCCGACACCATCCCCGTCGTCGAAAGCGACTTCATTTTTGCCGCCATCGCCGAAGAGGCCGGGCTGCTCGGTGCTGCCGGTGTCTTACTGCTCTATCTTGGCCTCGCCATTCGAGGTCTCGTCACCGCAGCTCGCGCAAAAAGCGACGCCAGCTCCTTTATCGCCGTCGGTCTCACCGCCACTATCGTTTTGCAGGCTTTCATCATCGTAGGTGGCGTCACCCGCCTCATCCCCTTAACGGGCTTGACCCTTCCCTTCGTCAGCCAAGGTGGCTCCTCTTTGCTGGCGAGCTTTATCGCTATCGGCTTTCTGCTGAAATGCGGCGACGAAGGCACCGGTGTTGGTTCTGAAATCAAAATGAGCACCGCGTCGATGCGGACAACCGGCGTGCTCGGACGCGTGTCCCTTGGCAAACGCCTCACGCACATCGTGCTTATCTTTTCGCTTATGTTTGCACTGCTTGTCGCCAACCTGACGATGATCATGATCGTACAGGCTGAGTACTATCAAAACATGCCCGGAAACAGCCATACGCTTGCGAAGGAAGCAAAAACGGAGCGGGGCACCATCTCGACCTACGACGGTACGATTCTCGCGCAAAGCGTTCAAAACGACGACGGCACCTACACCCGCGTTTACCCTTCGGGTGAACTTGCGAGCCACGTTGTTGGTTACAGCTCGGATCAATACGGCACGAGCGGCATCGAAGCCAGCTACAACGATACCCTCAAAGGTCAGAAAAATTACGCCAATTGGACCGATGCGCTCAACGCAGCAGCGGGTATCGGCACCTCGGGAAACGACGTGACCTTAACGCTTAATACAAAGATCCAACAGGCGGCCCAAAACGCCTTAGCAGGCTACACGGGAGCCTGTGTCGTACTCGATCCGAACACGGGCGCCGTGCTGGCGCTCGCCTCATCGCCCACCTATGCTGCCGGCGATATCGAAACGCTTCTTTCCAATCCTGCCGATTCAAGCGCTCTGATGAACCGGGCAACCCAGACGCTGTACGCCCCGGGGTCAACGTTTAAAATGCTTACGCTTGCTACGGCACTGCAAGACAACATCGCCACCGAGCAAACGGTCTACGCGTCCCCCGCAACCATAGACATCGGCAATGCCCAAGTGATCAATTACGACAAAACCGATTACGGCGACATCACGCTTGCCCGCGCAACCGAGGTTTCTTCCAACACCGTTTTCGGTCAGGTCGGTGCACAGATCGGGGCGAAAAACCTTGTCGACGCCGCTTCGCAATACGGCTTCAATAAAGAAATCGGACTTGAGCTTCCCCTCGCCCAATCGCTGATGCCCAATCCCGCAGAGATGACCGAGTGGGAAACGGCCTGGGCGGCGGTCGGCCAACCGGTCGGTGAGCACCCCAGCCCCAGCGGCCCTCAGGCCACCGTGCTACAAATGGCAATGGTGGGTTCGGCGATCGCGAATGACGGCGTGATTCAGACTCCCTATTTTGTCGACGCAATTTACAGCGCAAATGGCGAAAAGAGCTACGCCGCTTCACCGAAGCTCTTTGGAAAGCCCCTCAGCGCCACCATTGCAAACCGTACAAAAACAGTTCTTGAAGGGGTCGTCAATTCAGGAACCGGTACCGCCGCCGCCATTGAAGGCGTATCGGTTGCCGGCAAAACAGGAACCGCCGAACGCATCAAGCCGAAAGATGACAGCTGGTTTGTCGGAATGGCTCCGAGCAATAATCCCAGCGTGGTAATCGCTCTTATAATCGAGGAAGGCGCTGGCGGAGACGGAACAGCTACGCCAAAAGCGCAAAAAGTGTTAAAAACAGCCCTGGAGGTTCAAGGGCTCTTGTAAATAAGGTATGCTTGCATCGTTCGAGAGAGCACAACGCAAGCTTGCAATTATGTATCCAAAAGGAGCAAAAACGTGGCAGGAAACATGATGGGCAGGATTTTCAATAACCGTTACAAGATATCGGATCGGATCGGTATCGGCGGCATGGCAGAAGTCTATCGCGCGCAGGACAGCGTGCTGGGCCGTGTCGTTGCCGTAAAAGTAATGTTGCCCCAATACGCGGCCGATCCAGCCTTTACCCAACGCTTCCGTCAGGAAGCAGCAGCGGCGGCAAACCTGCAAAGCCCCTACATCGTCAACGTCTACGATTGGGGTCAAGATCAGGGCATCTACTACATCGTTATGGAATACGTACGAGGCAGCGATTTAAAAACCGCCATCAAAGAACGCGGGGCAATCAATCAGCGCAAGGTTGCTGAAATCGGCTCGCAGGTCTGCCAGGCGCTTTCTGTCGCCCACAACCTCGACATCATCCATCGCGACATCAAGCCGCAAAACCTGATGATTCAGCCCGACGGAAACGTCAAAGTAATGGATTTCGGCATCGCGCGCGCAAAAAATTCCGTCATGACGCAAACCTCTTCGGTGTTGGGCACGGCCCACTACGTTTCACCCGAGCAGGCGCAGGGAAAAGAACTGACAGCAACCAGCGATATCTACTCGCTCGGTATCGTGCTCTACGAAGCCGCAACAGGGAAACTGCCGTTTGACGGTCCCGATGCCGTCAGCGTCGCCATGAAACAGGTGAACGACCTTCCCGTACTTCCAAGCGAAATCAATCCCGATATCGATATAGCTTTCGAAGACATCATCATGAAGGCTCTCGAGAAAGATCCCACCCGTCGCTTTGCTACCGCAAGTGAAATGAAACATGTTCTCAACGACTATTTGGCCGGACGCCCGGTAGATTTGGGCGCAGGCTTTGCCAGTACCGAAACTTCGGTTATGGGCGGTGTTCCGATGTCCGGAGCACCTATCGCCAACGGAACCGCCGTTATGCCAGCCGTCGGCATGGGGGGCACACCCTCAAAGCCCACGAACACCACCTATCGCGCCGATGACCCTCAGGCGAAGAAGAAAAAACGCACGCCTCTTATCATTGGTATCATCGTGGCGATCATAGCCATTGCCGGCATCGCCATAGGTCTTACCACCTGCGGAACCGACCAGGGAATCAGCGTTCCCAACGTCGAAGGCATGACGCAGGCGGATGCCACCACCGCCATCAAAACCGCCGGGTTCGAGCTGGGTGCCGTCTCAACGGTGAAAGACGACACGCTTGAAGCAGGAAAGGTGAAAAGCCAAACGCCAAAAGCGGGTGAAAAGCGAGAAAAGGGTACGAAGATCGACCTCAATGTCTCGGGTGGAGCCAATCAAGTTTCCGTCCCCGACCTGGCGAACATGACAGCCGACGAAGCGCGCAAAGCGCTCGATTCAGCAGGTCTCAAGGGGCAAGCAGGAACCGCCGAATACTCAAGCTCGATTGCGGTGAATCACATCATCAAGCAAGACCAGGCGGCAGGAACGAAAGTCACCAAAGACACCGTCATAACCTACATTCTTTCGCTGGGGGCCGAATCGATCGACGTTCCCAACATCATCAACTACGGCGAAACGTCTGCCATATCCACCCTTGAAGGAGCGGGCTTTAAGGTCAACATCACACGCGAATACAACAGTTCGGTCTCCGAGGGTCTTGTCATCAGCCAAAACCCCACGGGCAAGGCCGAGAAGGGTACAACCATTACCATAACGATCAGCCAAGGTGCCAAGCCCGCGCCCAAAATTTCCATCCCGGGAGTAGTTGGCATGACGGTCGCCGATGCGACGGCAGCGCTGCAAAATGCCGGGTTTGACGTATACGTTGCAGCAGGCGATAGCAAAGACATCGTAGCCAAGCAAAATCCGTCCGGAACGGCAGAAAAGGGCACAACCATTACCATTACCGCCACCCCTACGGTGACCCCCGGCGGAGGAACTGGCGGGGGTAGCACCGGAGGAGGAACCGGCGGCGGGGGCACTACGGGCGGAGGAACCGGCGGTGGGGGCACCACACCAACCTCATAGCATCATCCCTGTTTGATACCCTTTTCAAGAAAACCTCCGAAACCGGAGGTTTTCTGCGTTGTAGCCCCCTTAAAGCTAAACCTCTCGTTGCTTCGCTTCGTTCCAGTAGCCTTCGCGCTCCGCCGAAGTCAGCTCCTCAACACGCAGCCCGCGCGCCCAGGCGGCTCCTTCGATAAACGACCATCGCGTGCGGAATTTTGCACAGCTTGCGCGCAGCGCGCTTTCGGCATCGATACCCATCTTGCGCGCCACGTTGACGAGCGCAAAGAGCACATCTCCAAATTCCATCTCACGTTCGGCAGGGGTTGATGCCTCTCTCAATTCCTCTATTTCCTCGGCAACTTTGTCCCACACCTCATCGAGGGTATCCCACTCAAATCCCGCAGACACCGCTTTGCGGGATATCTTCTGCGCACCCATCAACGCCGGAAAACTGGTCGGCACCCCGTCGAGCAAGCCTTCGCGCGAAAGCCCCGCACCATCGGCGGCATCATCTGCGGCACCTTTTTCGCCAAGCTTCACACTATCCCAAATGTCGAGCACGTCGTCGGCATCGGCCGCCGCCGCATCCCCGAACACGTGCGGATGGCGCCGAATCATCTTGGCATTCACATCGCGGCATACATCATCGATCGTGAATTCGCCCGCATCGGAAGCAATTTGACTTTGCAGCACCACCTGCAACAGCACATCGCCCAACTCTTCTCGTAGATGGACAACATCGCAAGACTCGATGGCATCAACCGCTTCGTAGGCTTCTTCAATCATGTTGTGCGCAATGCTTGCGTGCGTCTGCTCGCGATCCCACGGACATCCATCGGGTGCCCGCAGAGCCGCGATTGTCGCCACGAACTCTTTGAATTCCTCGCACCTCGCCTCACCCGTGCCCTGCTTGTCGTCGTGTTTCATAAACCTCAGCCTCTCCTTCATGTGCCGGTATGTGCCACCAGTATTTTCCCTTCTATCGTAGCGCACCTTGACGCAGTGCGGCGGTGGTTTCTCTCTGTGAACTTTCTCACCAAAAGACCCCGTGCAAGGTGCCGTGATGCTATCCTTGAACCGACGAAAAACTCTTGAGAAACAACGGATGACACCACACCGCTTATGCCGCACGCGCACCAGGAGCTTTCTGGGCACCGAAGCTGCCCGGCAACCGAAAGGAACAAGACCACCATGCTCGTTGAAATCTCTTCGCTTAGCGATCCACGACTCGATGTCTATGCACGCCTGACCGAAGTGCAGCTGCGCTGCAAGCTCGAACCCGAAAAGGGTATTTTCATCGCTGAATCCGCAAAGGTGATCGAACGCGCCCTCGACGCGGGCATGCGGCCCCATTCGTTTCTTATGGAAGCGCACAAACTTGAGGTGACGAAAGGTTTGATTGCGCGCGTCGACGACGCAGTGCCGGTGTTCGTCGCGCCACACGAAGAGCTGGAACAACTCACCGGCTTCAGTCTGACCCGCAGTGTTCTCGCGGCATTTTACCGCCCCGAACTGCCCTGTCTTGAAACGGTACTCAAGGGGGCGCGGCGCATTGCCGTGTTGGAAAACATCACGAACCACACCAATGTTGGAGCTATCTTTCGCTCAGCGGCAGCCCTTGGCATAGATGCCGTGTTGGTCACCCCCGAATGCTACGATCCCTGGTATCGCCGATCGGTCCGCGTTTCAATGGGCGCTGTTTTCCAGATTCCCTGGACACGCATCGGTGTCGAGGCGGACGGCTGGCCCCGCGGCGGTCTTGCTCGCCTGCACGACCTCGGCTTCACAACAGCAGCCCTCGCCTTGTCCGACGACTCGATTTCGCTTGCAGACCCCCGCATTCACACCTTCGATAAGCTGGCAATGGTGTTTGGTACCGAAGGAGATGGTCTTGCCGCCGAGACGATCGCCCGCTGCGACACAACCGTGCGCATTCCCATGCAGCACGGCATCGACTCCCTCAATGTTGCCGCCGCTTCCGCCGTGGCCTTTTGGGAGCTGTGCCGTTAACCCGAATATCACTGCACCGGCCTTTGTGCCAGCGGCATATTGTGAAGGGCGTTCTTCTGCTTACGAAAAACAAAAGAACGCCGCATGTCCCAAGCCTCGATGTCTACCCCGTCGCATCCGGGCCACACCAATCGTGCCGCCTATTTCATGATCAGCACCGGAATATCAGCGCTGCGCAACACCTTATGACTGACGCTGCCGAGGTATTCCTTGATACCGCTTAAGCCCCTACTGCCCATAACAACCAGGTAGTAGTTGTTAACCTCTATCAATTTCAGCAATTCGGAAGCCGAATCGGTTCCTTTAACCAACAGGGTTTCCGACCGCGCGGTCAAATCGTCAAGCATATCCTGCGCCTGATACAAAATCTTGCGTCCATCTTCTGCCATCATGTTAATGATTTCCGCCAGATGCTCCACGTCCGTTTCGGGAAGCAGGGGAATCGGGACAACATAGGCGACATCGATATGGACTTCAGGATTGGGGCGAGCAATTTCAATTGCCATCTCCAAAGCCTTGACGGACAAATCGGAACCGTCAAACGCTACGAGAATATTCTTCTGGGCCATGATGCCTCCCTTTCATCGTATTTCCAAAGTACCGGAAAGCTTCCTCTGCATTTCCGCTGCATACGATTATAGCGCTTCCGGACATCTTCCCCCTTGCGCACTTTCAACGGCCCAAGCTTGCGCCCCGAAGGATACCACCCCCCCCCCCCGAGCTACCGCTTACCCCACTGCGCGATGCCCCTTAAAAAGTTGCGCGCGGGCTGCTACAATAAACATATTTTACGAATCGAGTTTAACCTGCAAAACAGCAAATCTGTCTCATTGTCGACTTCAGAATCGGCAGCGTCGCAAAAAGTTACGCATCACTCGCTCATGACAATCCAAAAAGCAAACGCAGGGGGCGTGACGCATATGCGGACAATGTTTGATTTTTCACTGATGCCGAAAGAGGCATTGATCGAGGCACTTGAGCACAATATTGCCATCGGCGTTGAATTTTGCGAATATGCAGACACGCTTTCCATTCTCTATGCCAACGAGGGCTTTACCAAACTTGCTGGCTACCAACCCGATGAGCTGACCGGGGCCGACGGCACCGCCACCATGCTTCCTTTCGATAAAAGCGACCTCATCAAGGAAATCAAGGCTCAAAGCGAAAGCCGCGGCTACTTCGAAGTAACCCACCAACTCAAAAGAAAAGATGGCACGCTGCTGTGGGTGCTCGACACCGGCATACTGCTGCCCCAAGAAGATGGAACGACGCTCGTCCAAAGCGTCACCGTCAATATCACCGCTCAAAAAGAAGCCGAAGAAGCTCTCAGGGCACAGCGAAAAGAATACGAGATAGCGCTGCGTTCGTCCAACGTCGCCATTTTCGAATACAACCTTGCCTCGAAAACCGTCTCAACACAGGATGAAGTTTTCAGCCAATACCAGATGCCCAGCACGCACGATAACAGCATCGAAGAAGTTATCGGTTCGGGAATCGTCGCCAAGAGAAGCGAGGATGATTTTCGTACTCTGTTCCAACAAATCGACAGGGGCGCCTCTTCAGCATCGGTAACAATTTACGCCAACAACACCAACGGCGAAGAACGGATTGTCGAGCTCCAGCTCATTCGTATGCTCAACGCCCGGGGCGCCGCCACCCATGCGCTCGGCGTCCGCAAAGACATTACCGACACGATTCGTTTTCACCGGGAAGAGGCTTACGGCAATCAGCTCGTCGCAGAAAACCTTTTTCTTTACGAAGCGAACGTAACCCAAGATAAAATACTGCGCTATAACGCCTTTTGGTCCCAGGAACCGACGATATCCTCTCTGAGCGTTTTTTCAGATTTTGTCAAAAGCACCTGCGAGAGATTCATTGCCCCTGAAGATGCGGCAATCTTTACTGAAAAACAATCCTCGGCGTTTCTCCTTGATACCTACCAAAATGGCAAGCAGCGGATAGTGTTCGAGTACCGCAAAAAATCAAACGAAAATCCGAATGTCTACAATTGGTTTAAAGCCACCATCAGCATCATCGAAGATGACCTGACTCACGACATTAATATACGGGTGTATACCCGCAATATCGATCAGGAAAAGCAGGATGAAAGCAAGGCTGAAACGGAGCGAAAACGCCATGAGCTATCCCTCTCGAAATCAGCATTCACCTGCGAAATCAATATAACGCGCGACACGATTACCCTGGGGTGTCCGGCCCTTGAAGAAGAACTCGGCATCACCGAACAGCAAAACTACAGCCAACAAGCAATTCCTGCTGCCCTCGCAAAAGTCCATCCCGAGGACCGGACTGCCATGGCCTTTTTGCTGAACTACGACAACCTTCAACAGGCTTACGCCCACGGCACAACCATACTCGAACAAGATTACCGCTATATCGAGCCGCAAAAAGAACCCCTGTGGTGCAAAGCTTCCTTGCAACTTTTCGAGGACAGTAGCACCCACGACCTCAGGTGTTTTATCTCAATTGAGGATATTGATAGAGAAAAAGAAGCGGATTTAACCCTGCTCTATCAAGCGCAGCACGACCTCATGACCGGATTTTACAACAAAAGCACGACCAAAGAAAAAATCGATGCCATCCTTGCCTCTGAAGAAGGGGCAAGCAATACGCACATTTTCTTTATCATCGACCTTGATTATTTCAAACTGATTAACGATCGGTTTGGACACGCCTTCGGGGATACGGTCCTTTCTCAGGTTGCCTCAAAGATAGGTGATCTGTTCCGGGCGCAAGATATTCTCGGCCGCATCGGAGGGGACGAATTCGTCGTCTTCATGAAAAACGTCCGCACCGAAAAAGCTGCCTTCAAAAAAGCGCAGGAACTATGCGACACGCTCGTCGAAACCTATCGGGACAGCGATACCGAATGCAAACTCACCGCAAGCATCGGCATCGCTTTTTCAGGTCGACATGGCACGACCTACGACGAACTGTATCGCCATTCCGACACCGCCCTTTACAACGCGAAAGAACAGGGTCGAAATCAGTTTTCCCTCTATCATGAAAACATGAAGAGGGGCACCACTGCCGTCCGGGAAATAGACACGCGGCAAATTCACGAAACCGGCACGTTCGACAACAATACGAGCGAATATATTTCCCGAATTCTCTACGAATCCGCCGACAAACGACAGGCTATCGCTTCCGTACTCGAGCTGATGGGTAAACACTACCATGTCAGCCGTGCCTACGTTTTTGAAAACTCAGAAGACGGCTCCTGTCTTTGCAATACGTTTGAATGGTGCAACAAAAACATTGCGCCCCGAGTGGACGCCCTCAAGGAAATGCCCTACAGCGAACTCGGTGACTATGCCGCTTATTTTGGAGACGAAGGCGTTTTCTACCTTCACGATTGCAGCACCGCCACAGAACCTCTTAAAACATTGCTCCAACGCTTTGACACCAAAAGCCTCGTACAATTCCCCCTTATCAAAGGCGGAAAGTTTGCGGGATTCATCGGGTTCGACGAATGCACCAGATTTCGCATTCCTCGCGATCGAGAATTCAACGATTATCGCAGTTTTGCGCACATACTCGGTATCTTCATTACCGAAATGCGCGCCCTCGAACACGCAGAAGCGGCGAAAGACGCGGCCTTCTCCATCGTGAACAGCCTCGACTCCTACGCCTATGTCTGCGACCCCCACACCCACAGACTGCTCTTCATCAACGACAAGACGCGACAGCGCATACCTTTTGCGCAGGTGGGAGAACCCTGCTATAGCGCGCTCCAGGAATATGACGAACCCTGCGCCGCATGTCCCATGAAAACGCTGCAGGAAACCGGCACCGAAACCTATTCCGACATCCATTACAACGAATACCTCGGTATCACCATCAAGACCACCGCTTCATGGATTGACTGGCTCAACAATACGAAAGCATGCTTCATCAACGTCGTCGATGCAACAAGCATGCAAGGCAATCATTAGACCAGGGCATTTATCCCTTGGCAAATGTTTGCGAAAGCATCTTATAAATAATTAAATTGCCTGGTACAATTGGGATAATTTTTATGATGATCTATAAGGTTATTAATAAACTCTACCAAAGCCTGAGCATCAATCTGCTCGCGCACAAGGGCTTCGCCCAAGGCGAACCAAAGGCAAAACGCAGGGGGATGTGAAGCACATGCTGATATCTACCGATTCTTCACCCACAACAGAAGCTCTCCTCCTTGACGCCCTCGACCACAACATAACGGCGGGCATCAAACTCTGCGAATGCACCGAAACCTGCCACCTGCTCTATGTCAACGACGGCCTCGTTGAGCTTTCCGGTTACCCTCGCGAAGAACTGATAGGAAATAGCTACGCGCTTTTGGTTCGCCCCGAAGAAAAAGACGATCTCATCCGCGAAATCAAAGCTCAAAGCAAAACACAGGGCTATTTCAGGGTGACCTATCAGCTCAAAAGAAAAAATGGCACCTTCGTCTGGATTTTAGACAGCGGCATTATCAGGGGTACACAGGGGAGAAAAACGGTTATCCAAAGCGTCATGATGGATATCAGCAATCACAAAAAAGTTCAAAATGCTCTCGAGGCGAGTCAGCAACAGTATGAAGCCGCTTTGAAATTTTCCGATGTAACGATGTTTGAATACGACATCAAAACGAAAAAGATCCTCACGCAATCGAAGGATTTTGATACCTACGGCATGCCGGGCGTAATTGAAAACGGTGTTGAAGCAGTGATCGCGGCAGGTGTTGTCGCAAAGCGCAGCGAAAATGATCTGCGCGATTTATACCGCGCGATCGACGAGGGAGCGCCCACGGCGGCAACGGTCGTTTACGCCAACGACCTCACGGGGGTGGAGAGAACACTCGAGCTGCAAATGATCGCCGTTTGCGACGACAACAACACCCCCGCCTACGCCGTCGGCGTGCGCAAAGATATCACGGAAGCCGTACTCTTACATAAGGAAAAAGAATACAACAGCCAATTGACGGCGGAGCGCAGGTTTATCTGCGAAGCCAACGTAACGCAAGACAAAATTCTGTACTACAACACCGATTGGGCACAAGAGCTGGGGCTCTCTGCTCCGACCGTCTTCTCGGACGTCTTACGGCATCTGTGCGAAACACAAATCGACCGCAACGATGCAGCACTGTTTATCACAAAGCCATCACTTCCTTCCCTGCAAACCTCGCTCGACCACAACGAACGGCTGATAACGTTTGAATACCGCAGACGGCAAAAGGAAGGAAAGTGCCCCGCCCGCTGGTTTGAAGCAACCCTCAATATAGTACGAGACGAAGTGACCGAAGACATCAGCGTACGCATCTATATCACCGACATCGACAAAAGAAAGCAAGACGAACTTCGGGCAAAAACAGAACGAAAGCGCCACGAACTCATGCTTTCAAAATCGACGTTTACCTACGAGGTCAATCTCACCCAAGACCTCGTAGCCCCGGGGCAGGAAAACCTTGAAAAAGAATTGAACCTCCTTCCCAAGGCAAGCTACAGCACGAAAGCGATACCGGCTGCGCTGATGAAAACCTACCCCGAGGATCAAGCGGCAATGGCCGCCTTTTTGGCATACGACAACCTCAGACAAGCCTACGACCGGGGCACAACCGGTCTCGAGCACGACTATCGCTACCGCACCCCCGCAGGAGCATACCCCTGGCGCAGAATTTCTTTACAGCTTTTTACCGACGAGCAAACACACGACCTCATGTGCTTTGCCTCCATTGAAGACATCAACGAGAAAAAAGAAGCGGATCTCGCCCTGCTCTATCAAGCACAGCACGATCTCATGACGGGTTTCTACAACAAACAGGTGACCCGGGAAAAAATCGACGCGGTGCTTTCTTCCCCCGACACCAAATCGCACCGACACATCTTCTTCATCGTCGACCTCGATTATTTCAAGCTCATCAATGATCGATTCGGACATGCTTTCGGCGATGCCGTACTTTCCCAGTCCGCTTCGAAAATAGCCGACTTATTCCGAGCAGAAGATATTCTCGGCCGCATCGGCGGCGACGAATTCGTCATTTTCATGAAAAGCGTCAGAACCGAAAAACTTGCTTTTTTGAAAGCCCAAGAAATATGCGACACCTTAACCGAAACCTACCAGCAAAACGGTGCGGAACGCGAACTGACCGCCAGCGTCGGAATCGCCATTTCCGGCCGCCACGGAACAACCTACGACGAGCTCTACCGGCATTCCGATACCGCTCTGTATAACGCGAAGAAAACCGGCCGCCATCGCTATTCACTCTACAGCGACGATATGCAGCTTACGTCGAGCGCAGTGCACGAAATCGACTTTCGACAAATTTACGAAGGCGACACCTTCAACGACAATATCAGCGAATATGTTTTCAGGATTTTATACGAATCTTCCAACAAGCAGCAAGCGATTAATTCCGTTCTCGACCTGGTCGGAAAACATTACGGGGTCAGCCGTATCTACATTTTCGAAA
>JAVVXN010000032.1:0-18675 GCA_036651575.1 Raoultibacter sp. | reverse complement strand
GCAAAAAGGTCGATCTGTCCCTTGCCTACAAGGTGGTCGTTCCTTTTTTCGTGGTTGCCTTCGTGCTTCTGCCCGTACTGTGGGAGCAGCAGCCCATTGGTCTTTACAGTATCATGACCGTTGGCTATGGGCTCTTCGATGTCGTCATCTGGTGTCTTGTCGCCGAAACGGCCTACGATAATCGCATCGCGGGGTTTGTGTTGGGCGGCATCGTTCGCGGCGTTGCGTTGCTTGCCCGCCTGATCGGTACACTCGTTGGCTATATGTATGTTTTGATACCGCATCGGCCTCCCCTGATCGTCGTGGTCATCTCGCTGGCTGCTTTGTATTTTGTGGGAATGTGGGCTATGACGGTTGCGCGCCGACGCCACCCCGTCTTGGGGCAGACGGCTGCACCGGCGGGCGATGCGGGCGAGGTAGCGCCCTTGTTTGACGAGAAACCGGTTGTCAAAGATGCGGTGCACGGACCGGAAAAACCGGTTATCGTCGTTGATTTCGAGCAGCGATGTGACGGCGTTGTGGCGCGCTATCACCTGACGCGAAGGGAGGGCGAAGTGCTGCCCTATCTGGCAAAAGGTCGTTCGGCAAAGTTTATTGCCGAAGCGCTGTTCGTCTCTGAAAACACCATTCGGAGCCATATTAGTCGCATTTTAGAAAAAACCGATCTTCACTCGAAGCAGGAATTGATCGATCTGGTCGACGCGTCGGGTGCAGAAGAGATTGATCGCTAGGCACCTGCCGCGGCGTGGTGCCTAGCCAGCTGTCGCCTTTTATGCGGTGGGCGTCCAGATGCGGACACGGCAAAACTTTTTGGCTGTCCCGGATGCTGATATGGTGTCGATATTCATGAACGTCACTATGGTTTTGCAGACCCCGGTCGAAGCGAGGTAATCGCCCCAGTCCTCGCAGCCGCTTTCGGTGTCGCAGGAGAAATACGTTTTGTTTGCCAAGTCGATGCCGCAGACTTGGCTGGTTGATTTCACCATGAAAAAGTTTCCGCACCATGCCGGCGGCGCGGAAGGGGTTCTGCCGAAGCGGAACCAGGTGAGGCCCTGGTAGCTTCCCGCGTCGTGAGCCGACTGGGGGGTATACGTTCCGAGATTGGAAATACCTTCTCCGTAATTGTAGATGCTATCAAAGGAAAAGGTGAACCCGGTGGGACCGTAGCCCGCTTCGAGGGGCTTCATCGACGCGGGAAGAATCATCGTGTCGAGAGTTTGCCCGTCGGTTGCACTGATGCAGGTCAGCTGATGGTAGACGTTGGGGGTATCGACGCGTGGCGTGATCACGACGCTTTCCTGCAAAGGATAAAGGGGGGTCGACATGCGTCCGGTCGACGTGTAGAGAACCTCGGTGGCGGTGCTGCCGAACGCGGCGCGCTGCAGCGTCGATTTTTCTTTGGATGCGGCGCCCTTCGTTTTGGGAAGCCGTTGCCAGAATGCCGACGTCCCCACGGCGGCGATCGTGGGCGTTTCCCAATCTTCATTGCCGTGGTCGATCAGGGTTGCGCTACCGAGCACTGCGTCCTGGAGCGGTGCGGTGTAGATGCGCCAGGTCCCTTCGAGGATGTTGGCTTCCGTCCAGATCAGCCCCGTCTCGCTCGCGCGGACGTCGTAGATTTCAAAACCTTCGTTTTGGCTTATAGCTGCAGAGAGAACCGTGGTTGTTGTGCCGGTGGCAAGGCTTAAGATACCGACGTTCGTAAGGGGCTTTGCCGCGTCGGTCGGAAGTAGGCAGGCGGCGTTGGTGTTGTTGTTTGACCAGATAAGCGTACCGTAGGGAAATTCATAGCTGCCGAGAAGTTGCAGGTTTTCAGCGAGGGGAATTTCGGTGCAGTCATCGAAGGTGAAAACGGCATCGTTGGGAACGCTGAGAGAGGCGATTGCGTCTTTTTTTTGGGTGGCGCTTTGGAGCGCGGTTCCTCCCGCAGCGACAGCGGCAAGCGCGCCGACGCCGAGGGCGCCGTAGAGAAAGTGGCGGCGCGTGATGAGGATTTCCCCGTTGTTGGTGGGAATATGGAGCCCCGTTTGCTTGTTTTTGGGCGTGCGAGAAAACTGCTGTCCTCGAGTCGAAGGGTGTTTCGAGCGGGAAGCGGAAGCTTTTCTGACCGACGGGCGGGCGGCTGATCCGCCGCCCGCGCCCGGCCGCTTATGTGTTGTACGACGTTGTGTCACACCGATACTTTCTTATTCGCACGAGGCAATCGTTTCATCTTCGATCGGCCTGTAAAGGTTTTTATGGCAGCTTGTTTCCTTCGCAGCCGAAGGAATACTTCGTTGAGACTACTCTGTTACACGTTTATTGTGTCATTTCGCCCTCAAAATTCAGGGTCTATACAGGAAATTGTTACAATAAACGCAAACGCGAAGACCCCTGTGGTCCGCAAGCGTGGTTTTGCGGTTCGAAAGTGAAACCACGTACACGACAAGCTTGAGGAGATTTCCATGAGCAATGAAACACGAAGGATATTATTAGTTGAAGATGAAAAGGCTATTCGCGATGCGGTGGCCGCTTATCTTGAACGTGAAAATTATTGGGTAACCGCGGTGGGCGACGGACAAGAAGCCCTCGAGGAATTTTCAAAACACCATTTTGATCTGGTTATTCTTGACCTGATGCTTCCCCGCGTTCCCGGCGAACGCGTCTGTCGCGCCATCCGCGACAACTCTGATGTGCCCATCATCATGTTGACGGCTAAAGGCGAAGTCGAAGATCGCATTATCGGTCTCGAATTGGGCGCTGATGACTATTTGGTCAAGCCGTTTAGCCCCCGTGAACTGGTGGCGCGCGTGCGGGCCCTGCTGCGTCGCGTACATGCCGATTCCGAGCCGCAACGCGAAGTGCTCGAATTCGGTGAGCTTACCATCGACGTTTCCGGTCATAAAGTGCTGGTAAACGGCGAAGAGATTGATTTGACGGCAAGCGAATTCAAGTTGTTGACCACGCTTTCTCGCTATCCCGGTCGTGTCTACTCCCGTATGGAGCTCGTCGAAAAGGTGCTCGGCTACGATTTTGAGGGCTACGAACGCACGATAGACTCCCATGTAAAGAACTTGCGTGCTAAGATTGGCGATAATCCGCGCAGCCCGAAATGGTTGCATACGGTGCACGGCGTGGGCTATCGCTTCGAGGATCCCACCAAGGTTCAGCAGTAATTAACGCGGGCGCTTGGGCGCTCGGGCGAAGGGGTCTGCGTGAGTCCAAAAAAGCATAAAGAAGAAGATGTTGATCTTTACGGAGATACCCCTAGCGGGAAGAAGCACTCCTGGTTCAACTTTTCTTACACCACCCGCGTAACCGCATCATTTGCACTGATCGCCGCCATGACTGCTCTGGTGGCGGTCGGTGTTCTGTCGTTTGTATGGGAGCAGCATTTCCAGGCGTATACGCGCGACAATTTGCAGAGCAAGGTTGATAGCGTTGCGACCTCTATCGCGACAAAATATGAACATAGTGGTGGCGATTTGCGGAAGGACACGACGCTGTCTCCCGCCGAATCGGCATCGAGTTTAAATCCCGGTCTCGGCATCCAGGTTCTTTCGGTGGGTGGCGACTCCATGAACGAAAGCATTCTCTACGACAACACGTTTGCCAAGGAGGAAGGGGGCGTCTCCCTCGCCCCGACCGGTCGTGCGAATGTGGTTTCATCTCCCATTATCGTCGAGGGCGAAGTGGTGGGCACGGTGCGCATGTGGGTGGCCGGATCCGAGCTGATGCTGAGCAAGGGCGATGTTTTGTTCCGCGAACAGTCGTATCAAGCTATGGTGTTTGCGGCGGCGTTGGCTATCGTGCTCGCGCTGGGCATCGGATTTTTGTTCGCGCGTGGCTTGGTCGATCCCATCAATCGCATGACGAAAACGGCAAAGGCCATCAAAAAGGGCGATCTTTCTGCGCGCACCGGTCTAGCGGGAGATGACGAAGTTGCCCGCCTGGGTGAAACCTTCGATGAGATGGCCGAATCGATCGAGAAGGATCGCGAGCTTGAGCGCCGTTTGACCACCGATGTCGCACACGAATTGCGCACCCCGCTCATGGCGATTCAATCGACGGTCGAAGCGATGGTCGATGGGGTATTCGAACCCAATGCAGAACGTCTCGAAACGGTCAATTCGGAAGTGCAGCGCCTGGGTCGTCTTGTCGAAGCCCTGCTCAAGCTTTCCCGTTTGGAAAACCGTTCGTCTCCTATGGATAAAAAAGTGATCAACGTCGGGGATCTTATTTCGGGAATTATTGCAACCCACGAAGCGTTTGTTGCCGATTCGGGTTTGACGCTGCTCTATGAAAGAGACAACGATGTGCTGGTCTGCGGCGATCCTGATATGCTGAGGCAAGCGACGGCAAACCTGATTTCAAATGCCGTGCGCTATACGCCCGAAGGTGGCACGATTACGGTCAAGGTTGCCAAAGGTGACATCATGGCATCTATCATGGTGCAGGATACCGGTATCGGCTTGTCGCAAGAAGAAACCAAAATGGTGTTCTCGCGTTTTTGGCGTGCGGATGCGGGGCGCGATCGTTCCAGTGGCGGCTTGGGTATTGGTTTGGCTGTCGTGAAAGAAATCGTTGATCGTCATGGTGGTTGGGTGCGCGTGGAAGGCGTGCCGCACGAAGGCGCCTGTTTTACCATTTTCGTACCGCTCTATAATGAAGAATCAGCCAAGAACCGCGAAAAGATGAAGTCCAAGATCAAAAATGCTTCATAATACGAAGCAGTCGGTGAAAAAAGGTGAGCTCAAGCGGCAATAGCGCTTGGGCTCGAAGGTTTGTGTGGGGAAAATTGAAAGGAAATCACATGGCAGGTATTGATATCAGGCCTGATGCACAGGGAAAAGTACGCGATTTGTACGATTTGGGCGACCGGTTGTTGCTTGTTGCGACCGACCGTATATCTGCGTTCGACTATATTTTGGAAGACGAGATTCCCTACAAGGGTCAGGTGCTCACGCAGCTTTCATGCTTTTGGTTTGATTTGCTGTCCGACGTGGTGGAAAACCATCTGATATCGGCTGACGTGAAGGATCTGCCGGAACAGTTTAAGCCCCATGCCGAATATTTGGCAGGTCGGTTTATGCTGGTGAAAAAAGCCGATATGTACCCTGTCGAATGCATCGTTCGGGGTTATCTTGCCGGGAGCGGCTTGAAGGAATACGGGCAATGCGGCACCGTGTGTGGCATCGATCTTCCTGCAGGCCTTAAAAATTCCTCGAAATTGCCTACCCCTCTTTTTACTCCGTCGACAAAAGCGGACATCGGCGATCACGACGAAAATATCAGCTTTGACCGATGCGCTCAGCTTGTGGGAGAACGTGATGCTCAGACAATTCGCGATTTAACCTTGGCTGTTTACACTAAGGCGAGCGAGCACGCTGCCGCACAAGGTATCATCATAGCCGACACAAAGTTTGAATTCGGTCGTTTGGGGGCAACCACGATTTTGGCCGATGAGGTGCTTACTCCCGATTCATCGCGCTTTTGGGGCGTCGATGACTATGTCGAAGGCCAAGATCAGCCGAGCTTTGACAAGCAGTACGTGCGCGACTGGTTGGATGCCAACTGGGATCGCCAGGGGACGCCGCCGCGCCTGCCCGCAGAGGTTATTGCGAAAACGACCGACAAATATATTCAGGCCTACGAAAAAATTACCGGTAAGTCCTTTATCAAAAGCTAACGAAAGGCATCTTACCGACAACGAGAAAGTATGCAAGGAGCAAGCATGACTCAGCGTAATCCAATGAACGACCGTTATCAGACCGACGAGGTGAAGGGGCAGACGCGTAAAAGCGCTGCATCCGCCAAGCCGAAAACGAAAGCTGCGGCCAGCGTGCATGTGGAAAGCACGAAGCCCGTTAAAAAACAGGGGTTGATGTCGAAATTGACCGGTGGTTCAAGCGCCCCGGCCAGCACGGCGAAAAGTACGGCCACCAAAAGCAGCGGATCGTCAAATGCTGCTCCCCTGAAAAATGAATACTACAATCCGCCTACCGCGGAATATAAGCGTTGGCGACGTATCTGGTGGGTATTGCTCATTGGCGCTATTGCTATGACGGGTTTGTCCTTTGGCGCTCGCTATTGGTTCCCTGGCTTCGAGTCGCTCAGCATGATCACCCTCGGTGTTGCCTACGCTATGATTATCGGTGCGCTTGTTGTTGATTTTGTCAAAATTCGCAAGGTGCGCCGGGCGTATCAAAATGAAATGGAAGCCAAAAAAACGAAGGCTTCCAAAGCTGAAGCGAAAAAACTTGCCGAAGAACAAGCTGCTGAAAAGGCTGCCGCCGAGGCAAAAGCTGCTGAAAAGGCTGCTAAAAAAGGTGAGCGAAATTCCATTATGGATCGCATCAAGGGAAACAAGAGCTCACAAGAAGCTCCGGAAGAGGGTGCGGCTGTTGGGGCCGGCGCCACCGAAGAAAAGGGGAAGTAGATGAAGCGCTACGATATTTTCGTTACCAATAAAGAAGGCATTTTCGATCCTGCCGGCGAAACCTCGAAAAAGGCTTTGGCGAACCTGGGTTACACCGGGGTTGCCGATGTGAGCATCGGTAAGTTCATCCAGGTCGAAGTCGAGGATTCCGTATCCAAAGCACAGGTTGAAGAGATGTGCGAAAAGCTGCTTGCCAATCCTGTCATCGAAGATTACGAAATCAAAGAGTAGGGGACCTCATGAAATTCGGTGTTATCAGATTCCCGGGCACCAATTGCGAACAGGATGCGCTGCACGCCCTCCGTCATATGGGGTATGAAGCCGATTACGTATGGCATCAAGCATCCAGCCTTGACGATTTCGACGCGATTGTCCTTCCCGGAGGTTTTTCTTACGGCGACTATCTACGCAGCGGTGCTATCGCGCGTTTTTCTCCCGTCATGAACGAAGTGGTGCATTTTGCCGAGGCGGGCCATCCCGTCATTGGCATCTGCAACGGCTTTCAGGTGTTGACCGAAGCGCACCTGCTTCCCGGCGCTCTGATCCGCAACGCACACCTGAAGTTTCTGTGCCAAACGGTTCATGTTCAAGTGCAGGATTCGGTGTGCCAATGGCTCGACGTGCCTGAGGGGTCGGTGTTCGATATTCCGATTTCCCACCACGACGGCAATTACACCTGCAGCGCCGACGATTTGTGCCGCATGCAGGATAACGATCAAATCGTGCTGAAGTACTGCGAAGCTAACGGAAGCATCGCCGCCACCAGCGCACCCAATGGGTCGCTCGAAAACATTGCCGGTGTTTGCAACGCTGCGGGCAACGTGTTTGGTCTCATGCCACACCCCGAACGGGTGGTCGACGGGGTTTCCGGTACCACCCAGGGCCGCGCATTTTTTGAAGCCATCGCCCAGCGGTTCGAATAAAGCTATCGAAAAGGAACCAACATGACTGATATTGCAAAACCAGTGTGCGATAACGTGGAAATGCTCGATGCGCAGCTCGCCGCACAGGTTGCGGGCGAGCTGGGTCTTGCTCCCGACGAGTACAACAACGTGGTTAAGACGCAGGGTCGCGTACCCTCGTTGACCGAACTCTATATCTATTCGCTGATGTGGTCCGAGCACTGCTCGTACAAGCATTCGCGCGAACAGCTGCGTAAATTTTCTAGCGAAGGTGAATTTGTGCTTCAGGGACCGGGCGAAAACGCCGGTGTCATCTCGGTCGGAGATGGCTGGGCGGTCGCGTTTAAGATGGAAAGCCACAACCATCCTTCCGCCATCGAACCCTATGAGGGCGCAGCCACCGGTGTCGGCGGCATCATCCGCGACATTTTCACCATGGGCGCGCGTCCGATCGCTTCCATGAATAGCCTGCGCTTTGGCACGCTTGACAAGCCGCGCCAGCGCTATCTGCTCGACGGTGCGGTGGCGGGCATCGGCGGCTATGGCAACTGCTTAGGCGTTCCCACCGTGGGCGGCGAAATCTATTTCGACAAGGCGTATGAGGGCAATTGCCTCATCAATGCATTCTCGCTCGGCCTTATGCGCGAAAAAAACCTCACGCGCGCTGTCGGCAGTGGCCCGGGCAACCCCGTTGTTCTGATCGGCAATTCGACCGGACGCGACGGCATCGGCGGTGCCAGCGTTTTGGCCAGCCAGGAATTTGACGAGGCTGCAGAAAACAAGCGCCCCGCCGTGCAGGTGGGCGATCCCTTCGAAGAAAAACTGTTGATCGAAGTGTGTCTTGAACTGCTTGAGCGCGGTAAATTTGTCGCGTTGGGCGATTTGGGCGCAGCTGGTCTTACCAGCTCGGCCAGCGAAATGGCAAGCCGTGGCGGCGTGGGCATTGACATCGATGTGCGTCAGGTGCCACAGCGTGAAACGGCTATGACGCCGTTTGAGATTATGGTGTCCGAAAGCCAAGAGCGCATGCTGGCTGTTGTCACGCCGCAGGATGTGGCAGACGTGGCAGAAGCGTGTGAGCGCTGGGGTGTGAAGTGCTCGGTCATCGGGCAGATTACCGATACTGGACGCTTCGTGGTGCGCGACACCGACTTGCCCGAAGGCCATCAGATCGTGGCCGATATGCCGGCCGAACAGCTGGCTGAAGATGCTCCCCTCTACCATCCGGCCAGCACGCGTCCGGCCTATTTGGATGAAGTTGCCGCTTTCGATCCCTACAGCCTTGATCTGCCCGAAAGCCAGACGGATCTTTCCCGCAATCTGATCGATTTGCTCGGAAGCCCGAATATCTGCTCGCGCGAATGGGTGTGGCGTCAGTATGACCATCAGGTACAGGCCTCAACGGCGCTTTTGCCGGGAGGCGACGCTGCGGTTGTGCGCGTCGGCATGCCGGGACGTGACGACATCAGCCAGCGCGGCATCGCGATGACGACCGACTGCAACGGACGCTACTGCTGGCTCGACCCGTATACGGGGGCGAAGATCGCGGTTGCCGAAAGCGTGCGCAACCTCGCCTGCGTCGGTGCGACCCCCGCGGCTGCGACCGATTGCTTGAACTTCGGCAATCCCGAAAAGCCCGAAGTATTTTACGCATTCGAGCACGCTATCGACGGCATGGCCGAAGCGTGCAAATTCTTCACCATTCCGGTGGTTTCTGGCAACGTCAGCTTCTACAACGAAAGCTTTGGCAATGCCATCTATCCCACGCCGGCAATCGGCACGGTGGGTGTGATGGAAGATTACACGAAATACGCCACGCCTGCGTTCAAGCAGGAAGGCGACACCATTTTCCTTATTGGGGAAACCGCCGATGAAATGGGCGGTAGTGAATATATCCACGTCTTTTACGACGAAAACCGCGGGGCGTGTCCCGCATGCGATCTGGAACTGGAGCGCGACACGAGTGCTTTGGTGCGCGATGCGGTGCGCGATGGCGTGCTGGCAAGTGCCCACGATGTCAGCGAAGGCGGCGCAGCGGTTGCGTTGGCCGAATGCTGCATCGCTGGCGGTTTCGGTGCTGAAGTTGCCTTTGACGACGGGTTGCCCGCCGTGGCAAGCCTCTTCTCCGAAACGCAGGCACGCTTTATCGTCAGCGTTGAAAACGTGCAGGCGCAAGAGCTGATCGAGCGTTTGATCGCCGCCGAGGTGCCCTATGCGATTATCGGTGAAGTGGTTGCTGCCGAAGAGGGTATCACCATCGAAGATAAGGTGCAGGTGGCCTTGGCCGATGCTGTGCAGGCTCATCGCGATGGTCTTGAGGTTGCGCAGGCAGGTTAAATGTTATAAGCGCTCCCCGCACAAACAAACAAGCAGGTTGAAAACCGCACAAAGCTCACCTGAGGGTGGGCTTTGTGCGTTATGGGGGACAAAGCGCAGCTTTTGCGGTCTTTGCGGGGACTACACGATTTTGCGTGCTTCGTCGACAAGATCGATAACTTCTTGCTTACTGTGCACGTCGAGTTTCGTGTAGACATGCTTGACGTGCATCTTGACCGTGTTGCGTGAAAGCGTGAACTTTTCTTCCATCGAACTCAAATCGCGTCCGCGAGCCAGCTGTTCGAGGACTTCGGTCTCGCGCGGTGTAAGCTTGTAGGTTTTTGCGGTATAAAGACACGGTTGCGTCCAGTAGCGATCGTCGTCTTCTTCGGCGCGAGGGGGCTTGCTTGGTGCCGTGGTCTCGGCTTCGGTTTGCGGGATGATGCAGGGCGGTTCGTTTTCCTGCACCACTTCGTTCTCGTCTTCGCTGGGGGCTCGATTGTCTTCAAGGTCCGAAAAAGTTTGCGGCAAAAAGGGCAGGTGGAGCGATGTGCTTCTGAAAAGAAAGACCAGCATGATGACGTAGAAGAACACGATGATCAGCGAGCTTTCCCGAAAGGCCAGGCCTTCACCAAAGATTGAAAGCGCTATCGAAGCGATTGCCGCGCCGCACAGATGCCCCGAAATAACAACCAGCAATCCGCCAGCTGCTCCTCGTACGGGGTCGGTGCAGTTGCGGGTGACCCATACCACCAAGACGAGCATGACGGTTTCGAAAAGGGTCGATCCGATACCGCACAGCGCCGCAGGGGCATCTAAGATAATGAAGGCGAGACTGGGGCCCAGGAGAAATCCTGCGGCGGTGCATATCGTTGCACCATTAAATACCCAGGTCATACGAACGGGAAGTTTGGAACCGAGCACGACGATGACGACAAGCGTGAAAAAAACGAGCCGCAAAGCGTGGGGGTCGGGCCCCACAATTCCGCTGCGGAGGTATCCCAGCATCATGCTGGCGACGATCATGCCGATGACAAGGTTGGTGGTGAGCAGTTTGTTCGCGGGGCGTTTGATCGGGGTAAGCAAGGTGTCTTTTTGAGCGTGACTGTTTTCTCCCAAAAAAGGAGCCATGGTGCGAATGAAGGGAGCGACGCAGATGAAAAACGCGAAAAACACGAAACCGCATGCAACAAGTAAAATAAAGGAAGGGGTGGAAAATCCCTTACTGATAGTCCATATCAAGACGGCCTTAGTGATGAAAGCGCCCAAAAGACCGATAAGGGCAACGCGGGGAAACGCCTCACGATTAATGGTGGCGCAAAAGCACATGAGTCCCGCGCTGAGTGGTCCTCCAACGGTCTTGGTAAGCATAAGCGCGATGCCGAAAAAAGATTCGGTTTCCATGAAGAAAAAAGCGGTGCCGATACCGTAAAGAATCAAGCTTACGATACAGGAAATCATGAGAAAACGGCGATTATTGCGCCGCCCGTGCCTGCCTGAAAATACGATAATTCCAAAAAATATTCCGTAAAAAACGAACGTAATAATACGAAGATAAAGACCGGTCGATGATTGCTCTATCAGGGTGAGCGCCAGGGCATCGCCGGCCCAAAGGCCGCCGAATAAACATGCGATACTGGTGCACGCATAGATTTGCATCATCTTTTGGGACATAATCACCTTTCATTTTTCGATAATTATAGGTGATTTTCTTAAAATATGTCTATTTGAGACATATTTGAGCACAATACACCCCTTAAAGGTGTAGGAATGCCGCATGCGAGCCCCTATTCTGAGTAATACTGCTTGATCATAGTAAGTGAGGGACGTTCGTCCGCTCGCTTTGAGCCTGGGTGCAACCGACGTTTTCGGTCGTGTCTACGGAAAGAAGCCGCATCGGTGGAGACACTGCTTGCGGCATCACGATGCCCGGCGGAATCGACGAAGCGAGGTGTTTCGCCTTTTTCAGAGAGCATCGTTACTGCGACGCATTGCGAGTTTCGGCTCGCTTTGCTACCCCCACGATCCCCGCGGCTTGCCGCGGGGATTACTTTATTTTTAGATGTCGCCCAAATCGTAGGGCGTGGTCTGGTAGACGTAGTAATTCAGCCAGTTCGTGTAGATGAGCTGTGCCTGCGCACGCCAGGTGCACAACGGTTCTTGCGTGGGATCATCGTTGGGAAAATAATGTGCCGGCACAGCGGGGTCGAGACCCTTCTCGACATCGCGCGCGTATTCCCGCGCCAGCGTGTCGGTATCGTATTCAGGATGGCCAAACACGAAAAAGTTCCTGCTGTCAGTGCTTTTCGCAATATAGACACCCGCTTCCGGTGAAGTTGCTATCAGCTCAAGATCGGGATTTGCTTCGATATCCTCGGCGTGCACTTCGGTGTTGCGTGAATGGGGTGCCTGAAACGTGTCGTCGAATCCGCGAACGAGCGGCGAAGAGGTCTTGACCAGCTTGTGCTCGAATACGCCGAACATCTTTTGGTCGAGCGAATACTTCGGCACGCCGTAGTGGTGATAGATGCCCGCCTGGGCACCCCAGCAGATGTGCAGGGTCGAGTGCACGTTGGCGTCGGCCCACTCCATGATTTCACACAGTTCGGGCCAATAATCAACGTCTTCGAAAGCAAGTTTTTCGACGGGGGCTCCGGTGATGATCATGCCGTCGTAGCGGCAATGCTTGATCGCGTCGATGTTTGTGTAAAACGACTCGAGGTGTTTTTGCGAGGTGTTGACCGCTTCGTGGGTGACGGTTTGCAGCAAATCAACCTGAATTTGCAAAGGCGTGTTCGACAGCTTGCGCAAAATCTGTGTTTCGGTTTCGATTTTAGTGGGCATGAGATTGAGGAGCAGTAGGCGCAGCGGACGGATATCTTGGTGCATAGCGCGGTATTCCGTCATGACAAAGATGTTCTCGCCTTCCAAAATGGAAGTCGCGGGGAGCGAATCGGGAATCCTAATCGGCATGGCGTTTCCTTTGCTTTTGCAGTCCGTTGCCCATATTGTAAAGCACCGGCGCCGATGGGTGTGGTAAAAAAATCTCACGCATTCAATGTGCAAATATCCTCGCTATACTACGGATAGCGGGCTGAGTGAACGGCGTGTTTTGCCGCTTGATGGCGAAGCGAAGACGAAGGAGAGCATCATGAGCGAACTGATTGGCACCACGTGCGTGCAAGGCGGCTATCGTCCGGGTGATGGCGACCCACGTCAGGTTCCTATTTATCAGAGTACCACGTGGAAATACGACACGAGCGAACACATGGGGAAGCTCTTCGATTTGGAGGAAGCGGGTTATTTTTACACGCGTCTTCAAAACCCCACCAACGACTACGTAGCTGCGAAAATCTGCGAGCTCGAAGGGGGCAGCGCCGCGATGCTCACCTCGTCGGGGCAGGCAGCCAACTTCTTCGCCGTGTTCAACATCGCAGCCCATGGCGATCATATCGTAGCGTCTTCGGCTGTTTACGGCGGCAGCTTCAATCTGTTCGCGCACACCATGGAGCGCATGGGTCTGGAATGCACCTTTGTGGCGCCCGACTGCTCCGATGAAGAACTGGCTGCGGCGTTTCGCCCCAACACGAAAGCGGTTTTCGGGGAAACGATTGCCAACCCGGCGCTGGTCGTGTTCGACATCGAGCGCTTCGCTGAAGCGGCGCATGCGCATGGCGTGCCGCTGATCGTGGACAATACGTTTCCCACGCCGATCAATTGTCGTCCCTTCAAATGGGGTGCCGACATCGTTACGCATTCAACGACGAAGTATATGGATGGTCATGGAGCCGGTGTCGGCGGCTGTATCGTCGATTCGGGCAAATTCGATTGGACGAAGTATCCCGAGAAGTTTCCCGGGTTGTGTGAGCCGGATGAAAGCTACCACGGCGTGGTGTATACCGAGCGTTTCGGGCTTGCCGGCGCGTTTATCACGAAAGCAACTTCCCAGCTCATGCGTGATCTTGGCGCTATTCAGTCACCGCAAAATGCCTTTCTTTTAAATCTTGGCCTCGAAAGCCTCCACGTGCGCGTGGCGCAACACTGCAAAAACGGGCAGGCGGTTGCGGAATACCTCAACGCTCATCCCCAGATTTCTTTCGTGCGCTATTGCGGGCTGCCGGGCGATGCTTCCTTCGACCTGGCTCGTAAATACCTACCGAATGGATCGTGTGGCGTGGTCAGCTTCGGATTGACCGGGGGGCGTGCGGCGGCCGAGACGTTCATGAAAAACCTCAAGCTCGCTTCGATCGCGACGCATGTAGCCGATGCACGCACGTGCGTGCTGCACCCCGCCAACGCGACGCATCGTCAGATGAATGATGAGGAATTGCTGGCGGCGGGTATCACGCCCGACCTGATCCGCCTTTCGTGCGGCATCGAGGCGACCGAAGATCTGATCGCCGATTTAGACCAAGCATTGGCGGCGGTGTAGCGTGTAGGGGCACTGAAAAAGGTTTTCCCCTCACGTCGAGAAAGGAAATTGGGGCGTATCGGTGTATTTTCCGCGTACGTTCAAGTACTCTGTGAGCACCTGCTTTCAGGGGTTGTTTTGGACGGTTTGTGCGCCAATGAAAGGAAGAGGAATTGCGATGAACGTATTCGACAAAGGCAACCACAGTGATTTTACCTGGGATAAACTGGGCAACATTGAAGAAGGTCGCTGTGAACTTGGCGAAGAGATGCCGGTGCTGGTATATCGTTTGCTTGAGTATTCGCTCAATGACGTGCTCCATAAAGAGCTTGGGGACGAGGGGGCCAATAACATCTGGAGGCGTGCGGGCTGGTTGGCGGGAAGTGAATTTGCCAAAAACGTGCTTTCCCTTGATGCCGACTTCAATGCCTTTATTGCTCAACTACAAAAAACTCTTAAGGATTTGCGCATCGGGATTCTTCGCGTTGAAGCCTTCGATGCCGAATCCGGTGATTTTACGTTGACGGTGGCGGAAGATTTGGATTGCTCGGGGCTTCCTCCGACCGGTGAGGTGGTTTGCAATTACGATGAAGGTTTTTTGGCCGGGGTGCTTGAGGCCTATACCGGCAAGAGCTATCACGTGCGAGAAGTTGATTGTTGGGCATCGGGGGATAGAGTTTGCCGCTTTAAGGGCAACGTTATCGCCTCGGCGGAATAACACGTGGAAACCCCCATCGAAACGGAGCAAGAACTCTCCGATCTGCTTATGGATTTTCTTGAAAAGGTAATTTACCACCCCGAAAAGGCTACGCTTGATCGGGGATTGCTTCCGGACGGCTTACAGCATCTCGGTGATGGATTGCTCTTTCTGGGCGAATGCGCCCGCGAGCAGAAGGTGTTCGGGAAGGCGCTGGTGCGCGGTGATCTCGACGCGGTGCCACCTCGAGCCGACAATGTCTTGGCAGCTCCGCTCAAAGAGATACAGGGCGCTCTGCGTCACGCCCGATGGCAGGCGCAGCAGGTGACGAAGGGCGATTACGATCAACAGCTCGATTTCATGGGAGATTTTAGCGATGCGTTCAACGCGATGACCGAGCAGCTCAAAGAACGCGAAGCGCGGTTACGTGTCGAACGAAAGGTTATCGAAGCGCAAAACAAAGATCTCGACGACATGAACAACCTCATCATGGAGATGACACTCGATGACTCGCGCTTCATTATCATGATTGACGAAAACTCCCACGAGGTTATTTTTGAGACGAAGACGGCGCAGGAATTTGCTCGGGCCAAACCGGTGTTGCGCGAGAGCTTTAAGCGTCACCTGAGGCACTGTCCTCAGGAAGTCGCACTCCATCCCGTTATGTGGGACTACGACGCGATGGCTGATCCGTCTGCCTTCTTAAAGAAGCCGCTTCACTTCTCCATAACATCTCATCGTATCCGCTGGAAAAATGCTTACGCGATTGCCCATATGATCGTCGAGGACACCGAGGAGCAAGAAGAGCAAGGCCGTATGCGTGAGTTTGCCTTCAGCGATGCAATGACTGGCCTTGGTAATCGCCGATACGGTATGGAAGCCATGTCGAAGCTTCGTGATCATCGTCAGTCGTTTGCGGTCGCCTTTATCGATCTCGATTACTTGAAGTACTGCAACGATGAATTCGGACATGATGAGGGGGATCGCTATCTTGTCGCTCTTGCCCGGCTTCTGAAAAAAATACCTTTGCCGCGTGAGCTGTGTCGTATAGGCGGGGATGAATTTCTCGTCATCAAGCAAGACTGCACGGAAGAAAAACTCGATAGTATGCTTGCTGCCCTGCGCGAAGAATTCATGGAGCAGGTGGTTGTCGAAGGGTATCGTTTCAAGCGCAGTTTCAGTTTTGGCATTCAGGAAATTACCCCTGATTCCACTCAGGCAACCGGCGACCTGCTTGAATTGGCGGATCGAAAAATGTACGTTTTCAAAAAATCTCACCGCAAATCGCTGAAGCGTATTTTTGCGTGAGGCGAATCGATTTTCCCCGAAGGAGAAAAGCATGATCGAACTTTCAGATGAAAAGGTTTTGTTTGCGTTTTCGCAGGATGCGCAACCGGTAATCACGATTGACTCGGGTGAGACCGTGCGCATCCGCACCAAGGATTGCTTCGGCAACCAGGTGCAAAACGAAACCGACGAACTTGCAACCATCGATTGGGATGCCATCAACCCAGCGACCGGTCCCGTGTTCGTGCGCGGAGCGGTTGCGGGAGGGGCGCTCAAGGTTTCCGTCGACGCCATCGAGCTCGACGACCGTATTGTTTCTTGCACGGGTGCGGGCGAGGGTCTGTGCGGCGATCGGTTCACCGGCTGGTCAACCCACGTATCAAAGATTGAAAACGGCCAGGTTGTCTGGGATGACAAGGTGCGCATCGACATCAATCCGATGATCGGTGTCATCGGGGTGGCGCCCGCGGCGGGCCCCGTCAATTGCGGAACTCCCGGGTCTCACGGTGGAAACATGGACAATACGAAAATTGGCGTGGGCGCAACACTGTATTTTCCCGTTGCGTGCGACGGAGCTCTCTTCGGTTGCGGCGACATGCATGCGGTGATGGGTGATGGTGAAATCAGCGTATCCGGTGCGGAAGTGGCCGGGTATGCCACGGTTACGCTCACGGCATTGCCAAACCTGAAGCTGGTAAACCCCGTCATTGAAACCGCCACACATTTCGGCATCATCGCTTCAGCCGAAACGTTTGATGCGGCAGCCGACATCGCCGTTCATAATATGGTCGATTTGGTGCATGAGCGCACGGGGCAACCGAAAGATGAATTGGTCATGCTGTTTTCTCTGGTGGCCGATATCGAGGTGTGTCAGATGGTCGATCCCGAGAAAACGGCTCGATTCATGGTTCCGAAATATGTGCTGGAAGCATATGATTTTTCCTGGTAAGGTTCAAGTATTTACACGATAGTTCGGCAGGAGAAAAGGAGGAAGAAAATGCCTGAAAAGAAAGTTGCCTCGAATGCAGATGTCTTGTCGCGGGGAGCGGAAGGGAGCAGCGAGAGAAGCAGCGACGTGCTTCTTGAAGAAATGGGCTATAAACCGGAGCTGAAGCGTGCCATGTCGGTGACTGACATGATTGTATATGGGTTGATTTTCATGGTGCCCATCGCGCCGTTCGGTATCTACGGCGGTGTATTCGGCGATTCCGGTGGAATGCCTGCGTTGGTATATCTGGTAGGTATGATCGCCATGATCTTCACGGCGGCTTCCTATGCTATGTTGTCGCAGGAATTCCCCGTCTCGGGTTCGGTATACGGCTACACCTCTCGCGGTTTGGGAAAAGGCATCGGCTTTGTTACCGGGTGGACGATGCTGCTCGATTACCTGCTGGTTCCGACGTTGCTCTACGTGGTGGCGGCCCAGGCGATGAGCGGTATTATTCCGGAAGTCCCGGCCGTCATGTGGGGCATTTTGTTCATAGCGATCAACACGTTTGTGAACATCCGCGGCATAGAACTGACCATCTTGGTCAATCGTGTGGCGCTCGTTTTAGAAATCATCTGCGTGTTGATTTTCCTCGTGATGGGGGCCTTGTGGCTTTCCACCGACCCGCTTTCCAACGGCTTTACGCTCACGCCGTTTTACAATCCTGAAACGTTTAGCCCCAACCTTATCATGAGTGCGGTTTCGCTGGGGGTGCTTTCGTTTTTGGGCTTTGATGGCATCGCCACGTTGTCTGAGGAAGCCAAAGATGCCAAGCGCGGTCCCGGTCGAGCCATGGTGGCGTCGCTTCTGATCGTCGGCTTCCTGTTTATGGCAGAAACGTATATCGCCGGATGTATCAGCCCCGATGGTGCGGCGTTCATCGATGATCCCGACAACGCGTTTTATCTGGTGGCCCAGGTGGTCGGCGGCAAGTTCCTCTACATCGTATGCGCCGCGGCAACGGCGATTTCTTGGGGTATCTTCAACGCCTTGGCGGCTCAGACCGCTATCGCGCGTATCCTGTTTGCCATGGGGCGCGACGGCAATATCCCCAAGGTGCTTTCAAAGGTTCATCCCAAGTATCAAACACCCTACGTCGCGGCCGCCTTGGTGGGTGCGATTTCGCTGGTGCTCGTTATCGTGTTCGAACAGCTGGGCATTGACGCCATTTCGCGTCTGGTAAACTTCGGTGCTCTGACCGCGTTCTGTATTTTGCACGTCACCGTTGTGTGGCACTTCTTCATCAAAGAGCGCGACGGAAAATTCTTCACGCACCTGCTTATTCCGCTGCTTGGTTTTCTTATTGTCGGTTACACCTGGTTTGCCCTTGATAGTGCGTCGAAAATCATGGGCTTCGTCTGGGTTGCCGCTGGCATCATCTACTACCTGGTATTACATAAAGTGTTGAAAAAAGACGTGAAGTTGGACGTGTAAAACAACCGAATGTGCGGCTCTGGTCAAAGCGATGAAACGAGGGCTTGGATCAGCTGCGACAGATACCCCGATGCCTGGCATAAATCGCCGGGCATCGGGGTATCCAAACCCCATTGAGGAAAAACGAGACGGGTTTTCCCATCAAGCAAGAATATCAAAATTGTCTCCGGACACTTTGTGCGAAAAAGCGTGGTGGTCGGAGGGGTCTTTCCGGTTTACGCT
>JAVVXN010000031.1:0-19007 GCA_036651575.1 Raoultibacter sp. | reverse complement strand
ATAAGGCGCTTTCACGCGAAGCAGTATTTTCCCCGTAAGCGGGTGTTTTGTCAAATGGCAATCACATCATCACCGCAATATCCAAGGAAAGAGTGCAATTTTTCAAGCCGCCATAGCTTTATACTGAAATCATGGAACAACAACACGATCATATCCCGCTCGAAGAAACTTATAACCTTTTCGGGCCAACCGACGCCGGCATGTTCACGGCACTGTTTTATGCCTTCAATACCATTATCTCGCTGCAGGCCTTTGGCGACGAAGCGACCTGTCGTGCGGCATTCGACGCGGCACGACAGCGGTGCCGCTACTTCGAGCAGCACTTTTCCCGCACGCTTGATCACTCCGACATCGCGCTACTCAATGCAGCAAGGGGTTCCACCGTTGCATTAGCCGCAGAAACCTACGAGGTGCTCTTGGCCGCACAGCACTACTGCGAAGCAAGTGAAGGATGCTTCGACATCACCATGGGTGCAGTCGTACGCCTATGGGATTTTACCGCTCAGCATATTCCTTCCCGTTTGGAACTTGATGCCGCCCTCACCCACGTCAACTGGCGCAACCTCAAACTCTGGGAAGATGGTGGTTCGTTTTTTGCTCGCCTGAACGACCCCGAAACAGCGGTAGACGTCGGGGGCATGGCGAAAGGCTATATCGCCGATCAACTGACCGACACTCTCCTTGCTGGTGGCCTTGCAAGCTTCATCGTGAACTTAGGGGGCAATGCCGTTGCGCACGGCCGCAAGCCCGACGGGAGTGCCTGGCGGATTGGGCTTCAAGACCCCCACAATAAAGAACAGATTCTCCAGGTGCTCGAAGTCGCCAATGCATCAGCGGTCACAAGCGGCGTCTACGAACGTTGCTTTACGAAAGAGGGGCATTTTTACCATCACATCCTCAGCACCACCGATGGCATGCCCGTACAAACCGATGTCGCCGGCGTTACTATTGTCGCTCCACACTCTGCCGACTGCGACGGGTTTTCGACGACCCTTTTGGCTCTTGGCATAAAAGAAGGCGTCACCTTTGCCCGGCGACGCCCCGAAATTACGCAAGCGTACTTTGTCGACATGAACAACAAAGTCACTAGCGCGTACTAACCAATGGTTCTAGATGAAAACCTCTTCTGCTTCAGCCGTATCTTCAACTGCTACGGCACAAATCGGCTCTACGGGCGCCTCTTCGATAAAGGGATCGAACAGGGGCTCACCATCGCGGCTCAGCTCGACCATACCGGTCAAAACATCGACATACTGATACGATTGACGGGCCGTACGGCCCCGCTTGCGATCAACTTCCATAATAAAAAGCTGTGGATGAACCTGGGTTAAAACCCCTTCACATTCGACGATCTTAGAGCGCCCCATGTTCGCGCGTACTCGTAACCGTTGACCAATAAAATCATCCAAAGTATCATGAATGGAGTCGACGATTTTTGCCTGTTTCGCTAAATCCATGCTGTCTCTTTTCTTGCGTGTATTGGTACAAAAATAACAGTTCGAAATTATACCACGCCCGTCAAGAAAAGCTAGTTATTCTTGGTAAACGGACATTTTTGCAGCAAAAAGACCGCTCGTGGTGCGTTTCACACCGCCCATTTACCCCATGCGCTTGATTGCTTCGAAGAAACTAAGCAAAAAATCTTCCTACAATACGTGCCGCTTCAGCGGCATCCTTCCCGTAAAAGTCAGCTCCCACCATTTCGGCATATTCAGGGTTTAGAACAGCCCCTCCCACAAACACCTTGCAGTCAGGCACTTCGTTGTGCAACAACTCAATGGTTTCAGCCATCGCCCTCACCGTGGTAGTCATAAGCGCCGAAAGGCCCACAAGTTTAACATCGTGCTCTTTGACTGCCTCGACAACGGCAGCAGGAGATACGTCGCGACCCAAATCGTATACGCAATACCCATAGTTTTCGAGCAGCATTTTTACAATATTTTTTCCGATATCGTGAATGTCGTCTTTAACCGTTGCAATACACACCGCACCCTTCTCTTCAACCGCATGGTCGACCGAGTGCGCCCGCACAACATCAAAGCCCTTCTTCACCGCTTCGGCAGAAGCCATAAGTTGAGGCAGAAAAAATTCGCCTTTATCAAACTTATTGCCCACTTCATCGAGAACCGGAATAAATATCCCATTGATAACTTCCATCGGTTCACGGTCGGCAAGGAGCTGCATCGTAGCAGCTTCCATCTGAGCTTTACGACCGGTCAAGATCAGATGCTTGACGTGAGCAGCAAGATCAAGAGGTTTACCGTCTCTATCGAGCGCATCGACATCCCCAAGATCTCCCCCACCGGTTTGTTGAGGTAAACCGCCCGAACAAATCGCCTGGTAAGAGTCACTCCTTTTGGCGTACTCTCCGATAAAAGCCTCCGCATTGACATCTTGACCATTGAGCACCAGGAAGCTGTTTACGACATCTTGATAAAAACAAGAGAGCGGATTCAAGATCGGCATATCAAGCCCCGCTCCGAAAGCAGCTGCTAAAAACGTCGCATTCACCAATTCTCTTCTGGGCAAGCCAAAGCTGATATTCGAAACCCCAAGCACCGTTTTTACCCCAAGACGTGCCTTAACCAACGTGATCGAACGCAGAATCTCCAACACTTCATTTTGATTGGTTGATGCGGCCATAACCAAACAATCGATTACGACATCACACCGAGGAATCCCGTAAGAATCCGTCGCTGCCACAATCTTTTCCGCAATGGCACATCGCTCTTGCGCAGTTGCGGGAATACCCCGTTCGTCAAGCGTGAGACCCACCACCGCGCATCCGTAGCGCTTAACCAAAGGAAGAATCGCCCGCAAGCTTTCATCCTTGCCGTTAACGGAATTGATCAGGGGTTTTCCCGCATACGCGCGAGCTGCCGCCCCTATAGCAACCGGATCGCTCGAATCGATCTGTAAGGGCAGTGCCGAAACCGCCTGTAGCCTTTCAATGGTTTGCACCAATGTTGCCGTCTCATCGATGTCGGGCAGACCAACATTGACATCGAGAATGTTGGCACCAGCTTCTTGCTGAGCAATCGCCTCCCCGATTAGATAATCGTAATCGCCCTGGCGCAACGCTTCTTGCAAACGCGGTTTACCCGTCGGGTTGATGCGCTCTCCGATAACGGCGATCTCCGACTTTTCGGCAGCAAGCACGACGGCATGCTGGGAACTTGTCACGCTAAAAAATGCAGGAATATCGCGTTTTATGGGATGTTTCCCCTGAAGTAGTGACGCAAGCTTTTCAATATAGGCCGCCGTCGTACCACAGCAACCCGCGATAATATTGATACCACTCTCAAGCATTTCAGCAATTGCATCCCGAAAATCATCGGGAGTGACCGTATAGGCCGTTTTGCCGTCCACCATCTGCGGCAGTCCAGCATTGGGTCGCACCATGACCGGGCGCGGCGTATGGCAAGCAATGGTCTTCACGATAGGCAACAGCTCTTTTGGCCCCAACGAACAATTGACACCAATTGCATGTACCCCCAAACCGGTCAACATGACCGTTGCCGCTTCGGGACTCGCTCCTAAAAAAGTGCGACCATCTTCTCCAAAGGTCATGCAGGCAAACACGGGAAGTGAAGTATTTTCTTTTGCAGCAAGAACAGCTGCCTTCGTCTCGAGAAGATCAGCCATCGTTTCAAGCGAAATCAAATCGGCTCCCGCAGCTTCGGCAGCCACAACCTGTTCCCGGAACAATTCATAGGCCTCATCAAAACTAAGCGTTCCCATTGGCTTTAACAACGACCCGGTTGGCCCAATATTGGCCGCCACATACCGTGCTCCGCTTGCTCGAGCGCACGACACCGCCGCATGAAAAACGTCAGAAACTTTGGCCACGCCGTTTAGTTTATGGGCATTAGAGGTAAACGTGTTGGTGGTTACAACCTGCGCACCAGCATCCACGTACGCCTTCAGTATGGCACTGATTCGTTCGGGCTCTTCCACGTTTAACAAGTCCGGCATCCGACCCGCCTCAAGACCCTGAGCCTGCAAAATCGTGCCCATACCCCCATCGAAAAGCAAATACTCTTCACCTCGCAAAACGCGAGCAAGATACTCATCTTTTACCGTGAGCCCCTCTAAAAAATCATGATTCATAGCAGGTCCTCCCCGATGCCCTGATGGAGCACTCATCTTTCATGGTACACGTCGTACATGAACTTTTCTGGACTACAGGCGGTTGCTCGAACAAACCAATAACCGCCGTAACGCTTTTCGTCGGTACGAGAAAATTACGCTCCGTTGCCACAAGCCCCATACGTTGCTGCGCTTTGAGACACGTAAGAAATTTCGGCTGAATATCTAGAGAAAAGTTGCCATACCCAGGACTATAACGCGTACCGGTGAAGAAGTTTTTTTTGGCAGCAAGAGCGACGATTTGAGCTTCCGCCTCATCGGTAACCTGCTCCACCAAGGCCGAACACGCCGCGCCATACACCAGGGCATCAAAAGGACTTCGAGCGCTGTAGCGACGAAGTTCACGTTCGCTTTCCATGCCAAGCGTCGCAGCTATCAACGCGCATTGCCGAGCCTGATGAAGATGTTCGTAGATATCGGTACCTAAAAAAATTAAATTCGTACCTTTTACGACAATGCCGGGATCCCCCGCATCATCGCCGCACACCGCATCGATATCGAAAATCTCAAAAACAAAGGAGGGATGTAAGCGCTGCTCGCAAGCGGCAACGATAGCATCGAAGCGTTCGAGAAAATCTCCCTCGAAGCGCTGCCCGGAATATCCCAAATAACGGAGAGCTTCGTGCTTGTCAACGCGGTATTGCATACAAACTTCCCTCTATGCACGAAGAGCTTGCACGGTCGTGCGCGCAATTTTCGGCTGATTCATCGTGTAGATATGCAAACCGTCGACACCATGGTGCGCGAGATCACACAACTGATCGCATGCATACTCTATACCGGCACGTCGCAAGTCTTCAGGTTTATTTTCATATTTTGAAAGAATCTTGATCACGGGAGACGGCAGCGATGCGCCGCACATAAACACCATGCGCTGAATCTGGTTTTTACCCAAAAACGGCATGATGCCACAAGCGATCGGCACGGTTATGCCCGCGGCCTGCGCGGCCTCCCAAAAACGATAAAAATAATCGTTGCTAAAAAAGAGCTGCGTTACAAAAAAACTCGCACCAGCATCCTGCTTCTGCTTGAGGTGTTCGATACTTTGGCGGAAATCAGTGCACTCGATGTGACCTTCAGGGTAAGCGGCGGCTCCAATACAAAATCCCTCATCCGCCAAACGGGTGATGAGATCTTTCGCATAAACAAAGTCAGTCTGCTTGCAACCAGAAACTCTATCACCGCGCAGGGCAAGAACGTTTTCGACATGCTTAGCCTTTAAATCGGCAACCCGTTCAGTGAAGCCCGCTTCATCCATACCAACACACGTCAAATGCGCCATGACGGGAATTCCAAAATCACGCTGAACCATATCGGCGATATCGGTGGTAGCGTGAGCGTTTCCGCTTCCCCCGGCAGAATAGGTCACGCTGACAAAATCGGGGCACAGCCAAGAAAGCTCCGTCGCCATCGCGTGAGCAGCTTCCACCGAAAGATTTCCCTTTGGAGGAAATATCTCGAAGGAAATAGGCTGTGTGCCGTTCCGGTATACGTGTGAAATCCTCATAATGGATTCATTGTACCCAATTTTGCACGCCCTGGAAAGAAAACAACCCGGAGGCAAACCATCCGGGTTGAATCAAGCATGATGCGGCGAGCCAGATAGGGACTACAGAGTACGGAGGCTCACTTCTTTCAACTGTCGCGGAGCCACATGATCCGGAGCATTCGTCATCGGATCCGACGCCGAGCTTGTCTTCGGAAATGCAATGACATCGCGAATGGATTGACGATGGGCCAGCAGCATAATTAAGCGATCGAGACCAAGTGCGATGCCGCCATGCGGGGGCGCGCCATTGCCCAGAGCGGTAACCAGGAAACCGAACTGCTCATCGATCTGCTCATCGGTCATACCGACGCAACGCAAGACGCGACGTTGCAATTCGGCATCGTGGATGCGGATCGTTCCGCCACCGATTTCGTAACCATCCATGACCAGGTCGTAAGAATAGCTGCCGCATTCGAGCGGTGCATCGTCAAGCTTGTCGAGCGTATCGTCGCTGATGCGCGTGAATGGATGATGTTCAGCGGCGTAGCGTTTTTCTTCTTCAACATATTTAAACATCGGGAAATTAACGATCCAGAGAAGCGAGTGACCCTCGCGCTCGATTCCCAAGGCATCGGCCATGTGTAGACGCAGCGCGGACAAAACAGCGTTGGCCACGTCAATTTCAGCGGCAGCAAACATCACCAAATCGCCCGGCTGGGCATCGACTGCAAGCTTTAAGGCTGCAAATTCTTCATCGCTAAAGAATTTGATAATGGGACTTTTTTCCTGACCGTCGCTGGTAAACGCAATCCAGGCCATACCTTTGGCGCCATTGGCAGACGCAATATCGGCCAACTTGTCGATTTCACCACGGCTCCAGTCGCCGGCACCCTTGGCATTGATGGCTTTAACCGCGCCGCCTGATTTTGCGACGCTGGAAAACACCTTAAATCCGCAATCCTTAACGATATCGGTCAACGTGACCAGTTCCATCCCGAAACGAATGTCGGGACGATCGTTGCCAAAACGATCCATTGATTCGGCGTAGCTCATGCGCTGCAGCGGGAATTCATGTTTGACATCGACAGCAGAGAGCACGTTGGACATAACGTCTTCCATCATGGTCATGACGTCATCTTGATTGACGAATGACATCTCGATATCGACCTGCGTGAACTCGGGCTGACGATCGGCGCGCAAGTCCTCGTCGCGGAAGCAACGGGCGATCTGATAATAGCGCTCGATACCACCGATCATGAGCATCTGCTTGAACAGCTGCGGGCTCTGCGGTAAGGCGTAGAACTTGCCCGGGTTGGGGCGGCTTGGAACGATGAAGTCACGGGCGCCTTCCGGGGTCGACCCTGCCAAAATCGGCGTTTCGACTTCCAGGAAACCACGTTCGTTGAGCGCGGAACGCATGGCCTGGGCAACCGTATGGCGAAGGCGGAGGTTTTCAAACATCTCCGGGCGACGAATATCGATATAACGCCACTTCATGCGGGTAATTTCGTCGGTATCGATGCCGTCTTCAATCGCGAAGGGAGGTGTCACACTCGAATTGAGGATTTCGACCTGGGTGACCATGACGTCGATTTCACCGGTCGGCAAGTTCGGGTTGGCATTTTCGGCGCTGCGCGCACGCACGGTACCGGTCGCTTTGATAACCCATTCACTGCGCATGCGCTCCGCATCCGCAAAGCCCGCCGCGTCAACCAAATCGGGGTCGAAAACACACTGGGTGCGTCCTTCACGATCGCGCAGGTCAACGAAAATCAGGCCGCCGTGGTCACGACGATGCGCAACCCAACCGGTCAATACGACTTCGGTGCCAACATCGGCAGCGCGCAGCTGACCGCACGTGCGTGAATGCATGCAATACTCGTTCATAAAATCTGTCATGGTCTTGTCTTGCTCCTTATTTGCTAGCAAATGTGGTGTCTTTGCTTCTATAACCTTCAGTATAACCTGTGCTAATCAATCGATTTCTCAAGAGAGGGCATCACGCCATTATAGGGCATGCCGCCGAAATTCCCGAGAAACTTAGTTGCCGCTGCAAGGTCTATCAATTTTTCTTCATGAGTACCCATGTTGCGCATCTTGACCTTACCGGCCGCCACTTCGTCGGGACCAAGAATGCACACCATGCGGGCGGACACCTTGTCGGCAAGTTTGAACTGGCTTTTCAGGCTGCGATGCTGGTGATCCATTTCGGCCGACATACCCGCATCGCGAATGGTTTGCAAAAGCTCGAAAGCGACAGGGCGCACCGAGTCATCGACGCAGGCAAGAAACACATCGAGCGTATTGCCGTGAGGAAACACAACCCCTGCGGCTTCAAGTGCAATAACGCAGCGCTCATAGCCCAAAGCGAACCCGAGCCCCGGTGTCGGGCGGCCGCCGACCTCTTCGGCCAACTTGTCGTAACGTCCCCCGCCGCCGATGGCGTTTTGAGATCCCATACCGTCGACAACCTGCACCTCGAAGACGGTACGCGTGTAATAGTCGAGTCCACGAACCAAGCGGGTGTCTTCTTCAAAATCGATACCGGCGATCCGCAGATACTGCTTAACCGTCGTATAATGATCCCGACAATCCTCGCAGAGATAGTCGGTGATTTTCGGCGCATCTTCCATGATGTCTGAACAATGGGGATTCTTGCAATCAAACGCGCGCAGCGGATTGACCTCGGCACGATGCAGGCATTCTTCACACAGATCCTCTTTATGCTCGAGAATAAACGTGCGCACCTGATCGCGATAGGCGGGACGACACGCATCGCACCCCATGGAATTGATAAGCAAACGCATAGACGGCAGCGGAATGCCGATGGCTACATAAAAACGCATGAGCATGATAATCGCTTCGGCATCAACACTGGGATCATCGGCACCCAAGCACTCGACACCGATTTGGCGAAATTGACGCAGGCGCCCCTTCTGGGGACGTTCCGCACGAAACATGTGCCCCGCATACATAAGCTTCGCCGGAGCACCCCCCTGGGGAACCAGGTCATTTTGCACCGCGGCGCGAACAACGCCGGCCGTGCCCTCCGGACGCAGCGAAAGACGACTTTTCGCCTTAATGGTGTCCCCTGCAAGCAGTTTCTTGAGGTTTTCACCGGAAATAGCCTGAAACATTTCCTTCGATACCACATCGGTCGCTTCGCCGATGCCGCGCACGAACAGTTCCGTCTGTTCGAAAATGGGTGTTTCAATCGGCGCATAACCGTAGCGGCCGAAAATATCGTAGGCCGTTTGTTTGAAGTGCTCCCAGAATCGCGCTTCGTCGGGAAGCAAATCCTTCGTTCCTTCAGGTGCTTGCAGTGCCATTATGTTTCCTTTTCAGTTATAGACGTGCGGGGATTGCCTACCCCCTCGCATGTTCTTTGGCAGGCATACCGCGCAGGTAGACCAGATTCTTCACTTCGTTTAGAATGACGCTCCCTGGCTGTCGGGTCAAACCCTCGGAGTAGCAAGGCAAAGCCGGCGCGAGATTCTTCCTTAAGATTTTATTGTAGCGTAAAACGGAAAAGGGCTGTCGATGTATTCTTCCTTCACGAGGATTACGCGCTCGCAGCAGCTTCAAGACTCGCCACAACCAAATTGCCCATCGTAGCGGTTCCAACGATTTTATCCGTCGGAGTGTCGGCCTGCTTGATGTCTGCCGTACGCCATCCCGCATCGAGGACGGCCTCCACCGCACCCGCAACGTCATCAGCCGCTTGCTGCATATCGAAACTGTAGCGCAGCATAAGCTCAACCGAAAGTATCTGCGCGAGCGGGTTTGCAATTTTCTTCCCCGCGATATCGGGTGCCGAACCGTGCGTGGGTTCGTACAGGGAGACCCCTTCACCGAGCGAAGCGGAGGCGAGCATGCCGAGCGATCCGGCAAGCTGAGCTGCTTCGTCGGACAAAATATCACCGAACATGTTTTCGGTCACGATCACGTCGAATTGAGCGGGGTCGCGCACCAGCTGCATGGCGGCATTGTCGACAAGCAGATCGTTGGTTGCCACATCGGGGTAATCGGCAGCCACCCGATGGGCCACCTCACGCCACAGTCGTGATGTTGCAAGGATGTTCGCCTTATCGACGCTGGTCACTTTTTTGCGCCTTAATCTCGCAGCCTCGAAGGCGCGACGCACGATACGTTCAATTTCGTATTCCTTATAGTCGAGGGTATCAAAGGCGTGCTGGCCCGCCGCACCATCGGCACCACATCCCGCAACATCAAAGGTGCGATCGCGGGCACCGAAGTAAAGACCTCCCGTCAGCTCGCGCACGATAACCATATCGACGCCGGCAACGTATTCACGCTTGAGAGTCGAAGCGTCGGCTAGAGCGTTGAACACTTTGACGGGACGCAGGTTGCAATACAGGCCGAGCGCTTTGCGAATGCCGAGCAGCCCCTGTTCAGGACGCGGCTTATCCGGTTGCGTCGTGTCCCACTTCGGGCCTCCGACCGCCGCAAGCAACACGGCATCTGAAGCCAGGGCGATATCGAGCGTTTCCTGCGGAAGCGCCGTACCGGTCGCATCGATGGCGACGCCACCCAAAAGCGCCTCGGTGTATTCAAACGTCGTGGCATACCTGCGCCCTACCGCATCGAGAACCTTGACGGCTTCAACTATGATTTCGGGTCCGATTCCGTCGCCCGAAAGCAAACACACCTTAAAATTACGCATCGTGCTTCACCCTTTCATCGTTGTCGTACCCGTCTTTGCACTGAAAATCCCCGGGTTCTTCGCTTTGCTCACAATGACCGCGTGAAGAAACGGAGGGTTTACGAAGGATCACCAAGAACCCCGAGCAGCGCGTTGGTTGCGGGTGCGAGCAATCAATCCACCCTGCTCAATAATATCTTTCACAAACAAAGGGAACGGCTGAGCATAAAACGTCTGACCCGTCGTTTCGTTAATGATCTTTCCCGTATCGGCATCGATGCTGATCACATCACCTTGCAAAGTGGCATCAACCGCCTCGGGGCATTCCATGATTGGCAAGCCGATGTTGATGGCGTTGCGATAGAAAATGCGCGCGAAGCTTTTTGCAACCACGCACGAAATGCCAGCGGCCTTGATGCAGATCGGCGCGTGCTCGCGCGAAGAACCACAGCCGAAATTTTCATCCGCAACCAAAATGTCACCTACAGCAACTTTGTTCACAAAGTCGGAATCGAGATCCTCCAGACAATGCTTTGCCAGTTCATCGGCATCGCTTGTCGTCAGATAGCGCGCCGGAATGATAACGTCGGTATCGACATCGCGACCATAACGATGAACTTTTCCTTCGAATTCCATGAAATCATGCCTCCAAATCACACGGAAGAGCCAGATGCCCCGCCACCGCCGATGCCGCCGCAACAGCGGGATTGCTCAAATACACTTCGGAGGCCGGATCCCCCATGCGACCGACGAAGTTACGATTCGTCGTCGCAACGCAGCGCTCGCCCGCCGCCAGCACACCAAGGTGACCCCCAAGACACGGCCCGCACGTTGGCGTGGAAACGGCGCAATGCGCCTCGAGGAAGATTTCAATCAACCCTTCCTTGATACACTGACGATACACCTGCTGAGTTGCGGGAATTACGATACAGCGAACGCCCGGTGCAACCACGCGCCCCTTCAGCACAAACGCCGCCTGACGCATGTCTTCGATACGACCATTCGTGCAACTGCCGATAACAACCTGATCGATAGCGACGCGGCCCGCCTGTGCAACCGGTCGCGCGTTCGAAGGCAAATGCGGGAATGCAACCATCGGCGCAATATCCGCCGCATCGATTTCGATAACCCGGGAATACACCGCATCGGGGTCGGAATGATATTCTTTATAGGGACGCTCAACGCGACCATCCATGTAGGCACGCGTCACTTCGTCAACTTCGATGATGCCCGTCTTCGCACCAGCCTCTATGGCCATATTCGCCACGGTCATGCGCCCCTCCATGGAAAGCGCTGCAACAGCGCTTCCCGAAAACTCCATGACCTGATACAGTGCGCCATCGACACCGATCATCCCGATGATATACAAGATGAGATCTTTACCCGTCACGTCGGGCGCAAGCTTGCCAGAAACAACGATCTTTAGGGTTTCGGGAACCTTAAACCACGCACGACCCGTAGCATAACCAACCGCAGCATCGGTTGAACCCACCCCGGTCGCAAACGCGCCGAGCGCGCCATAGGTGCACGTGTGACTATCGGAACCGATAATTAAGTCGCCCGCACCAACGACCCCTTGTTCGGGCAACAACGCATGTTCGACCCCCATGCAGCCGACTTCATAGTAGTGGGTCAGACCCTGTTCTTGAGCAAAATCACGCAGCATCTTCGCCTGCTGAGCGCTTTCGATATCTTTATTGGGAACGTAGTGATCGGGAACCAAAACGACCTTCGTCTTATCAAATACCGTATCGATGCCAATTTTATTGAACTCCCGAATCGCGATTGGTCCGGTGACATCATTTGAAAGCACCAGATCAAGGTCACCCTCAATCAACTGACCCGGGATCACTTCATCAAGGCCTGCATGAGCTGCCAGTATCTTTTCAGCGATAGTCATGGGACGCGCCATGTTCACCCCTTCAGTCGTTCGCTTAAAACCGCCCTATTGTACCACTCACCCAAAAGAGCCCCGAAGGGCTCTTTTGAAAAGACCGTATGATATTGTCCCGTCAACTACGCGCGTCGACACCGTGTGCCACAAGCTTTAGAAAGAACCGTATCCCGAGTTGATCATCGACGGATCGCTCATAACCCCTGCGGTCATAACACCGATTAAACCGACAAACATCATGCTGAAAATGAAACCGAGGGCCAAAGAAACCACGAACCCGATAAGCGCGAACTTGAGGGCATCGCTTTTAACTTTAGGAAACTTGTCGACATTGATCAACCATGCGATCAACAGACCGGGAAGACTCATCAAGAAACCGAGCGCAAAATAGCCAAATTTCATACCACCCGTCAGCTGAAAGAGCAAAGCGGGCATCGCCACCGGCTGACCATACTGCGGCTGCTGCGGCGGCATCACCGGTTGGGGTTGAGGCATCGGCGTCGGAGCAGGCGTCGGGGCAGAAGCCTGTTCGGGAGCAGGGGCAGGAGCCTGTTCGGGGGCAGAGGGCGGCGGAGTGGGGATGCTTGATTCTTCTGACATGGGAAGCCTCTCTTTCGTTGGAGCAAACCTTAGGGATACGACAAGCTGTACAGAATCTATAAGACCTGCTTAAGCACACCTTACTGCGCGCTTCAGAACATCAGTATAGCAAAATCAATCCCTTATCCCACGCTTTCGTAACCAAGTCGACACTCAACGCAAAAACGCTCGCAAATCGACATTGAGCAAAAAATCTCGTTCGGCAGTATCGGTCGCACTCGTTTCGAAAAAGAGAAATCCAAAAGCATTGAGGTCATGATAATCAAAGCGGTTCAAACAGAATACGTGCTCGAAGTGAGCAAGAAATGTTTCATAATCAAAGATTTCCGTACCCGCCATGTTGGCTGGCGCACCAAGAACCGACATGCAGAACAACCGGTCATCCTTGCCCACAAGGATGCGGTCCCACTCAGGAACGGCATCGCGAAGGTAGTAATCGTAGGGGTGAAACCCGTATCCGTAATAGGCGATTTCCGTACCGCCTAAACCGGCAAAACGCAGTGGATTAAACTCGATGGGTACCACCTGAGAATCCTGCACCCGAACTTCAACGTGTACGGGAAAATCTTTCACGTCGACAAACGCGTTGACCCGATCAAGCCATTCAGTAAACTGCTGTTCGTGTTCGCGAATCAGAGGGGCGCCGGTGTAATAGAGCCGGTCGCTCGTGTCGGAGGCGGACGCGAAATCGTGTCGCAGCACGTTGAGCACATGCGCCCGACCTTGCCCATCGTAGTAAGCATCGATAGCATATTCAATGCCCTCGATATAAGACTCAAGCACGAAAACCGAATTTCCCACGACGCTTTCCGGATACCATTTCTGCCACATCACCGCGTTCTGTTCGATGTCATCACGCGCTTTATTCCAATCGTTTTCGCCTGTGATGACATATACGCCAACGCTACAAAAGCCCACGGAAGGCTTGAGTACGAACGGTGTCGCATCGGCAGGAAAATCGGATGCAAGCACTTCGTCGAAAGAAAGCGTGCGGCACACCAGCTCGGGATAGAGCGGCGCCAGAAGCTGACGCATACGCGCCTTGTCCTTAAAAATGCCGATAGCGCGCAGCATAGCGGGATTACACACCCGTGCGCTCACCCAGGGAAGCGCGTTTTCGGCAGTGGTGTACAGACGCTCACCCGCATCGATTGCCGCAGCACACGCCCGGTCATCCACCAGCGAAATCCGGTAATCACGCGCAATCGAGCGCGCCATATCATTGTTGAGAACAGGATGCTTGGTTGCCTGTAAATATTCCTTCAATTCCCGTGAAACATACGGTTCATCGACGATGATCATGTAATTCCCTTTTCGCTGAACGCTTCGCATCGAGTGGAATATCTCGCACAGGAGCGCCTTTTTCCCCTTCTTGAGCATCGGTGCGCTTATGCGGCGATCGAATGGAAGGCCTTCGGGCGGCCGCCAAGTTGCCATCGGGCTTTTCGCTCGGATTTCCCAAATCTTTATTGGGTGGCCACACCAGTGGTCGATCGAATGCATCGCGCTTCACGAAGAGCCATACTGTCAGCAGCAAAATAGGAACGGCAACCTTGATGGTGTCCGCAAACAAAAATTCACTACCCGCAATCAACGTAAGGGTAGCCATGGCAATTGCCCACACCGTTCGATAGCGCAGCACCAGGCCAATGGCGAGAATCAGCAAGATTACTCCCCCCGCAACGAGTGCCGGGCCTAAAAGCACGCCGCCCAGATCGACCCACTGAGTCAAGGCACCATAGGGAGCCAAAAGCTCAGGAAATTGGGAGATACCGATATTTACCAACCCAACGATGCCGACAAGCGTACCGGCAACCCAGCCGATATCTTTACTGCGCTGCCACTCGGTCGCAGTTTTCTTGTTCTTGAAAAAGCCCGACTGCGAAAGCAAAACCGCACCGATGCAAAACGGTATCCAGAACATGATTCCACGATAGACCAGCGCGATAGCCGTTGCCGTCGCGAGAGACCCCCCGTTCGCCGTGAGAATCATCGCAATAGCAGCCTCGACCACACCGACGCCTTGCGGGGTCGGGCTCAAAATAACCGAAATGGCCGCGAGCGCAAACGCCGCAACAAGCGGTGCGAGGTTTTCGTAACCGAACGCATAACCGATTGCCACCAGACATGCCATGTTGAGAATCGCCGAAACCGCCGCATACGCAATACTGATGAAAGCGCCCAGAGGATTGTGCGCCAAAATGCGAGCCGAATTGATCATGGAGTCAGACGTGGAAGATCCCCACGCGGCACGAAGGTTTTTGTGGAATCGCCCTAAGGCCTTGTTGATCAGGCGCTCAACGGCATCAAAAAACCTGTAGAGAAGATCAGGCTTGAAGTAACCGATGAAGAACATGCTCGACAGACCGATGAGCGTGCCCGCCAAAAGCAAGCCGCCGATCAAGAACAAGGTGTTCATCGTGCCGGAAACAAGCATGGTAACAAACCCGATGACCGAAATCACCAAGATAGCGGCAAAGTATCCGATCTGAGACAGGACAGCACCGCTGGTAGCCGTACCTACATCGGCACCCTTACGGTGCGCATCGTCAATAATGAAAGCCACACCTGTTGCGCCCGAAAACAGGCAAAACGTATTGATGAATACCAGGTTGAAAATGAGGATGACGTTGTTCCAGAAACCGGTCTTGTGACCCACCGCTTCGAAAGCCGCATCATAGGAAGCCGCCTGCACCAGATGGCGTGCAACCATCAAAACGCCTGCTGCAAGCAGGGGAACGACGGCACCTGTCTTGACCGTAACCAAAAAATCGTTGATCATGTCGGCATTGCCGATCAAAAACAAAAGAGCCACGATAGCAACGATCAGCAACAAAGCTTTTTTCATTTCGCCGCCCCCTCGCTGCTCGGTTGTCCAAAAAAGACAGTATATCAGGAACGCTCCGGGAGCGATATTGCGGCCAAGTATACACAACTTTCACAAGGAACTATCCTTGCGATCCACGAGGGAGAGGAGTGCGAGAGAACCCGTTCAGGCGGTGTAGGCACCCCGGCTTTTACCCGATCAACAGGCTACCGATTTGGAAAATGGCAAACGTGACAATCCAGGCAACACCAACTTGGAACAGCACCGAAAAAACCGTCCAACCAAGCGATTTCGATTCTTTGAAGATCACGGCAATCGTTGCGGCGCAGGGCACATAGAGTAGACAGAACACCATCATGCAATATGCGTTGAGCGGTCCGAAGCCAAAGGAGCCCAACTGCGTGGCAAGCTCTCCCATACCCGCAGCCGAATTCACGCTGGCAACCCCGAAGAGAATCGCCGTACTGGAAACGACCACCTCCTTGGCAGAAATGCCCGCAACCAGCGCGGTTGCGATTTGCCAAAAACCCAAGCCGATCGGAGCAAAAAACGGCACGGCCCACTGCCCCATGATGGCGGCAAAGCTGGTGGAAATATCTGCCACATGACCCGACGGGCCGAAATTGAGCAAGAACCACAGGATAATCGAAGCGATAAAGATCGTCGTCCCTGCCTTGAGCAGGTAATCTTTAACTTTTTCCCACACGTAAACGACCACCGTGCGGGCGGCAGGCGCCTTGTATTCGGGCAGCTCGATCAAGAGATCGTTGCGAGGTATCCCCCGTCTTTTATCGATCAGGTGGAATACCCAAGCCACAAACAACGCCACCACGATACCGATTAAATACATCGAATAGGCGACCAACCCGGAGGCTGCGGGAAAGAACATACCCGCAAACAGGATATAGATAGGCAACCGTGCCGAACACGACATGAAGGGGGTCACGAGCATGGTCTTAAAGCGGTCGCGTCGCGTTTCTAGCGTACGGGTGGCCATAATGGCGGGCACCGAACAACCGAAGCCCAGCACCATCGGCAAAAAGGCTCGTCCCGAAAGACCCAGGCGCCCCATGACCGAGTCCATCACGTAGGCGACACGCGCCATATACCCGCTGTCTTCCAAAATCGCAAGCGCAAAAAACAGGATGGCGATGTTGGGAAGAAACGAAAGGATGGCCCCGACACCGGAAAGAATGCCGTCAACCACCAGCGATGTCAGCAATTCATCAGTGCCAAGGACGGCAAGTCCCCCGGACAGGGCGGTTGCTGCACCTTCGATAAGAATATCAAAATAACCCCGCAGCCAATCCCCCACGGCAAACGTCAGAAAGAAAATTGCCCCCATGACCACGAGAAAGATTGGAATTCCAAGCCATTTATTGGTAACGACACGATCGACCCTGTCGGTGCTTTCGGCCTTTTCATCGCGGTTGACCAACGTCTCTTCAACGATTTCTTCGATAAAGTCATACTTTTGATTGATGATATCCGATTCATAACTGCAACCGAGTATTTCGGGCAAATCAACCGGATGGTTCTTCACAACCTCTTCGTCTTGCTCCAACAACTTGATGGCATGCCAGCGCGAATTCACGATACCGGGGTAGCACCGCTCCAATTCAGCTTCAACCGTATCGATCTTTTCCTCAAGAGCGACGCTATACACCATGGCATAGCGTGCATGTTTTTCAGGTAAGTCAGACTCGTCATGACCATGAAACAGCACTTCAGGTTCTTTGGCGTCCCAGTGGTGCACGACAGCGTGCATAAGCGGTTTAATTCCCGTACGACGACGAGCCGACACCGGAACAACGGGCACCCCCAGCATATCGTGCAGGCGAGCGATGTCGATTTCCATACCGCGTTTTTCGACGATATCCATCATGTTGAGTGCCACGATAACCGGTTTGCCCAACTCGATCAGCTGCAGCGTCAAGTACAGATTACGTTCAAGCGAAGAAGCGTCGATGACATCGACTACGATATCGGCATCGTCGCTTAAAATAAAACGCCGCGAAACCTGCTCCTCCATCGTGTAGGAAGTCAGACTGTAGGTTCCCGGAAGATCAACCAGGCGAATGTCGTGATCTTCATGGATAAACGAGCCTTCAACCCGCTCGACAGTAACGCCAGGCCAATTGGCCACCTTGAGATTGGCACCCGTGTAGGCATTGAATAAAGTGGTTTTTCCGCAGTTGGGATTACCGATAAAACCTACCGTGATATCGCGCTTCATCGGCCGCACTCCCGAACGCTGATCTTCGAGGCTATTCCGCGGCCGACAGCAAAGCGCGAACCCCTTACCTTGACGATGAGCGTACCGCCACTTTTGCTGTTGAGCACTTCGATTTTCGTGCCTCGCGTCATGCCGAGCGCCTCAAGGCGCTTTTCAACCCCCCGCGCAAGATGGGTTTCCTCAACTTCATAGGCACTGCCGATAATACCTTGATCAAGCGTCATAAAACCACACCCGCCGCAAAGCACTGGGTATTAGGAGCAACGTATTGTTTCAATAAAAGTTTCATGCGGGTTACTATAACACAGAATGTTGCCCTACACTAACTATTTTGAGCGCGGGAAAACTTTTCACCTGCCGCTTGCCCAACCACAAAGATCGGCATCACCAAAAACCTGCATCACCAAAAGCTTTTTCGCATCGGCGCAATAGGGGTCTTTTCTTCCCAGGTAATCAATAAGAATGACGGTGCCTTTTTCCAAAATAATGATGACCCTGTGGCTTCTCTATGGCTTATACTGTTTTTTATCTACCAATGGGGAGTTCTATCGCAAGGAGATCACATGGCAGCCAGTCAGGGTAAAGAAAAGAAAGCACGGCAGCCGCTTTCTTCCTACAGTATTCTTTTCATCATCATTTTTATTGTCGGATTTGCCACCTTCGTCTGTTCGTTTTTCAACCCCAGCGTCACCGCCGCTTCGCTTCCCGACATCCTCGATTCATCGGTTGAAGGCCTAATCGATGCCGCCGAAATCGCCTTCTTCCTGCTTATTTTGGGCGGGTGTTTGGGCATCGTTACCAAAGTAGGGGCGCTCAGCGCGGGAATTTCTGCACTCGTCCACAAGATGAAGGGGCATGAGCTGCTTCTTATCCCCATCATCATGGCTGTCTTCGCCCTGCTGGGAAGTTCATATGGATTCTGCGAAGAAACCGTTCCCTTCTATGCCCTGCTCTCCCTGACCATGGTTGCCGCTGGTTTTGACACCATGGTGGCCGTCGGCACGGTGTTGTTGGGTGCCGGCGTGGGGTGTCTGGGCGCCACCGTCAACCCGTTTGCAAACGGCGTCGCCATCGACATGCTCAAGCAATCAGGCGTTGACGTAAACCCCGGCAACACCATCATCCTCGGCTTTATTTTATTGATCGTCA
>JAVVXN010000030.1:0-19390 GCA_036651575.1 Raoultibacter sp. | reverse complement strand
CGCAGGAGTCCAAAGCACACGGGTATGCTCCGGGTCGTTTTTCCTTCAATGTTTCTGGTGGCCGCTGTGAAGCGTGCAAGGGTGATGGCCAGATCAAGATCGAGATGCACTTTTTACCCGATGTCTACGTTCCCTGTGAAGTTTGTGGCGGTAAACGCTATAATCGCGAAACGCTCCAGATTACCTATCGCGGAAAAAACGTCTACGACGTGCTTGAGATGACCGTTGATGAAGCACTTGCTTTTTTCGAAAATATTCCTTCCCTCAAACGCAAGCTGCAAACGTTGCATGATGTCGGCTTGGGATATATCCGCTTAGGTCAGCCTGCCACGACACTTTCGGGCGGTGAAGCGCAGCGGGTGAAGCTTTCAAGTGAGCTGCAAAAACGTCAAACGGGGAAGACGTTTTATATTCTGGACGAACCGACAACGGGCTTGCATTTCGAAGATGTGCGCCAGCTTTTGATCGTGCTTCAGCGTCTCGTTGAGGGCGGCAATACCGTTTTGATCATCGAGCATAATCTCGACGTCATTAAAAGCGCCGATAATGTTATCGATTTAGGCCCGGAGGGTGGCGATCGTGGTGGAGAGATCGTTGCTGTCGGAACGCCGGAAGAAATTGCAGCGTGCGAAACAAGTTATACGGGTCAGTTTTTACGCAAGATAGGTTTATAGGGCACGCAGATAAAGATAACAAACAATCACGTCACCGATCGGGTGTGCGATTGCGAAACGCCCACAACGGGCGAAGGAGAGGGAGCGACGTGGCAACCACGATGGATGGACGCAGTGGACATGTGGTCAGGGGCATTATCTGCGCCCTGATTGGCGGCGTTTTCTGGGGATTTTCGGGAAGCTGTGCTCAAATCCTTATGCAGTCCTACGGAATCCCTGCCCTATGGATTACGTGCGCGAGATTGTTGATAGCTGCAGCGTTTTTTCTGGTAATAACGGTGGTGAAGGATTGGCGAACTCTTTTTGCGGTGTTTCGCGACAAGAGATCGTTTCTCACCATCATAGTCTTTTCTCTTTTTGGCGTTATTCTTGTTCAGGTTAGCTATTTGTATTCTATCGAATATGTCGGGGCGGGAACGGCTACCGTTATTGAACAGCTTGCGTTGATCATTATCTTGTTTGTGGTATGCATCAAAATGCGTCGACTTCCAAGGATGCGCGAACTGCTTGGTTTGATAACGGCTTTAGCTGGCATGTTTGTTATTGCGACACAGGGTGATGTGAGCACGCTTGCCATGCCTGTTGAAGGATTGTTTTGGGGACTTGTTTCGGCATGTGCGGTAGCGTGTTATACCCTGATCCCCGGACGGGTGCTTGAAAAATGGGGTTCCATGATTGTGACGGGGCTTTCAATGTTGTTTGGGGGCGTTATCGCTTCGGTGTTCGTGCAGCCTTGGTCGATGCCCGTAACTCTTGAACCCGGTGCGGTATTGGCGCTTGCGGCTATCGTGCTGATCGGTACGCTTGCGGCGTATATGCTCTACCTGCAAGGCGTTGCTGATGCCGGTCCGGTGCGAGCGAGCCTATTGTGTTGTGTTGAGCCAATATCCGCTATGGTCATAGCGTTTCTTTGGCTCGGAACTCCCGTTTCCCTCTACGATGTTGTTGGATGCGGTCTTATTCTTATCATGGTCTTTCTTGTCACACAACACGAAAAAGAATCCGACGATGCCGTTGAACTCGAAATCAAAAACGACGATCCACCCCTTTTTCTCGGGCGCGCCAGCGTACTGGGGTATTTTAACAGTCGTGTTGCGCTGAAAGATGATATTGCCGCAATTGAAGAGCTTCTCGACGAAGGGCGCAGGACGGTTGAAGATCTCGACATTAAGGAGGGGCGCAAGCGCTACCCTTCGTCACGGAGATTGATGCACAGCATTAAAAATCAAACAACGTACATGATCGAAAACGCCGACAAGAAAAAAATCGGTGTTTTTGCCGTGTCGTGCGCCGCCGATAAGAATTATTCCAAGGTCGTTGAGGGGCAGTGGTTGCTGAGTTCGCCCCAAAAAGATTTGAACTACGCTGAGCTGCATTGGGTGGCGGTGGGGGCTTCTCAGCGTCGGCGTGGTGTGGGGATGTTTATTCTCGATACGGCCGATCGCCTTGCGCGCAAGGCGGGAAAACAAAGCATCCGAGCGGATATTTACGAGAAAAATGAGCCCATGCGATCCCTGCTTCAAAAACATGGGTATACCGAATGCGGGGTTATTCGCTTCCGTGATTATCTCGGCCGTGAAAAACGACGCGCAATATTTGAAAAAATACTTTAGGTGTCCTGACGGATGGTTTCGTGATTTTTTCACCCTTTTGCGGATGATGATTTTTTTGTATCCTACAAATTAACTAATAAATTTGAAGTCAAGTCTAGTGCATTATTTCAATCAAAGGTATGCTAACGGCATTTCGTGCATATGCACGAAAAAAAGGGGGCTTTGGGCACCAAACGGTGATCGGTATATATAAGTCGCGGCGGTTATTTTTATCGCTGCGTTCATGAGGGGAAAGAGGTGGGGCCATGCAGGTGCAGGGTGCGCAAAAGCATATGGTGCGTGGTATTATTTGCGCAATGATTGGCGCTATTTGTTGGGGATTTTCCGGTACGTGTGCGCAGATGCTGATGGATTTCCAGGGCGTTCCGGTTTTTTGGATTACGTGCGTGCGGCTTTTGGGTGCAGCGCTACTCTTTTTTATTGTCATCATGGTTCGGGATCGTCGGGGGTTGGCTGCGGTTCTTCGCGACTGGCGTTCGCTTGCCGCTATTTTTGGTTTTGCGTTGTTCGGCGTTCTCCTGACGCAGATTAGCTATTTGAGTGCTATCAGCTATACCAATGCAGGAACCGGAACGGTCCTTGAGCGATTAGGCTTGATTGTTATCATGTTCTATATGTGCGTGCGCACTCGTCGACTTCCCAAGGTCAGAGAATTTTTGGGATTGATATTGGCCATTGGGGGAACTTTTGTTATCGCTACGCAGGGCGACTTCGGTAATCTCTCCATTGCTCCGGAGGGGTTGTTTTGGGGTATTATTTCGGGATTTGCCCTTGCGTGCTACACCTTAATTCCGGTGAAGGTGCTTGAAAAATGGGGTGCGATAATCGTTACCGGCCTGGCGATGTTTTCGGGAGGCACGGTCGCGACGGCAGTTATACAGCCGTGGACTATTTCGATCGAGATGACCGATGGTATCATCGGCGGTATGATAGCGATTATTCTGATCGGAACGCTGGGGGCTTATATTTTCTATCTCCAGGGTGTTACCGATGCCGGTCCGGTAAAAGCAAGTCTTATCGGCTGTGTGGAGCCGATATCCGCCACGTTTTTTGCATGCGTTTGGTTGGGTACCCAAATTACCGGATGGGATATTCTCGGGTGTGCCATGATAGTTGGTATGGTGTTTTTGGTGACGCAGCGCGAATCTGCAGCACAACCGCTTGCGGCTCTTGAGGATGCATCCGTCATTGATGCGGGAATGCCTAAACCTTTGACGGCTTCGAGCGCTTCCGGAGAACAAAATGATGCGGCGTATGCTGACCCTCCGATTTTTCAGGGTCGGGCCTCGGTGTTGGGCTACCTTACCTCCCGCCATGCACAAGCTTCCGATGTCGAGGTTTTAGGGAGTATCCTTGCCGATGGTCGGGATTTGCTTACGTCTATGGGTGTTAAACGGGGGCTGAAGCATTACCCTTCAATGCGACGGCTTGCGCGAAGCATCAAGGAACAGGATTGCTACGTCGTCGAAGATGAACAAAAAAATATTATTGGTCTTTTTAATGTGACGTTGACGGGCGATTCTTGGTACGACACCATTTACCACGGCAGCTGGCGCAGCGAGTCTTCATCGCAGGCGGCAACGTATGGTGTTTTGCGCTGGGTGACGGTTAAGGCTTCGGCGCGTCGAAGCGGGGTGGGCATGTTTATTCTTGGAGAGGCTGATCGCATTGCGCGTGCGGCGGGAATGGAAAGTCTGCGTGCTGATACCTATGAGGGTAATACCCCTGCTCAGCGGATCCTTTTACGTCACGGCTACGAAATGTGCGGCATCATTTTGGCGGAAGCTCAATTCGAGGGACCAAAAAGGCGTGTGTGTTTTGAGCGCCTCCTATAAAACGAGCAGGTATTCTCCACAAACTGCGTGCATCATGTCGCGCTTTGGGCAGCTATAATAGCTCTACTATGTCGAAAACATCCCGCGAAAAAATCGCGCTCCTTATATTTTTCTGTCTGATCCTTATCGGTTTGGGCGGAACCATTGCCTATCTCAACGTGGGCCATTCCTGGAATGTTGCCGCATCAAATATTGATGATGCGACAGGAGACATGGCTGGCTATACCGCTATTCTCTATGAAGGTACCGAGCCAAATCTGATCGATGGAGACAAAAAAAATGAGAAAGCGTCGAATGGCTCTGCAGCCACGACGACTTCTCCTGCAACCTCAACAGCTCCCTCGGCAGCATCAGAAGGCGCGCCGGGACCGGGGGCGTCGTCTGCGGAGGGCGACGAGGTTCCTCTTTTTAATTCAAATGCAGCAAATAATAAAAAAGAAGAAAAGAAGATGCCCGTTGTTATGGGTGACGTGGAAAAAAGCTACCAAGACAAAAAGGCTGCAGTATTCGTTCTTGATGTCGTTAATCCCTCGCTGTACGCAGAGGGGATGATTCTGCGTCAGGGAAACCATCGTTTTGGGGTTTTCTCGGTTCCGTTCAATCAGAGCATAGCCCTGATTGAAAAGCAGGTTGAATACTTTAAAGAATATAAAGTTGATTTCATTGTTGCTATCACGCCCGCTAAAAAGTTTGTCGAGAAAGTTCCCGGGATCGATATTGCGATATCGTTGAAAGATGAAGGCTTGTTTTTGATGGGTGAAACCATCAAGGGCACCTTTTACGTCGATGCACCCTTTGTCGGTCAGGTGGGGGCCATTCTTATTTCTCCCCATAGCGTTGTATCGGCGAAAGATATCGAAGAGCTTTGACAATCCCCACGCCTAAAGGCGGGGGGATTCTTCCCTATCGCTGGTAGCCTTTCCTCTCCTACGGGAGGGGCGGGTCTTACACTTGTTCCAGAGCGTTTTCAGGTTTACACCTGAGGTCCCCGCAAGCCCTGCGGTGCCTTTCAAAAGCCGATCCGTGCAGCAGATGGCCACGTAATGCTTACCACGGGGAACTTGCTTTACGGTAGCTGATAGGATGCGCCCTTCAATAAGGAAGTCCCCGTGACTGAGAGGTGGTGATGGTCACGGGGACTGAGCTGTTTTGAGGTGCTGGTGCTCGTGTATCTTACACGATACCCTGCGCGAGCATGGCGGTGGCAAGTTTTTTGAAACCGGCGATATTGGCACCCATCACGTAGTTGCCTTCATGACCGACTTCACGAGCTGCGTCATCGGCAGCATGGTAGATATTTTTCATGATGCCCTGCAACTTGGCATCGACTTCTTCGAAGGACCAGGAAAGACGCTCTGAGTTTTGGCTCATTTCAAGCCCGGAGGTTGCAACGCCGCCGGCATTTGCCGCTTTTCCGGGACAGAAAACAACGCCGTTTTCCATCAGGTGATCGGTGGCTTCCATGGTCGTTGGCATATTGGCGCCTTCAGCGACAATTTTCACACCATTTGAAACCAAGGCTTGGGCATCATCGATCAGGAGTTCATTTTGCGTAGCACAGGGCAGGGCGATGTCGCAGGGAACGCTCCAGACACCACGACCTTCATGGTATTCGACGCCAGAAACGCGCTGGGCGTATTCTGAGATGCGACCGCGTTCTACTTCTTTAATCTGTTTGACCACATCGAGTTGGATACCGTTGGGGTCGTGAATCCAGCCGGTCGAATCCGACATCGTGACCACTTTCGCACCCATTTGCTGAGCTTTTTCGGTGGCATAAATGGCGACGTTGCCCGATCCAGAAACCGCGACAATCTTACCCTTGAAGTCATCACCGTGGCAGGTCAAATATTCGTTGACAAAGTAAATCAGGCCGTAACCGGTCGCTTCGGTGCGGGCAAGGGATCCGCCAAACGACAGCCCTTTGCCGGTCAGGACGCCTTCCCATACATTGCGCAGACGTTTGTACTGACCGAACATGAAACCAATTTCGCGTGCGCCGGTGCCGATGTCTCCAGCGGGCACGTCGGTGTCGGCGCCGATGTATTTGCAGAGCTCCGTCATGAAGCTTTGGCAGAAGCGCATAATTTCACCGTCGGTTTTACCTTTGGGATCGAAGTCGCAGCCACCTTTGCCGCCGCCCATGGGGAGGGTGGTGAGACTGTTTTTGAGGATTTGTTCGAACCCGAGAAATTTAACGATACCGAGGTTGACGGAAGGGTGCAGGCGCAAACCGCCTTTGTAGGGTCCAAGACAGCTGTTGAACTGCACGCGAAACCCGCGGTTAACCTGTGTTTTTCCTTTGTCATCAACCCAGGGAACGCGAAAGATAATCACTCGTTCGGGTTCGACAAGGCGTTCGAGCAGTCCCGCTTGTTCGTAGGCCGGATTGGCCTCGATAATGGGTTCGAGGGAAGTTAAAACCTCAGTAACCGCCTGAATAAATTCAGGTTCGTTTGCGTTTTTTGCTTTGACTTGTTCGATGACGTTATCGACGTAGCTCACAGTTGACCTCCTCAGGTCATCAAAGTTGTGCAGAGTACCCTCTTTGCGCAGGGCGAAGAATCGCGTTTATTATAATATGTCGGCCCCCGGTGTTGTTCCTCTCGTCATAAAAAAACAAAAGGAGTCGGTTTGAGGTGGGCAAGTTCCGCTTTGCGGTGGTGTTGGTGTTCTCCGTGGCTTTCTTGCGCTAAAATGAAATACTTATGGCTGATCTCGAACACATAAAACGGCAATTGGCTGATGTTCCGGCGCTTCCCGGTGTCTATCTCTGGAAAGATGCTGCGGGGGAAGTTATTTATGTTGGCAAAGCTAAGCAGCTGCGTGCGCGTATGCGCCAATATGTCAACCTGCAAGATGAGCGTGCCAAAATCCCGCTTATGCTCGAACAAATCGATTCGTTTGAGTACATTGTTGTTGAAAACGAACACGAGAGCTTGGTGCTTGAAAAGAATCTTATTCGGCAGTATGCTCCGTTTTTCAATGCGGATTTCAAAGATGATAAAAGTTATCCCTTTATTGCCCTTACGAAAAGTGATGTATTTCCCGCTCTTAAATATACGCGCGAAAAGCATCGTGAGGGTACCCGGTATTTTGGGCCGTACACCGACAGTCGTGCCGCCAGGGAACTGATTGATATTGCGCGGAAAATCGTACCGATATGCGCCGCTCGTTGTGCGGGATGGCGGCAGCTGACTCGCCAGCTTGAGCGGGGTGACCTTGCGGCTTTTTTGGGCCAGGATGTGCGGCCTTGCTTCGATGCTCATGTCGGCATTGGCCCGGGGGCATGTTGTGGGCGAATTACTCCGGAGGACTATCGAGAAAACGTAAAGCGGATTGAGCGATTTCTTTCGGGCCAGCAGCGTGAATTTCTTGATGACTTGCGCAGGGAAATGCAGCAAGCGGCTGATGAACTTGATTTTGAACGCGCAGCACGCGTTAAGGCGCGCATCGATACGATCGAGTCTTTGACCGACAAGCAGCATGCGGTTTCTTCACGAAACCTCAATGCCGACGTCATCGGTGTTTTTCGCGAAGAAACGATTGCCGGTGTTCATGTGTTCATGATTCGTGAAGGCCGCGTGATCAATGGCAATGAATTCGTCTTAAATAAAGGAAAAGACATACCCGACGAAGATTTAATGCACGTTTTCTTGCTTCGTTATTACGATACGACAACCTCGATTCCTCATGAGGTGATCGTGCGGGATATACCCGAAGATGTGCAGGTAATGCAGGAGTGGCTCACGGAAAAACGGGGCAATACTCACGGGGCGAAGGTTCGTTTCGCCTCTCCGCTCAAAGGGGAAAAGTCTGAGCTGTTAAGCATGGCGGAAACGAATGCGCACCATACGCTCATGCGTTATAAAGTGCGCACGAACTACGAGGACAAGCGCATCAATACTGCGCTTTTGCAGCTTGAGAGCGCCCTCGCGCTTGATCGGCCACCTCTTCGTATCGAGTGCTTTGATATCTCGACGATACACGGTAAGCATTCGGTGGCATCCATGGTTGTTTTCACGAACGGCAAACCGGACAAGAACCAATATCGCCGATTTCGTATTCGGATAAAAACCGATGAATCCAATGACTTCGCCATGATGAGCGAGGTGCTTGCGCGTCGTTATGCTCCTGAGCGTATGGCCGATGAACGCTTTGGGAAAAGACCCGATCTGCTGATAGTCGATGGAGGTAAACCCCAATTGACAGCAGCGATCGGGCAGTTGGATGAGTTGGGACTGACCGACATTGCGGTGGCTGGTTTGGCCAAACGCGATGAAGAGCTTTTTGTGCCGTGGCAAGAGGGCAGCCCCGTGGTTCTGCCCTCGGGCTCGGCATCGCTGTATCTGGTAAAGCAGGTGCGTGACGAAGCGCACCGCTTTGCAATTACGTTTCACCGTGAGGTACGAGCCCGGGCAATGACCGCAAGCGTGCTTGATGATGTCGTGGGGCTGGGGCCGGTGCGTAAAAAGGCACTTCTTAAGGCATTCAAGTCGTTTCGTGCGATGAGAGAGGCTTCCTTGCAAGAAATCAAAGATGCGCATGTTGTGCCCGATGAGATTGCCGAAGAGCTCTATGCGGTATTGCAGCAGTATAATGAAATGACGACAAATGCGGTGCAAGAGGAGCGATCATGAGCGATTCCCCATCCCTGAAACAAAACGACCACGAGCTTGAAACGCAGGTTGCCGAGACGTTGCCGACACCACTCGAACCCGATCTGATCATCATTACCGGCATGAGTGGAGCGGGACGTACCGAAGCTGTGCATACGTTTGAAGATCTCGGGTATTACTGCATCGACAATCTTCCTCCGAACCTGCTCATGAGCTTGGTGAGTCTTGCAACGATACCTGGCCAGAGCAAGCAATCTCGACGTCTTGCCGTTGTTTGCGATGCCCGCAACCAAGATTTTTTCTTCGATCTATTCAATGAGCTCGCGCATCTCAAGGATGCGGGATTGACGTATCGTATTATCTTTTTGGATGCGAGCGATGAAAGTTTGCTTGCCCGCTACAAGGCAAGTCGCCGCCGCCATCCGCTCTGTGACCGTTCCATGACCGTCACGCAGGGTATTGCTCGCGAGCGAAAACTGCTCGCCAAGGTGCGCGAGGCAGCGAATTCGATCATCGATACCTCGGAACAAAAGCCGCGCGAACTGCGCGATCGTCTGCGGAGTCTTTTTGCCGAAGAAAGCGATCGCGAGGGCTTGAATGTGATTGTGTACTCATTCGGATTCAAGCATGGTGCTCCTGTCGATGCCGATATCGTGATCGATGTTCGCTTTCTTCCCAACCCGTTTTACGAGCCCGAACTGCGGTGCCTGACCGGCCTCGACGATCCGGTTAAAGATTACGTGATACGGCGACGCGAGACGCAGGATTTTCTGGAGAAGTGGACCGCGCTTCTATCGTGCATCATGCCGGGGTACGTTGCGGAGGGTAAGCAGCAGCTGGCGATAGCGGTTGGGTGTACGGGAGGGCAGCACCGCAGCGTTGCGTTGGCGGAAGCGACGGGTGCGTTTTTGCGTAACGAACGCTATTTTGTCAGCGTGACGCATCGTGACATCGCTTTAGCCGAAACCGTTATCGAGAAGCGATAGCGCGATGAAGCATCCTTTTTCGCAAGATCCTTCAGCTACCGCAGCGTTCGAGCGGATTAAAAACACTCTGCCCATGCCCGTGACAAATCGAAAAATTCGTGCGGTGGTTATCGGGGGAGGCACCGGTGCGCCCGTTTCTATTCGTACGTTACTTTCCATGGGTATCGAAACAAGCGCAGTTGTGGCGATGGCCGACGATGGTGGATCAACCGGTATTTTGCGTGAGGAGGCAAACGTTACTCCTCCCGGTGATATTCGCAAATGCCTCGCCGCCTTCGCGAAAAATCCCAATGATCCTATGACGCGTGCTTTTAAATATCGTTTTGAGTTTGCCAACAATCATACCCTGGGCAACCTCATGCTTTCCGCTCTTGAGGATGCGACGGGCTCGTTTCCCGAAGCGATCGATATTTGTGAAAAACTTCTCGAAGCATGCGGGCATGTCTATCCCTCCACACTTGATAAGGTGGTGCTTTGTGCTCAGACGCGTGACGGAATGGTTCTTGAGGGGCAAGCGAAAGCCTGTCATTCGGGTACGGCCCTTGATCGCGTATGGCTCAAACACCCCGGGGTTTGCAACTCCTACGAACCTGCCGCATCCGCTATTCGCAATGCCGATTTGATCGTACTTGGTCCCGGGTCGCTTTTTACCTCCATCATCCCCAATCTTTTGGTGCCAGGCATTATCGATGCGATAGCGGCATCTGCCGGCAGAACTGTTTTCGTCTGCAGTCTTGCCGATATGCAGGGAGAAACATGGGGCCTTTCCGCTTCCGAACATGTCGATGCCTTGATGGATCACGGCATGGACGGCCTGGTTGACTATGTTTTGGTGCATACGCCGCATCCACTCAAACCTGAAAGCGGCGTTACGGAAAGCTTTAATGCCGCTTCTGGCGGCGGAGATAGCGATTCGGTGTTAGGCGCCGTTTCTGACACCACGTTACAAGGGGGTACTCGTCCCGTTACGATCAGCTATGCTTCAGCGCATTATATCCAGTCGCTCGGGCCGGTGGTTTTGGCGCGTAACCTGGTCGATCCTTTGAGGCCGACGTGGCACGATCCGCGAGCTTTGCGCGATGCCTTTACGGGGGTAATCAAGTTATGTCGTTCACGGCAGAGGTAAAAGAAGAACTTGCCCGGGTAGCTCCGACGTGTTCTCATTGCGAAAAGGCAACGCTTGCTGCGCTTGTTCGTATCGAAGGAACTCTTTTTTTTAGCGGACCGGGAAAATATCGCATTGAGGTTGCCACCGATGCACCTTCGGTCGCCCGTCTCGTCATCAAGCTGCTTCACGTGATCTATCAGCTTAAAACCGAACTGACGGTACGGCGTAGCGTGCTTCATAAGACACCAAATTATTTGATTGGTGTTCCCATGCAGGCAGGACTTGAAAATGCGCTGCGTGATATGGGGGTGCTCTCAGGCGATGGTCTTGAAATGGGCATCGACGTGCACTTGGTCGAGAAGCAGTGCTGCGTCGCTGCATATTTGCGCGGTGCGTTTTTGGGTAGTGGATTTATCGCAAATCCGCGCGGCGATTTTCATTTCGAAATGACGGTCGAGTCGGAATCGTTGGCAAATGACGTGGTGTCTCTTATGGAAAGCAAAGGCATTAAGGCGCGTATCATGCCGCGGCGGTCCGCCTACACGATCTACTTAAAAAGTGGAACTGCGATTTCGGAATTTCTCGCGTTTGTCGGTGCGCATCAATGCGCGCTTGCCATGGAAAATGCACGGGTGATTAAAAGCGTGCGCAACGATGTCAACCGTCGCGTTAACGCAGAAGTTGCCAATCAGGCAAAAAGCGCATCGTCGTCAGTGGACCAAATTGTTGCGATTCGTCGGGTTGTGGAAACGTACGGTATCGACAACGTACCACCCGCTTTGCAGGAGTATATCAAGTTGAGAGTGACGTATCCCGATGCGACTTTAAAAGAATTGGGTGAATATGCCACCCCTCCGCTTTCCAAATCAGCAGTCTATCATCGCGTTCGCCGTATTGAACAGATGGCGGCAGAGATAATAGACTAGAATGGAGAAGTACATGCTGTTGTAGTTCGGCATGATTTTTTTGTGGAAACCCTTTGGGGTGAATGGGCGCATAACACGGGGCTATATCATCGTGACATCGCTTGAGAAAAAATGTATCTTTGTGAAAGGGGATATGTATGGCAACGAAGGTAGGCATTAATGGATTTGGTCGCATCGGCCGCTTGGTATTTCGCGCGATGGTTGCCGATCCTGAACTGGAAGTGGTCGCTATCAACGACTTGGGTGATATCCCCACTATGGCTCACCTGCTGAAGTATGATTCTATTCATGGCCGTGCATTCAATTCCGTCGAGGTTACCGAGGATGGTTTTGTTGCTGACGGATACGCGGTTAAGGTTCTTTCCGAGCGTGAGCCGGCTCAACTTCCCTGGGGTGAACTTGGCGTCGATGTCGTTGTCGAATCTACCGGTTTTTTCACTGACGGCAACTTGGCGAAGGCGCATCTCGATGCAGGCGCTAAAAAAGTCATCATTTCGGCACCTGCCAAAAATGAAGATATCACCATTGTCATGGGCGTCAACGACGACCAGTACGACGCTTCCAAGCACAATATTATTTCGAACGCCTCGTGCACCACGAACTGCTTAGCTCCGTTTGCGAAGGTGCTGCTCGATACCTTTGGTATCAAGCGCGGTTATATGAACACGATCCATTCATATACCAACGACCAGAAGATCCTCGATCTTCCCCACAAGGATCTGCGCCGTGCTCGCGCTGCCGCAGTTTCTATGATTCCGACCACCACGGGTGCGGCCCGTGCCGTAGCTTTGGTTTTGCCACAGCTCAAAGGCCGTCTTGATGGTTTCGCAACCCGCGTTCCCACGCCTGATGGCTCCATGGTTGATTTGACGGTCGAGCTCGAAAAAGATGCGACGATCGAATCGATCAACGCTGCCATGAAAGCTGCCGCCGAAGGTCCGATGAAAGGGATTTTGGAATACATGGAAGATCCGATCGTTTCCATCGATGTTGTCGGAAACCCCCATTCTTCCATTTTCGACAGTGGGCTTACCATGGTCATGGGTGGCGAAGGCACCTTTGTCAAAGTTATTTCCTGGTACGATAACGAGTGTGGCTATTCCAATCGAGTGAAGGATTTGGCTAAGATTTTGCTGTAAGGTTGTTTTCAACAAGGGGCTCCTGGTGCGAATTTGTGCCGGGAGCTTCGTTGTGCATAGTGTTATAAAGCTTTGTAAAGGAGTAGGTATGGCTGATATTAAGACCCTCGAACAGGCCGAGGTTACCGGCAAGCGCGTTTTGTGCCGTGTTGACTTCAACGTGCCGCTCAAAGATGGCGAAGTCGTTGACGATACCCGCATACGGGCCGCGTTACCCACCATTGAATATCTACTCGATCATGGCGCCCGGGTGATTCTCATGAGCCATCTGGGTCGACCTGCAGGAACTGGCTTTGAGCCCGCGTTTTCGTTGGCACCTGTGGCTCGTCGTCTGAGTGAGCTTTTGGGGAAAGCGGTTGTTTTTGCGACCGACACGATCGATTCTGATGCTCGGGCTAAGTCGGCAGCGTTAGCTGATGGTCAATTACTGTTGATTGAAAACCTTCGCTTCGATAAGGGTGAAAAGAAAAATGATCCCGATTTTTGCCAAGGCTTGGCATCGCTGGGCGATCTGTACGTCAACGATGCTTTCGGTGCGGCGCATCGCGCCCATGCTTCGACTGCCGGTGTGGCGACACTGCTGCCTGCCTATGCCGGATTTCTTCTTTCGCGAGAAGTAAGCACGCTCAAGGGCATGCTTGAAAATCCGCAACGCCCCTTTGCTGCGATCTTAGGTGGATCAAAGGTTTCTGATAAAGTCGCCGTTATCGATGCGCTTATCGACAACGTTGATACTCTCATCATCGGGGGAGGCATGTGTTTTACGTTTTTGTTGGCCCAGGGAAAACAGGTCGGTTCCTCCCTGAAGGAAGAGCAGTGGGTTTCGCGGGTGCAAGCTATGCTTGCCAAAGCCGAAGCTTGCGGAGTTAAAATTTTGCTTCCGATCGATGTCGTTGTTGCCGATCGTTTTGCAGAAGATGCGCAGACGCAGGTCGTTTCTGTCGATGATATTCCTGCCGATATGATGGGTCTTGATATCGGACCCGAAACTTCGAAGAGATATGCGCAAGCAATAGCTGATGCAAGCACCGTTTTTTGGAATGGCCCGATGGGGGTCTTTGAGATGGAGGCGTTTGAGGCTGGTACGAAAGCGGTTGCCCTCGCGGTCGCTGAAAACGAAGCAGCCGACACGATCATCGGTGGGGGAGATAGCGTTGCGGCGATCAATAAGTTTGATCTTGCTGATAAAATGACGTTTATTTCTACCGGCGGCGGTGCCTCCATGGAACTGGTGCAGGGTGCCGTGCTGCCCGGCGTTGAAGCTTTGCGCTAAGCGATTCGACCCGTTTCGATAAGCAAGTGGTTTCAGTTGATAATCAGGTGAAAGGAAGCGTCATGACACGTAAACCTATGATGGCCGGTAATTGGAAAATGAACAACACGATCGCTGAAGCGGTGGTGCTCACTCAGGATATTTCAAATCAATACGATGATCGCTGGGATGCCGTTGACGTCGTAATTTGTCCGCCCTTTATTGATTTGAAACCGGCGATGACCGTACTTGATTTTGATAAAACTCACGTTGGTGTTGGCGCACAGGACGTGTACTGGGAAACCTCAGGTGCTTTTACCGGCGAGATTTCGGTACCGATGCTCAAAGATATCGGTTGCACGCACTGTATTGTCGGCCATTCCGAACGACGTGGTTTGCTTGGCGAGACCGATGAGGATGTCAACCGTAAAGCGAAAGCACTTATTGCCGGCGGTTTGGTGCCGATCATATGCGTTGGTGAATCTTTAGCCGTGCGCGATGCGGGCACTACCAACGAGTTCGTGTGTGCTCAGGTACGAGCGGCGGTCGCCGGTCTTGATGCGGCCGAAGTTGCTTTGAGCGTGGTGGCATATGAGCCCGTTTGGGCAATTGGCACCGGTCGGACAGCCACACCGGAGCAGGCAGAGGCGGTTTGTGCCGCCATCCGCGAAACGATCACCGCGCTTTTCGATGCCGAAACAGGACAAGCTATGCGGGTACTCTACGGCGGCTCGATGAAGCCCGAAAACGTTCAGGGTCTTATGGCACAAGAAAATATCGACGGCGGCCTCATTGGCGGTGCAGCCTTGCATGCAGCCAGCTTTACGCAATTGATTGAGGCGTGCCTGTAATGACGGCAATCCCTTCTCGCCGCGGCAAAGCGAATCTACGCCTTCCTGCCTGTCTTATTATCATGGATGGTTACGGCCTTGATGAGACAGGCCCGGGAAATGCTATTTCCTGCGCCCATACCCCGTGTCTTGATCAGCTTTTTGCCAGGTGTCCCCATATCGAACTGAGCGCTTCGGAAGAAGCGGTGGGTTTACCTGCGGGGCAGATGGGCAATTCGGAGGTAGGCCATCTTAATATCGGTGCCGGTCGGACAGTTTATCAGGAATTGACTCGCATCAATCGCGCCTGTGCCGATGGGTCATTGGCACACAATGTCGCACTTAACGAAGCGATTGACGTGGCGAAAAAGCCCGGTGCGGCACTGCATCTTATGGGTTTGCTTTCCGACGGAGGTGTTCATTCCAGCAATGAACACCTCTACGCATTGGTGCGTCATGCGCTCACCAGTGGTGTGAGCGATATCCGTATCCATTGCTTTTTGGATGGGCGTGATGTGGCACCGCAAAGCGGTGAGCGTTATCTTTCGGAATTGCAGGAGTATCTGGCAACGTTTGATAACGAAACAGCTTCGGTGTCTATTGCAAGCATTGAGGGCCGTTACTTTGCCATGGATCGTGACAATCGTTGGGATCGCGTCGAAAAAGCCTACAACGCTATCGTTTGTGCCACACCGCAAACGACGAAGGCGCCGCTGCGCTTTGTGGCTGATTCTTACCATGAGGAGGTTACCGACGAATTCGTCGTTCCGGCCGCTTTGGACGGGCGGGGCATGCGCGATGGCGACGCGGTGATTTTTTTCAACTTTCGTCCCGATCGAGCACGGGAATTAACGCGCGCTATTGTCGATGCTGATTTCACCGGTTTTCCACGCGCTCGAAAAGCGCAGGTTCATTTTGTCTGCCTTACTCAGTACGATCGCACGATCGAAGCCGAGATTGCCTTCCCGAAAGAATTCCCTCACAACGTGCTGGCCGAGGTGCTTTCCGGTGCGGGGCTCTCGCAGTATCATATTGCCGAAACTGAAAAATATGCCCACGTTACCTTCTTTTTCAATGGCGGTGTTGAGGAGCCCCAGGAGGGGGAGGTGCGTATCATGATTCCTTCTCCTCGGGTGGCAACGTATGATTTACAACCAGAAATGAGCGCACCGGAAGTGGCGAGCACTCTGGCAGCTGCCATAGACGCCAATGAGTCCGATGTCTACATCGTCAACTTTGCCAATTGCGACATGGTGGGTCATACCGGTTCGATTGCCGCCACTATCCGTGCGGTTGAAGCCGTTGATGCTGGCGTTTCGCGTGTTTTGGCAGCGATTGAACGCAAGGGTGGTGTGGCGCTCGTGACGGCCGATCATGGCAATGCCGATAAAATGCGTGCCAGCGATAACACGCCATTCACCGCGCATACGACGGCATCTGTTCCTCTTATCTTGGTTGATACCGATAGGGAAAGCTCGCTGACCCTTCGTAAGATACCTGCTGCACTGTGTGATATCGCTCCGACGCTTCTTGATATTATCGGACTTGAAATTCCTTGCGAGATGGAAGCTCAATCACTTCTGGCAAGCCGCTCGTAAGTGCTTGCGTTGTGGTTGAGCACTATGAGCGCGGCGCTTCAGGCTGTGTTCTATGACGTTTTTTATGAAAGAAGAGACTCCCTTGCAAAAGAGGCATTGGTGTAGGTATAATTAACAGCTTGCGGTCGATTTTTGAAGAACCGAATACCGGTAGTTATCTGAGGAGAAGAACGTACTTTGAACCCTATACTGATTATTTTAATTGCTTTGCTTGTTATTTCTGGTCTTGGCTTGATTATCTTCATCTTGCTTCATTCGGGCAAAGGTACCGGTATTTCCGATGCTATTGCCAGCTCCATGTATTCGACACAAACGGGCACCAGTATTATCGAGAAGAATCTCGATCGCATCACGGTCATTTTCGCCGTTGTCTTCATGGTTTCCCTTATTTTGCTGATGATTTTCTATCCTCAAGGAACTATTTCACGATAATAAAAAATTCTCGCGCAGAACAGGCAAGCTTTTGGTAGAATAGCTTGCGTTGCTTCTGCAGCATTCGTCGGAGTGGTGGAACGGCAGACACGCTAGCTTGAGGTGCTAGTGCCCGTATAAGGGTGTGCGGGTTCAAATCCCGCCTCCGACACCAAAAGCAATCAAGGGAGAGTCATTATGGCTCTCCCTTGTTCTATCTCTACCTGATGGTTTACTTTGGTGAACATATCGAAAGAGGGAAATACCATGACGGCGGTTTTTTCGAAAGCGTCAATCTCGCCTCGCATGAGGCAAATCAAGCAAGTTCTTTGGGCCATCCTCGTTCTCAATTTGGTTGTTGCCGCTGCAAAGTATTTTTACGGAACGATGAGCGGGTCGGCCGCTATGCAGGCCGATGGCATCCACAGCGTTTTCGATTCGGCCGGAAATGTTGTTGGCCTTGTCGGCATCACGCTTGCCGCGCGCCCGGCAGACGAAAGCCATCCCTATGGCCACGCTAAATTCGAAACATATGCAAGTCTCGTTATCGGCGTGCTCTTGCTGGTGGCCGCCCTGAGCGTGGGAAGCAATGCCGTCCACGCGCTCATGACGCAATCGTATGGTGCAACAGTAACCCCGATATCCTTTCTCGTCATGATCGGTACGCTGTGTGTAAACCTCGGTGTGACCCGTTACGAGCATAAACAGGGCAAACTACTCAAGAGCCCCGTTTTGATCGCTGACGCGAGCCATACGCTCTCCGATGCCATGGTTTCGGTTGGCGTTATCGTTGGGCTGATTCTTGTCTCCTTCGGTATTCCGATTGCCGACCCCCTTATGGCGTTGTTGGTAACGCTGGCAATTCTTTATACGGCCTATGATGTGTTCCGTCATGGGTTTGCCACCCTTTCGGATCGAGCACGAATTCCCGAAGAAGAAATTCGTAGCTGCGTACAGAGCATTCCCGAAGTAAGGAGTTCCCATAAAATTCGTACAAGGGGAACGGAGGGGGAGGTTTATGTTGATCTGCACGTTTTAGTGCAGCCAGATATGTCGGTACGCGAAGCCCATGCACTTTCTGAGGTTGTTGAAGACGCTGTTAAAAAGCGTTTTGACGACGTTTGCGAAGTCTTGGTGCATATTGAACCCGATGATGGACATATCGATCAATAGGTATATACTCGTTGAGCGCTGTAGTTCCTAGGAGTTGAGATGATTTCGCTACGTACGGAAAAAAATTGCTCAATTTCAAAGTTTTTGAAAATAGGGGCTTGCGCAGTTGCAAGGGTTTAGGTAATATACCTTCTTGCGCGCGGACGTGGCTCAGCTGGTAGAGCACGACCTTGCCAAGGTCGGGGTCGCGGGTTCGAATCCCGTCGTCCGCTCCATCTGTCGCTAGAAGCCGGTCGAATTAGAAATGGTTTGACCGGCTTTTTAATGACGAACCGCAAACCGGCGACGTGGCCAAGTGGTAAGGCAGAGGCCTGCAAAGCCTTCATCCCCAGTTCGAATCTGGGCGTCGCCTCCAAAAGAACAAGTAAGCGCCTTCGGGCGCTTTTTTAATATGAGCAGAACATTGTCAAGTAGCAATAAAGGTCCAAGCCCAAAGATTTTGAGCTTGGACCTTGCTTTATCTCAACTTGAACTTGGCTTTCCAAATGGTTGTGTCTAAATCGACGCTCGTATTCGCAGTTTAATATTCGCGGGTTCGCAGCGGTGGGCTAGCAGGATGCCTCATGAGGCAACAATGCATCGTCGCCCGCTATGTTCGCTGCGCTGGCTTCGTATTTCGTTGCAACGGCTGGATGCGATTGCAGGGGATCGCCTGTTAGCGGGTTGAATGCGACGGCGGTTATAGAGCGAGCGTGTACATCGAGACCAATTGAGGTAGTATAATTCATTGCGAGCCCCTCTCATGTCTGTGGCAACCTGGCCGGTTGCCGGTTTTCAGGTAAGACCATTATCGGCCCCGACCCACGAAAAATAAATCGACATGAAGCAGGGGCTCACAATGTTCTACTCATATCGTCTTTAGTGGACGGAATTTTGCGGGAAAGATATCGGTAGAGACAAAAGATTTCGCCAAAAGACTGCGGCAATATGGCGGTTGTTTTTTCGCTACAGACTCCAAGAGTGTACGAGAGCCTTTTTTAGCCGTTGGTGACGGCAGGTGAGGGGTTAGTTGTTTTGCGAGTTAAGAGGTTGTGAAACACGAAGAGAATGAGTTTTAGCGTGGGTGTAGGGAAAAGTATAGGACCCTGTGCTGAGGGACGCTGCGTGCGAGGGTGTTCAGTGTTTTACGCAGCAAAAGAAAAGACCAGAAACCGCTCAGGTTTCTGGTCTGCATAATCAATGGTGGGCGATAGAAGATTTGAACTTCTGACCCCTACCGTGTCAAT
>JAVVXN010000029.1:0-19744 GCA_036651575.1 Raoultibacter sp. | reverse complement strand
ATGGTGTTCGGGTATGCCTGCAACGAAACGAAAACGCTCATGCCGATGCCAATTTACGCGGCTCATCGGTTGGCCGAGCAGCTGACGGCGGTGCGTAAGGATAACACGTTGCCCTATCTGCGTCCCGACGGTAAAACCCAGGTCAGCGTCCGCTATATCAATGATAAACCGGTCAGCATCGAAAAGGTGCTCATCTCAACGCAGCACGCCGAAGATGTTTCGCTTGAGGTTTTGCGCGAAGCGCTGATCGAACAGGTCGTCAAGCCGGTATTCGCTCGCGAAGGGTTTGTCGCCGCCGACGATATGGCAATCTACGTGAACCCCACCGGTCGTTTCGTCATCGGTGGTCCTATGGGTGACGCCGGGTTGACCGGTCGCAAGATCATCGTCGATACCTATGGTGGCATGGGCCGTCATGGTGGTGGTGCTTTTTCGGGCAAAGATTGCACGAAGGTTGATCGATCGGCTGCGTATGCGGCGCGCTGGGTTGCCAAAAACGTGGTGGCGGCACACCTTGCCGACCGCTGTGAAATCCAGGTTGCCTACGCCATCGGCATGGCGCGTCCGATTTCGATCATGGTCGAAACGTTTGGCACGAACCATTACCCCGAAGCCGCCATCGAAGCTGCGGTTAAAAGCGTGTTCGATCTGCGCCCCGGTGCCATCATCGCGCAACTTGACCTGCGTCGTCCCATCTATCGCAAGACGGCAGCCTATGGCCACTTCGGTCGCGAGCTTCCCGAGTTCACCTGGGAGCGCACCGATCGCGTTGCGGAATTGAAGGCGGCCGTATCATCTTAGTCGCCGCTCTCTATCGGCGACGTGATCTGGCATGAGACTCGCATCGGTCATACTCGATATCCCTACGCAATCGCTTGATTGCGCGTACACTTATGCCGTGCCCGACGATATGTTCGACATTGATATCGGATGCGCGGTGTTGGTGCCCTTTGGGCATCGACAGGCTATCGGGTATGTCATTGCCATCGATGAAGTGGGCGATAGTCTGCCCGATAACGTCAATCCTGAAAAGTTAAAACAGGTGGCATCCGTGCTTTCGCATGCTTATTTCAATGCGGAAGGGGCGGCGTGCGCGCAATTTTTGTCCGAACGCTATATCGCACCGCTTTCGGTGTGCGTGCGCCTGTTTACGCCACCGGGCGGTGTGCCGCGCATGGTCTACAACGGCACATACTGGCGGGTTGAGCAGCCCAGCGTGGGTGCGGTTGACGATCGTTGGGTACGGCTGGGGCCTGCCGCCGACACGTTCGTGCCGAAGAAAGGTGCGGTCAAGCAAAGTGCCATCCTTGAGGCGCTGCGTTCCGGGGAACTGCGCGTGGCGGAGCTGACGATGGAATTCGGTTCGGTGTCGGCGGTGTTAAAAAGCCTTGAGGCAAAAGATGTCGTTGTCGTTGAGTCTCGCCGTCGATTGCGCGAAGCGGAAGGCCACGTGCGTGCTGTCGCAGGGGATCCCGCTTTTATTCCCAGTGAAAAACCTCGCTTGACCGACGGTCAAGCTTTGGCGCGAGAGATAATTCAGCGTGCTCAGGATGCCCACCGCGGCGAAGTGGTCGTGCTTGACGGGGTGACGGGCTCGGGTAAAACAGAGGTGTATCTACAGGCTATCGAAAAGACGCTTGCAGCGGGCCAGGGAGCTATCGTGCTTGTCCCGGAAATTTCTTTGACCCCGCAGACCGTCGCGCGTTTTCGGGGACGTTTTGGTGATACGGTGGCCGTCATGCATTCGCGCATGAGTCAAGGTGAGCGTTTCGACCAATGGGATCTGATTCGCTCGGGTGCCACGCGGGTGGTTGTTGGGGCTCGCAGCGCGCTGTTCACCCCGCTTGCCAATCTGGGTCTGATCGTGATCGACGAAGAGCACGAGGGGTCGTATAAGCAGGATAGCGCCCCTCGCTACGATGCTCGTCACGTGGCCGAATGGATGGTCAAACGTCGCGGTGCAACGCTTATTTTGGGATCGGCAACACCTTCGATCGAGAGTTTGTATGCGTGCGATAAAAACGAACGGTGGGCCAGCGCGCGTTTGAGCGAACGCGCCAACAAAAAACCGTTGCCGCCCATCGAGGTGGTCGACATGGCGCGCGAATTTGGTGGAGGGCATCGTTCGATGTTTTCGCGTAAATTGACCGCGGCGCTGCTTGCGACGATTGATGCGGGGCACAAAGCGGTGCTTTTGCTCAACCAGCGCGGTTTTGCGAAGTTTCTTTTGTGCCGCGAATGCGGTTTTGTGCCGGAATGCCCTTCGTGTGCAACGTCGTTGACCTATCACGAGCAGGGTAATCTGCTGACGTGTCATCACTGTGGGCATACCGAAGCCGTGCCGCCCCGGTGTCCGGAATGCAAGAGTCCCTACCTGAAAAAATTCGGCGCAGGTACGCAGCGCGTTGAAACCGAACTGCGAGCGTTGCTTGAGGGTCATGACGCGCGTATCGTGCGCATGGATGCCGATACCACGAAGGGAAAAGGCGCTCATCAGCGGCTTCTGGAAGAGTTTGCCGCAGCTGATGCCGCCGTGCTGTTGGGTACGCAGATGATTGCCAAGGGTCTTGATTTCGATGAGGTGACCTTGGTGGGGGTTATCAATGCCGACACGATGCTCAAGCTTCCCGATTTTCGTGCTGCCGAACGCACCTTCGATTTGATTGAGCAAGTTGCCGGACGTGCGGGACGAGCCGATTTGCCGGGTCGCGTTGTGGTGCAAACCTACTGGGCCGAAGCGGTTCCCATCCAGGCGGCGGCGCACTACAATCGTTCGGCGTTTCTCCGTGACGAACTGCCCAAGCGACGCCTGTTGGGGTATCCGCCCTATGTGCGGCTTGCCAACGTGCTTATCTGGGGAAAAAACGAAGATGAAGTGAAGACGGTCGCGACAAAGCTTTCAAGCGATATCGAAAGGCTGATCCATGATGTGGTGGGGTCGGCGTGGTCGGTTTTGCCGGCAACACCGTGCGTTATGACCAGGCTGCGCGGCGCGTATCGGTATCACTTGGTGGTGAAAGCGCCGCTTGAAGATGATATCTCGGCGCTGCTTTTGCCCTTGTTTCGCCGCCGTAAGCCGCACAAAAATGTCAGTGTTGCCGTCGATATCGATCCCGATGATTTGCTCTAACGTGCGCTCAGGGGGCATATCGACGATGTTGATCGTGAGGTGTTTGCCATGAAGGGCCGTCATTTAGAGCTGCTGATCTATCTGCTCAAGTATAAAAAAACAACGTATGCCCAGCTTGCGCAGCACTTCGAAGTCAGTACGAAAACCATCGAACGCGATATTGAACGCTTGTCCGCCATGGGCATTCCGGTCTATTGTCAGCAGGGCGCAGGTGGCGGGGTGCGCATCGATGAAAGCTACAAGTTCAGTACGAGTTTTTTTACCGACGAGGATATTCACCAGATCATTTTCGCCCTCAAAATCATGGATAGTCTTTCGGAGGTGCCGATCAAAAACACGATCATCGCCAAGCTGTGTCTGATCGCCCCCGAACTGAGTGCACTTTTTGAAAGCGATGCGGAACGCTATCTCAGCGTCGATTTGGTTTCTGAAAAAGTCGGTGCTGAAAATTGGGTGCGTGAGAAAATCGATTACTGCCTGGACAATGAAGTGCGCGCACGTATCAACGACTCTTTGGAAGTGGCCCCGATCGGCTATGTGCTCAAGCCCGAGGGCCTGCAAGTGTTCTGCTTTTCCGATGCCTATCAGTTGATACCCTGCCGAGATATCGAGCGCATCGACGTGACCGCCATCGAGTTTGAGCGGAACTTTATTTCCTACGAAGATTACAAAAAACTTTCTCAATAAACTAGACATAAGGTGTCGTGTTTATCTGCGATTATTATTTTCGGAGGTAAACACATGAAGAAAAATATTTACGAAAACAGCTCTCTTGTCAAACTTATTTTTATTTTTGGCATCCCGTCCATTTTGTCGCTTATGATTGAAATGTTGACAGGAATCGTGGACACCGCTTTTGCGGGCAACCTTCCGGGAATGGGAAGCGATGCCCTCGCGGCAATGGCGCTGCTGGCACCTGTGCTCGGTATTTTTACGGCGCTGCAAACGCTGTTCGCTCTGTCAACGGGCATTCTCATCGCGAAGTATATGAACAACGCCTCCAAGCTCAACGATAGTTACACGACCGGTGTCGTTATGAGTGTTGTGGTATCGACCGTGACATCTTTTGTGTGCTATGGCGCCCTGTCGGTCATGTTGACAACGCTCGGTGCCCAGGGTCGCATTTTCGATCTTGCACAACAATATTTGCAGATCCAGCTTTTGAGCAACGTGTTCAGCAGCGTTGGCTATACGCTGACGTGTTGTATTCGGGCGTTTGGCTTCCCGAAGGTCGAGGTGCTCATTATTACCGGTGCGGTTGTTATCAATATTATTTTCAACTTCACGTTCGCCTTTGTCTTCAATATGGGTATTGCAGGGCTTGCGTGGGGGACGTTTGTCAGCGAAAGCGTCTGCGCGGTCTGCTCGGTGCTGTTTTTGATGAAGAAGAAATTATGGCTTTGCGCAAAGCCGATACCAATACCCTGCTTTTTTCAGCGTGCGGGCGAACTGTTTAAAATCGGCATTGCGCAAACGGCGATACAGGCGCTCGGCGGTTGCACGGGGTTTGTGGTCAACGCACAGCTTCTCGAGGTGGGCTCGATGACCTTTGTTGCTTCATGGAGCGTGGTGCAGCGCATCTACACCTTTATCTTGGTGCCGGTTGTGGGGCTGACGCAGGGTGTGCAAAATATTATTTCCTATTTCAACGGCAACGACGCGCCCGAAAAGATAGAAAAGGTTTCAAAGATCACGATGCTTTTGTGCGGAAGCTATGGGATTATCGCGCTGGTGATGGTGATGAATTTCGGGTACGATCTTGCCGCTCTTTTTGGGGGCAGCAGCGAAATTGTCGAACAGGCACAGACGATTCTTCTGATCGTGTTCCTCGGTTTCCCCTTCATCGGTGTTCTCTATACGGATATGACGTTGTTGCAGGTAACGGGTCATGAGTTTTCTTCAGTGCTTCTGATCTTGTCGCGTCAGGTATTTTTTTTGATTCCCCTTATTTCTGTTGTTCCCGCGTGTGTTGCGGGTGGAGGGTGGGATTTGCCACCGGTCATGGCGCTGTTTTTCTGTATGCCGCTTTCCGATGTGCTTTCGGTTTTGTTTGCCCTGGCGGTAAAGAGGGGCATCGCCAGCAAGCGCGCTCGAAAACTGGCCAGAGCCTAAAGGTCGGGTTTTGTTTTCACGGCTGCGCCGAATTTCGGGTATGATTGGGCGAAAACCTTTTTCGTTTTGGCGGAAAAAATCAAGCAATGCACAGGTCGCGTATGGTTTTCGTCTTTTCGGTTTTCTCGTGGTTTCAGCGGTAGTAAGCTGTGCTAATCTATCGAATATTTTCGGCTCCTGACAGCTTTGATGGAGGGCGTTTGATGAAAGGTATTGTTTTGGCAGGCGGATCGGGAACGCGGTTAAGTCCTTTGACAACAGTCACTTCGAAACAGCTTTTGCCGGTCTACGATAAACCTATGATTTACTACCCGCTTTCCGTCCTGATGATGGCGGGCATTCGCGATATTCTCATCATTTCGACCCCGCACGATCTTCCCAATTTTGAAGCGCTTTTAAAGGACGGCTCCGATTTTGGCGTACGGCTTTCCTACTGCGAACAACCTTCGCCCGACGGGTTGGCGCAGGCGTTTATTTTGGCTGAAGACTTCATAGCGGGGGATAGTTGTGCCCTTGTTTTGGGCGACAATATTTTTTACGGCAACGGTTTGGGGTCTTATCTGGCGCAAGCTGCGACGTGTAAACATGGTGCGACGGTGTTTGGCTTTCACGTTGATGCTCCCGAGCAGTTTGGTATTTTAGGGTTTGATGAAGCCGGGCGCGTGGTGTCCATCGAAGAAAAACCCGCTCATCCGCAGTCGAATTACTGCGTCACCGGTCTGTATTTTTACGATAATCGGGTGTGTGATTTCGTCAAGCAAATCAAGCCGTCGTCGCGGGGCGAACTTGAAATCACCGATCTCAATCGTTTGTATCTCGAGGATGGTAGCCTGCAGGTGGTGACGCTGGGGCGCGGTTTCGTGTGGTTTGACACGGGTACGGTCGAAGCGCTTTTCGATGCGAGCGAATTCGTGCGTGTCGTTGAACGCAGGCAGGGCTTGAAGGTGGCAGCACTCGAAGAAATCGCCTATACCCAGGGATGGATCGATGACGCAACGGTGCTGGCATCGGCGCGGCGCTGCAAAAATTCGGCTTACGGAAAGCACCTGGAACACGTGGTTGAAAACTCAACCATCGAAAATGCTCTGCGGGCTGAAGAGGGGGAAACAAGCGCGTGAAAACCTATATGGTCACCGGGGGCGCCGGATTTATCGGGTCGAACTTCGTAGCGTTTATCTTGAATCGCTCAGACGATGTGCGCGTCGTTGTCGTCGATAAGCTCACGTATGCGGGCAATCGTGATAATCTTGCCGATTTCGCAGACGATCCACGGTATATTTTTTGTCGGGAAGATATCGGCGATGCGGCAGCGATGCAGCGCCTCTTTGCGTGCTACGATCCCGATTATGTGCTCAATTTCGCTGCCGAATCACACGTCGATCGCTCGATTGAAGCACCCGAGGTCTTTGCTCAAAACAACGTGGTGGCAACGGTGACCCTACTCGATGCCGCGTTGCACGCCTGGCGTATCCCCACCGGGGGTTTTGGGAATCACAAGTTCGTGCAGATTTCGACCGATGAAGTGTATGGGTCGCTGGGATCAAGCGGGTTTTTCACGGAAGAAACCCCGCTTGCTCCCCGCAGTCCCTATGCAGCTTCTAAAGCGGCCGCCGATTGCTTCGTGAAGTCTTACGGCACAACCTACGGGTTGCCCATCAATATCACGCGTTGCTCCAACAACTACGGTCCGTATCAGTTTCCCGAAAAACTGATACCGCTCATCATTGATAATGCTTTACAGAAAAAACCTCTGCCGGTGTATGGCGATGGTCTTAACGTGCGCGATTGGCTGTATGTGGCAGATCATTGCCGCGCTATCGACCTGGTGGTTGAAGGGGGTATTCCTGGAGAGATCTACAATATCGGGGGAAACAACGAATGTTCAAATATTTCCCTGGTGAAGCGTATCGTTGCCTACCTATCTGAGCAATTCGATTCGACAATTACTGAGGATCTTATCTCGCACGTTGAAGATCGCCTGGGTCACGATCGCCGTTACGCGATCGATTCGGGCAAGATTCGGCGCGATTTGGGCTGGTGTCCCGAAACTTCGTTTGATCGGGGCTTGACAGAGACTATAACCTGGTATCTTTCCCATAAAACGTGGCTTGAGCGCATTGCGAGTGGTGCCTATCGCGACGATGCCGAGCTTGGGCAGGAAGGCGTGTCGGCATGCCGCTGAAAAAGGTGGTTTCTCGCTTGAGATCGTGGGAAGAGCGGCTCTCTCGGTGGGAGCAGGGTAGGCCGGGACGCAAGAGGCAGACGTATTGGATCGTTTACACGCTGTGTTTCGTGGTCATTTCCTGCCTTGCGTTGCTTGCCTATCCCCTCAGCGGCAGCTCGTTAGCGTGGAGTGTCGATGGGCTCGAGCAGTACTATCCGTTTTTCGTCTATACGGGTCGATGGGTTCGCACCATCGTGGAAGGTCTTGTTGCGGGCCAGGGGCTTCAGATTCCGCTGTGGGATTCCAGCCTTGGATATGGTGCCGATATTCCTTCCGTCATTGACGTGATATACAATCCCTTTTATCTGCTGTCAGCGCTTTGCCCCGAACGGTATTCCGAGTATTTCTTCCAGTTTCTTGTCGTCGCGCGGATGTATCTTGCGGGAGCTGCGTTTTCTCTTCTGGCACGTCATCGGGGCAACGGGCGCTTTGCTACCTTATGCGGTGCGCTGATCTACGCCTTGTGCGGTACGGCGATATCGGCGGTGTTGTGGCCCGACGGTATCAATCCGATGATTTTGTTTCCCCTGCTTTTGGTCGGGGTCGAAAAGATCTTCACTTACCAAAAACCGTATCTGTTTATCGTGTCACTTGCTTTCTTTTTCATCACATCGTATTACTTTGCGTATATGGCTTGCTTGCTTTTGCTGCTGTATTGCGGGTTTCGTGTGTTCGTCATCGAGCGGCGCCGAGGCAATTCGGTGACGCCCAAACTTTTTGTGCGGTGGACGGTTACGTTTTTAGGCTATCTTGTCGTGGGTATTTTGCTGGCAGGGATCGTTTTGGTGCCTTCGCTGTGCGCGTTGCTGAGTCTCGATCGTGTTGTGGAGGGAAGCGTTGCTATACCCTTGCTGTATTCCGCCGATTTCTACCAAAGGACGCTTGCGGGATTTTTGGGCTCTTCCTCTGTTGGCAGCGACTGCTTTATCGGATTCGGGGGCGTTGCGGTACTTTCGTGTTTTGTGCTGTTCATTAAAAGAAAGCAAAATCGCAACCTGAAAGTCATGTTTGTCGCGTTAACGGTTATCTTGTTGCTGCCTTTTTTGGGGAGCGTATTCAACGGGTTTAACTATGCGACAAATCGCTGGGTGTGGGCTTACGCGCTTTGCGTTGCCTATATCGTGGTGAAAGTGGTACCCTTGCTGCCGCATTTGAGCCGCCGAGAAATCAAGGCGCTGTGCGTTTGTGCGGGGCTCTATGCCCTCCTGCTGTTCTTGCTGCCCGGCGCTCGCACGGAGTGGAGCATGGCGGCGTTGGCGGTCATGTTGGTCTCGCTGATATTTCTCACGTGGAAGGGGCTCGATCGGCCTGTTTGGCGCTACGGCCTCGTTGTGTGTGTCGCGGCTGGCCTGATATGCAACACGTTTTATTTTACGGCTCCCGAAGAGATGGGGTGGGCGCGCACATCGCCGGCCTGGGGGTCGATGTATGCAAAGCTGACCCAGGATACCCCCAATCGCCTGATAGCCGACATCGACGATGATTCGGCCTGGCGCTACGATGCTGATCCCACGGTGGGTGCGCGGCCGCGTAACAGCAGCTTGGTGCTCGATATCAACGGGTTCGACTTCTATAATAGCGTCTACGAAAACAATATCGATCGGTTTCACACCGAACTCGGTCTAACGGATACGCAGATGAATTTTTCATATACCAACTTGGGAGGGCGTCCCGTTCTTGACACGCTCAGCGGCGTTAAGTACTACCTTATCCCCAATCGTGCTTCTGAAAAACCGCCCTACAATTTTTCTGATCATGCGAACATCGTAGCGCAAGCACCGATCGGCGACACGCCTTATACCGTATACAAGGCAAACAATGCGCTGCCGCTCGGTTTTACCTATGAACACTCGATTTCGCGGGATACCTACGACGCTTTGACGCCCCTGCAAAAGCAGGAGAGCCTTTTGCAGGGAGTGGTGGTAGATGATTCCTCCCTTCCGGAAGCTTCGCTTGATTTGAGTGCTCAAGAGGCGCCTTACACGGTGACGAAAACGGATGGTTTAACCTTTGAAGAAGGAAAAATCGATGTTTCGCGGCCGAACGCAACGCTGACGTTGCGGGTGGAGGGCGAGCCGGAGGTTGAAACCTATCTGTATTTCGACCATCTTGCTTTTGAAGCGACATCACCTTTGGAAAAGATTCCCGAAAAAAAGCGGGCAATTCTTCCCTGGTATCGACAGGCGTCGTTGTTTCAGCAGACGATGACGTGGTCTGCACCCAACGAGTATCGGATCACCATGCAGGCCAACAATGGTGCGGGGGTGCGCACGATTACGAATTTCGCTGATAATTCCCATCTCTACGGGGGGAAAAACACCTGGTTGTCGAATTTGGGGTATGCAACCGATGCTCAAAATAGCGTAACGTTGACGTTTTCACAGGCGGGGGAGTATTGTTTTGACGATCTTGCCGTACTCTGTCAGCCGATGGCGAACTTCAACCAACAGGTTGACTCGTTGAAGGAAACCGTTTTAGAAGATGTTGTTTTTGGAACCAACCAGGTTACCGGGTCGATCGATATCCCGCAAAGAAAAGCGCTCTACCTGTCCATCCCCTACTCGACGGGGTGGACGGCATATGTCGATGGGAAGCAAACTTTGATCAAGCGGGCGAATACGGCTTTTATGGCGTTGGAGCTTGATCCGGGTCATCACGATATCAAGCTGGTCTACGTGACGCCCGGTCTTGTTGAGGGTGCGATACTCTCCTCCATCGGCCTCGGGCTTTGTGCGGTTATCGTCGTTGGTAATGTCGCGTTCGATAGAAGGAAGAGGCGGCTCAATAATGACGCATAGCGAACAGGGAAACCGACTGCTTATTTTGGGCTCGATGGATGAGTTTGTTTCTCTTGTAGAAAAAGCGCACAAGCGGGGTATTTACACCGTTGTGTGCGATGGGTATCCCCACGGTCCCGCACGGGCTTTTGCCGACGAATCCTACGTTGTCGATCCACGCGATACGCGTGCGCTGTGCGAGCTGTGTCGTACGCACGAGCTCGACGCGGCGATTTCATCGTTTTCAGATATTTTGTTCGAGTCGCTGTGTACGCTGACTCACGCGGCAGGTTTGGAAAGCTATTGTTCTCTCGATGCCATGGCGTGCTTGAGAAAAAAAGATCTTATGAAAGAAATGCTGCGCGGCATCGGTGCCCCCCTTCCTCGAGGGTGCGTGCTTACCCGAGATTTTTCGGAGAGCGACGTGGCCGATATGACTTTTCCGTGCGTCATGAAACCGGTCGATGGATACGGTTCGCGGGGCGTGTTTGTCGTGGAGGATGTCGTTGAGATCCGCGAAAGATTTTCTCAGACGCTGGCGGCCTCGGCGGGCGCGTTGGATGCGGTCGTGCTCGAAGAGTACGATACGGGTCATGAGTTTAATATGACCACGTGGGTCGTTGATGGCATGGTGCATATAATCGCGCTTGCCGATCGTGAAAAAAGCGAAGAAATTGCGGGAGAAGTACCCCATGTGAGTCGAATTGTCTATCCGAGCCGGTTTACGGCGGAGGTGCGCCCCGAAGCGCTTGCTATCATGCAGCGCGTAGCTGATGCGGTCGGCATACTTGACGGACCGTTGTGTATGCAGTTTTTCTGGCACCCTGCGCGTGGCATACGGGTAGGTGAAGTGGTGGGACGTTTGTTTGGCTACGAGCACGAACTGGTTGAATATGGCAGCGGACTTTCTTTGGAGGATCTTCTGCTGGATTTGCTCTACGACAAGCCAGCCCTGCGCAAACGGGTGGTTGCTCATGATTTGGCGAGTTTTTCAAAGCCGTGTTGTGGATTGTATTTTCATGGTCATGAAGGGGTCGTCGCCGACCTGGATCGCGCGCGCACGGCCCTTGACGACCCCGCGGTGCTGGAAAGCCTTTTTTATTACGGGGAGGGCGACGTGGTGTGTCATGGCGCGGGAAGCAAGCCCTATGTCGCCCGCGCCTATATTCAAGCACCCTCGCGTGCTGATCTGGATCGCGTGACCAAGCGAATTTTTCGGGAATTTCAGGTTCTCGATGCGACGGGGAAGGATCTTTTGTATAAAAATCACGTTCCAAAACCGAGTTTAGACACGGAAAGCGACGGCGACCCGTCCGATTTTTCACCAGCAAAAAAATCGTTATCGGAAGAGGGGGTGCGCGCGTGAATGGGAGCGTTCCGGAAAGCCCGCTTCGGATATCTGTTGTGATACCGTGCTACTTTTCTGAAAAGACCATTGCGAACGTGGTTCATCTCACGCGCGATGAAGTGGTGCGATGCGGATACGACTACGAATTCATTTTGGTGAACGATGGGTCGACCGATGCAACATTCGACGCAATCGTTGGGTTGTGTGAAGAGGACGCAGCGGTCAAAGGCATCAATCTTATGCGTAACTTCGGGCAGCACAATGCCATTATGGCAGGGCTTCGCGAAGTGAGTGGTGATTGGATCATGCTCATGGATGACGACATGCAAACGCATCCTTCCCAGTGTCCTTTTCTGCTCGAGAAGATGAGCGAGGGCTTTGATGTGGTGTTTGCCGATTACTATACGCAAAAGGAAAGCTGGTTTCGGCGCGTGGGATCGCGGTTTGCCATGTGGTCGATCCGCGTGCTTGCGGGGTGTCCGAAAGAGATTACCGACAGCAATTTTTTGGTGATGACGCGGTTGGTGTGCGATGAGCTGACGCACTACGAAAGCCCCCGTGTGTACGTGCAAGGGCTGTTGTTTCGTACCACCAACCGTCTCGCCAACGTCACGGTTGAGCATTTCGACCGCGAATCGGGAAACTCGGGCTATACGTTTAAGAGCCTCGTCAGTCTTTGGTCGACCATCCTAAACTTTTCGGTCACGCCCTTGCGTATCGCGTCGCTGTTCGGCATTCTCTTTGCGGGTGGGGGTCTTGTCGGGGCATTGATTTTATTTATCCGACGAATGCTCGATCCCGATATGCCGTTGGGGTGGGCTTCGACGATGGTGGCTATTTTGGTCTGTTCGGGTGCGGTCATGTTCTGCTTGGGCTTTGTCGGTGAATATGTTGGGCGTCTTTTCATGACCGCCAATCACCATCCCCAGTTCATCGTGAGGCAAGACGTGAATTGCGATCCCGCAAAAAAGGAGCATCGTGACTAATCTTTCAGATCTTTCCACGCCGTGTTTTGTTTTTGACGACAAGCAGCTCAGAGATAATTTCCTTGATTTTATCGACGCCTTAAAAACGCGCTGGTCGAACAAGTCTGTCGTTGCGTATTCGGTGAAGACGAATCCTCTTGCGTGGATACTTGAGACCGCCCACGCAACGGGTTGCTGGGCTGAAGTCGTTTCCGATGAAGAATACGATTGGGCGCGTACGTGCGGATTTACTCCTCGTCAGATTGTGTTCAATGGGCCGATCAAGGGGAAAGATCACTTTTTTGCGGCACTGGTCGAAGGAAGCGTGGTCAATATCGATTCCGAGCGAGAACTTGCCTGGTTGGAAGAGTACGCACGCACGGACAATCCGCCGGCTCGGGTGGGTATTCGTGTCAATATCGACCTTGAATCGTTTTGTCCTGGCGAAACCGTGACGGGCGCGACAGGGGGTCGTTTTGGTTTCTGCTATGAAAACGGAGAATTTGATCGCGTTCTTTTTCGCGTGCAGGCCCTTGGTTTCCCCGTGCAGCTCGCCGGTCTCCATCTTCACGTGACAACGCGATCGCGCTCAAGTGAGGTGTATCGAGTGCTGGCGGCGCACGCCGCACGCATCGTTGGCGACAATGCCCTGACGCTTGCCTATATCGATATCGGCGGCGGGTTTTTCGGGGGTGGCCCGGCAAACGTCGGCGCCTACGAACGCTACGTTGAAGCCATTGCCGAAGAGCTGGTGGAAGTGTGCGATCCTCAGACTACCGCGCTGATTGTCGAGCCCGGCGGTGCCGTTGTCTGCACGCCGGGCATCTATGTGGGGCGGGTGCTTGATGTCAAGGATACGACGGTTGACCGCTTTGTGGTCACCGAGCTTTCGCGCATCAATATCGACCACGAAATGAAAAAGGATTCCTACGTCTATACGCTGCTTTCTTCCGAGGGTGTTTCTCTGTCGTCGGCGGGCGGTGCTGCTGAGGCATCTGCCGATGACATCCCGGATTTCTCGGCCATCAGGCCTTCCCAAGATCGTCAGGTGTTGTGTGGGTATACCTGCATGGAAAGCGATCGGTTATGCGTTTTGCACGACGAGGCACAACTGCAGGTGGGCGATATCGTGGTCATCCACCATGCCGGCGCGTATTCGATGTCGTTTACGCCCGATTTTTTCATCGAGCGTCCCCCGGTGGTGTACGTCAAAGAAACTTCGGGGTGCTATAGAGAGGTTCGCAGCCAAAGGCGCAGCGACCTCTTTGACGGAGGGGCTGCCGTATGAGTGTGCGGCGCACTGCCTTGCAAGGCCATCGCGATGTCGCGGCGTCGTGGTGCGCACCGACAGGGAAAAAACCCGATTGCAACCGGTATGAAAACGAAAGGATGAGCGCATGGATCGATTAGAGGTGCCGTTCAATAAGCCGACTTTCGTTCCCCGTGCCTACGATTACCTGCACGAAGCTATCGGTGCGGGGCACATCAGCGGCGATGGGGTCTTTACGCGGCGATGCAACGCGTGGCTTGAATCGCGTTTTGCTATCCAGAAAGCGCTGTTGACCACCAGCGGTACCGCGGCTTTGGAGATGGCCGCCTGGTTGTGCGATCTTGAGCCTGGCGATGAGGTGATTGTTCCCAGTTATACCTTTTCTTCGACGGCCACCGCGTTTGTGCAGGTGGGGGCAAAGCTTGTCTTTGTCGACATCCGACCTGATACCATGAATATCGATGAGACCAAGATAGAGGCCGCCATCACCGAGCGCACGCGGGTGATCGTGCCGGTCCACTACGCGGGGGTGGCGTGCGAGATGGACGCCATCATGGATATTGCGCGCCGCTATGAGCTTTTGGTCGTAGAGGATGCGGCGCAAGGAGTCATGAGCACGTATAACGGAGTGGCGTTGGGAACGATTGGTGACTTTGGTTGTTTTTCGTTTCACGAAACGAAAAATTACGTCATGGGCGAAGGGGGCGCTTTGCTCATCCGGGATGCCCGCTACAACGAGCACGCTGAAATCTTGCGTGAAAAAGGAACGAATCGATCGAAATTCTTCAGGGGTCAGGTGGATAAATACACGTGGGTTGGCTATGGTTCAAGCTATCTGCCCAGCGATCTTAATGCGGCCTATCTGTGGTCGCAGCTTGAGGTTGCCGATGCGATAAATGAAGACCGTCTACAGACGTGGGATCGCTATTATGCCGCGCTGCGTGTCCTGGTCGATCGCGGCCTGCTGACGCTGCCCGTTGTTCCACAGGCTTGCGTCCATAATGCGCACATGTTTTACGTGAAGTGCGTCGATTTATCGACGCGTACTGACCTGATCGCGTTTTTGAAGGCGCGGGGCGTGCAGAGCGTTTTTCACTATGTTCCGCTTCATTCATCCGATGCGGGTCGTGAATTCGGTCGTTTTGAGGGAGAGGATTGCTTTACCACCTGCGAATCGGATCGATTGACTCGGTTGCCTCTGTATTATGGTCTCACAAAATCCGACCAGGCACGGGTAATCGACGCAATTTTCGCCTTTTTCGATCAGGGGTAAGTGAAACCTTTATGGGTACTTCAAAGCTGAAAACATTTCTTTCGTTACATTTTTTTCTGATGCTGTATTCGATCACGGAGGTTTTGGGAAAAAGCGCATCGTCGTATCCTTTGACTGACGTGCGGTTTTTCCTTCTGTATGGCGGTATCCTCCTGATTTTGGTTGTGTACGCTTTTGGGTGGCAGCAAATTATCAAGCACCTTCCGCTGACCACGGCGTTTGCCAACAAGGCTATCACGGTTTTTTGGGGCATCGTGTGGGGAGCTTTGTTTTTTCAGGAAGATATTACGCCGTTGAAGCTGGCGGGGGTCGCCATCATCATCGTCGGGGTGCTGTTGTTTTCAACCTCCGATGGCGAAAAGGAGGCGTGCGACTGATGAATTTCGATATCGTACCCTACGTGCTCATCGCCCTACTCGGTGTCTTCATCAGCGCGGCATCCCAGGTGATGCTCAAGAAGGAAGCCAGTCGCTGTCACGATAGCTTATGGAAAGAGTATGCAAACCCGCTGGTTGTTGCCGCCTACGCTTTGATGCTGGTCACGACGTTGATGGCAATCATTGCCTATCGGGGTATCCCGCTTTCTATGGGTCCGGTTTTAGAGGCGACAAGCTATATTTATGTAACGATTTTCGGGGTGTTGATTTTTAAGGAAACGATCAATAGGAAGAAAATTTTCGCTTTAGCTTTGATTTTGTTGGGAGTGATCGTGTATTCGATGGGGTTGTGAAGCCGAGAGAAAGAGTTCATCTGACGAAAAAGCAGCATATCTGCCGTGCCTCGAGAGAGTTTGTCCTCTGGTGTATAAACCTCAATTTGTACGAGAAACACCCTTTTGGGTGTGCTATATTGTTCAGCTGTACGTTTATGCCCGAAACAGATTCGTGCGTTTCGGGATTCACCTTGTTTGAAAGGACAAATACGTGGCTGAAGCCTCAAAGAAAAAATCCTCAAGCAAAGCAACACCTGAAACGGAAAATAAAGATGTAATTTTGGACGAATCGTTCGACGATAACGATATCCTTGAAGTGGGAGATCCCGAACCCGATGCGGTTATCGCAGAAACTTCTGCGGTCGATACGCTGGCCGAGGAAAAGATCGAAGCTGACTTAGAAGATGAAGAGCTTCTTGAGGGTATTCCTGAAGAAGAGCTCAAGGCAACCGTCGATGTGCAGCTGCCCAAAGTTACTAAAGGTAAGGTAAAAGCTCGTAGCAAGCGGGTTTCCGATACGTCGGTCACGATGTTGACGGGCGATCCCGTTCGTATGTATCTCAAGGAAATCGGCAAAGTTCCGCTTTTGACCGCTGCTGAAGAAATCGATTTGGCCATGAAGATCGAGGCCGGCGTCGACGCGGGGGATCAGCTCGAATCGGCAGAGGACGAAGGCGTCGAGCTTGAGCGTCGTGAGCGTCGTCGTCTGTCCCGCATCGAACAGGTGGGTCTTGATGCCAAGCAGCAGCTCATCGAAGCGAACCTGCGTCTCGTCGTTTCTATCGCGAAGCGCTATGTTGGCCGCGGCATGTTGTTTTTGGACTTGATCCAGGAGGGCAATCTCGGTCTGATTCGTGCGGTTGAAAAGTTTGACTATACGAAGGGCTTCAAATTTTCCACGTATGCAACGTGGTGGATTCGTCAGGCTATCACCCGCGCTATCGCCGACCAGGCGCGTACTATCCGCATTCCCGTACACATGGTTGAAACCATCAATAAGCTGGTGCGCATCCAGCGCCAGTTGTTGCAGGAATTCGGTCGCGAACCCACGCCGGAAGAAATCGGCAAGGAAATGGGTCTGCCGCCCGAGCGCGTTCGTGAAATTCAGAAGATTTCCCAGGAACCGGTGTCGCTGGAAACACCCATCGGCGAAGAGGAAGATTCCCAGCTGGGTGACTTCATCGAAGACGACGCTGCGGTAGTACCTCCCGATGCGGCAAGTTTTTCTATGCTGCAAGAGCAATTGAACAAGGTGCTCGACGGCTTGGCCGAACGCGAACGAAAGGTCATTGCCCTGCGCTTTGGCTTGGAAGACGGACATCCGCGCACCCTTGAAGAAGTGGGTCGCGAATTTGGAGTTACGCGTGAGCGTATTCGTCAGATCGAAAGTAAGACGCTCGCGAAGTTGCGCCATCCTTCCCGCTCGTCAAAATTGAAGGACTACTTAGAAGATTAGGAACTTCGTGAATAACGATGAATTTTTTGTCACGTGCCCCTTCGAATTCGAAGGACAGTTGGCGCAAGAATTAAAGAATCTCAAAGTTAAACGCATACGTCCCCTCAATGGGGGCGTTGCGTTTTTTGGGACGATGCGCGATGCCTACAAGGTGTGTCTGTGGTCGCGCGTCGCTTCGCGCGTGCTGCTGATACTCGACCGTTTTTCGTGCGAAAACGCTGACGCCCTCTACGAAGGTGCGCGCAACACCGCTTGGGAGCAGCACATTCCTGAAAAGGCGACGCTGTCGGTGCGGGCTCGCGGGGTCAACGACGAGCTGCGTAACACGCAATTCGTGGGCGTTAAAGTAAAAGACGCCATTTGCGATGTGCTGCGCGAGGCGCGCGGTGTTCGCCCTGACGTGTGCTCGACGCGCCCCGATGTCGTGGTCGATATCGCGGTGCGTGGTGAAAAGGCGACGCTCGCGCTCGATTTATCGGGCGAATCGCTGCATCGCCGGGGCTATCGTGAAGCGGGCGTTCAGGGAGTGGCTCCTCTCAAGGAGGCGCTTGCCGCTGGTATTCTTTTGAAAGCTGGCTGGCCCGAGGCGCTCGAAGCCGGAGCAACCTTCCTTGATCCGATGTGCGGGAGCGGCACGCTTGCCATCGAAGCGGCGATGATGGCGGCCGACATGGCACCGGGTCTGCTGCGCGACTACTGGGGCTTTACCGGGTGGCTCGGACACGATCAGGCGCTGTGGGACAGCATTGTCGATGCGGCCGATGACGCGCTTGAGGCGGGGTTGGCAAACATGCCGCGCATCATCGGTGCTGATATCGATCCGTTTGCGGTTGATTTGGCTCGCGACAACGCAAAGCGTGTCGGTTTGGCGCCCTATATCGAGTTTGCGGTGCAGGACGTATCCGAACTGGGAAGCTTTGTGCGCGACGGAGACGATCGCTTCATCATTGCGACGAATCCTCCCTACGCGCATCGCCTTGACACCGAAGCGCAGCTGCCACAGCTGTATGCGGCCTTTGCCGAGGGCTTGGCGTTGATTCCCGACGGTTCGAAGCTGGCGGTCATCACGCCCGATGATGCTATTGATACGTCGTTGGGCTTAGAGCCTGAAGAGATGTTGGCGCTCTACAACGGCCCGATTGAAACGACGTTGCGCATCTACACGATCGCCTTTGTCCATCATGAAAAAGTGACGATTTCGACGCTTCCTGAAGGGAACGAATACGAAGTTTCCGTGGTGGAAAAAAATTCCGATCAGTTTGCCGCACGCCTGCGCAAGGTGGCAAAGGAGCGCATGAAGTGGGCGCGCAAAAACGACGTTGCCTGCTATCGCATCTACGATGCCGATTTACCTGACTATTCGGTCTCGATCGATCTGTATCACGGAGCCGGATGGCATCGCGGTGAGGTATTTATGGTCATCGCCGAATATGCTCCGCCCGCAGACATCGATGAAGAGCGCGCGCGTCGGCGTTATAGCGATGTGTTGTTGCTTGCCCCGTTGGTGGTGGGTGTTGATCCCGCGCACGTGTTTTCCAAGACGCGCCGTCGCGATAAGGGCGGTTCGCAGTATGCGCACGCGCGCAATAAATCGTTTGTCACGCGCACGACCGAGGACAAGTACGTGTTCGAGGTCGATCTTAATGGGTATCTTGATACGGGTATCTTCCTCGATCATCGTTTGACGCGCGAATTGGTTGGCTCGATGGCCGCCGACACGCGGTTTTTGAACCTGTTTGCCTACACGGGTAGCGCAACGGTGCACGCGGCGGGTGGTAATGCGCTCGAAACGACGACGGTCGATCTTTCTCAGACCTATCTCGACTGGGCTCAACGCAACATGGCAATCAACGGTTTTACGGGGGAGGAACACCGCTACGTCAAAGCCGATGTTCAGTCCTGGATCACCGAGGAGCGCCGCAGCGGCCGCAAGTACGATTTGATTTTTGTCGACCCCCCAACGTTTTCCAACTCGAAATCGATGGGCAGCGTTACCTGGAGCGTGCAGCGCGACCATGCTGAATTGCTGATCGGGGTATCGCGCTTGCTTGAGGAAGGTGGTATCGCCGTTTTCTCATGCAATCTGCGCAACTTCAAACCCGATCGAGAAAAGCTCGGACGATACGGCGTCAGTATTGAAGATGTCACGCCGCAGACCATCCCGCACGATTTCGAACGTAACCAGCGCATTCACAAGTGCTATCTCGTGTCGCGCACCAACGACGAGGTGGCGCAAGAGATCGCACGGGAGCCCTACGCGTAAAGGGTGGCCGCGCCCCGCATCGCAAACGTCGCGGGGCGCGGGGGATCATCGGATGGCTATCGTGCGGGGTCGCGCGGTTTGAGCCGGCTGAGGCGATCCGGCCTTTCTCTCGAAGTACAAAACAAAACAGGCCACACGCGATGTGTGGCCTGACTTTTTATGGCTCCCCGGGTAGGATTCGAACCTACAACCCTCCGGTTAACAGCCGGATGCT
>JAVVXN010000028.1:0-20222 GCA_036651575.1 Raoultibacter sp. | reverse complement strand
TGCGGGTGAAAATCCCGCGCTATACCAGTAACCGTAAACGCTGATGAAGGGGATAGCCGCAGACAAAGCGGCCACTTCAGAAGAAGCAAAGTCGGAACACTCGATCATCTTACGCTCGCCCTGGGAGAGGTTTTTCATGCGATATAACCACGCGCTTACATCTGCGGCCGATCAGCTGAGGGCTGATCGTGCGGGAGGGATTGCTTCCCGATTACTTGCTCTGTTCGTTTCCTTTGTGCTTGCGCTTTCGCTTGTTCCCGGCGTTGCCTGGGCAGACGATTTGGCGCTTAATGCAACGGCTTTGCCGGATGCTGCTCTTGCGGTGACCACCACGCAGGATGCGCGCACCGCAAACGATGCCGACCTTGCTGTTGCAACGGGCGATCAGAACGAGGGGGTAGTTTCGCCGAAAAGCGAAGATCTGCCGGCCAACATGCTTTCCGAAACGGAGCAGTCTTTCGAGACGGGAGCGCTGCCCGAAACAGATTTGCCGGCGGTTCCCCGCACGCCTTCCTCTGACAATCAACCAACAGCACCCGATTCGATCGTTGCGCCCGCCACAACTGCCCTGAACGTGCGCTTTTCGTTGTTCGGCGATAGCGTGCATGGGGCAACCGGTCATATCGCTTACCAGAAATGGCTGCCCGAAGCCGCTTATGAGATTGTGCCCCCGAAAGGTGCGGCGCTTACAGCGCTCGATGTGTTCAAACAGGTGCTTGACCTGAAGCAGTATACCTACACGATCGTCGAAGGAGATTACGGTGCTTTTCTCACCGACATCACCACGCCCGCAGGAGTAAAGCTTGCCAACGGAGATAATGGTTCGTGGGGTGGCTGGGGCTATACCGTAAATGGTGTTTCACCTGATGACGGCATGGGCGTTCATGCGGTATCCGCAGGCGATGTCGTATGCGTGAAATACACCGACGGTGCCGAATGGGGAGAAAAGCCTCCCGCGCACAATCCTGATCTACCCCTTCCCGATTACGATTCGGCGTGGCCGAACTATCAGGGCAACGGTGCAGCTACTACCACCAATACCGCTACGAGTGCTGATGAGGCGGTATTGGCTTTCAAAACAAACCTGAAAGGCACCTCGTCGTGGGCGATTGTTTCCGAACCGCTTATCGTTAACGACAACATCTATATTGCCGTTAATAACATGATGTACCTCATCGACACAACGGGAGCTATCAAGCTTTCCGCACCGCTCATGCAGGCTATTGGATACACCTGTCGTCCCATGTATTCTGGCGGGAAAATTCTTGTTCCGCTCGATGGCGGTCATATCCAAGCCCTCGCTGCCGACACGCTGAAAACCGTCTGGTTTTCCAACGCGGTCTATGATTCGGAAAATGCGGGCGCGGATGCTTCAAAGCATCAATCCGATACGACGTTGACGCTTGCGGGTAATTCGGTGTTCTTCGGAACATGGGCATCAAGCGTTGGCGTGTATCGCTGCATCGATGTCGTAACGGGGAAGGCCACCTGGACGCATCAGAATAAGGAGGGTGGCTACTACTGGAGTGGGGCCGCGTATATGAAAAACTGCGACAGCATCGTCGTTGCGGGCGAGGACGGGAAGCTGACCAGCCTTGCGGCTGCCGATGGGAAAGTGTGGGCAACCTATGATCTGGGTGCCGCCGTGCGTTCGACGGTGATTGCTTTCGATGAGGCTACGGTGATTGTGGCCGATACTTCCGGTACGCTTCATAAGGTTTCCGTTGAGGCTGATGGATCGTTTATCCATCAGGGCGGGGTAAAATTTTCTTCGCGTTCAACCAGTACGCCGACGCTCTATGACGGTCGGGCTATCGTGGGTGGTGATCTGGGCGCCGAAGCGGGATACAAAGGCGTTCTTGCCGTTATCGATGTGGCAACCATGCAGGTGGTCCAGCGTATCACAACGCCTGCTGAGGTGAAGAGCGCCCCACTTGTCTCGGCGCAAACTGAGGGAACCTATGTCTATTTCACGGCAAACACCAAGCCCGGCGCGGTCTATGTGGCGAAGTTGGGAGCCGGTGATAAGGATGCGTCGGTGCTCTATGCTCCGGAAGGTAAAGACGCGAACTACTGCACGGCTTCGCTTGTCGTGGGTGCTGATGGTACGCTTTATTACACCAATGATTCAGGGATGCTGTTCGCTTTGAAATCGACGAAAGAAAAGCCCGTTGATCCTCCCGTTAACCCTCCTGTCGTGCCCGTCGAACCCAGTGTGCCCGGGGATCGGGTCGATCCCGATTCGGGTGGAAATGCTGGCTGGGGTGTCAAGGCCGGTTGGGATGCGAGCGGGAATGCTCGTAGCGGATCGAACGCGAAGGCGCAGCCGAAAGTGATGAGCTCCTCACCGGTTTTGCAGGCGGTGCCGACCGCTCGCAAAGAAGAACCTCAGCCGTCTGCCGCAAGCAATGTGAGTGATCAAGCGGTGCCGCTTGCCGCTTCGACAGGTGCGCGTTCGATGTCTGAAGCAGACGGATCCGCCGCTGCGCTGTCGCACCCCGAAGGAGGCCCGAATCCCTGGGCAATTGCCGGAATCGCCGCGGGTGGCATCGGCCTTGTTGGTGTGGCGGGATACGTTTTACGTGCGCGTCGCATAGGGCTCGGCGCGGGCAAGGAAGATTAACATGAACAAAAAACAACGGATCGTTGTCGGTGTCATTGCGGGGATCTCGGCGCTTCTCATCGCGGTTTCGGCGTTCTTTCTGGTCAATCCCAGTGCGGGGCCCGATTTTTTTTCGAGCGATTTACTGCAGACCACCACGCCGTCTTCGTCTGAGCCCAGCGGTGGAGTATCCGCCAAATCCGAAGAGCAGTCTTTGGATTCCGTCAGCGTTTCGGTTGGTGACGAGGGTGGAAAGCCGGCATCATCGGGCGAATCGTCGGCAGTTCAAGGGGATTTAGTACCCGCTTCAACGGGTGGGGATGTCGCCGGGGGGCGTGTTCCGGAACCGGGAAGCACTTCATCGGCGCTACCCCCCGCTTCCGAAGAAAGCGCAGCACCGAATCAGGACGCTCCTCAGGCGACCATCACGGTTTCGGTGTCCGTTTCCAGTTCCGCCGCGGGAGGTGCTGTTTCTGGCAGTGCTCACCCGACGTTTGACAAGGGGGCTACCGCCTACGATGCGCTGTGTGCCACGGGACTTTCTGTCAACGCCGCGTCGAGTCAATACGGCATTTACGTCAATGCAATCGGTGGTTTGGCAGAAAAGGAGCAGGGGGCTCAAAGCGGGTGGTTGTACTCAGTCAATGGTGTGACACCGCCGTTTTCGTGCAGTAATTGCATTTTGCAGGATGGCGATAGAGTAGAGTGGTTTTACACGGTGTGACGAAGGGGGCGCCGTATCCCTTTGTTGAGAAAGTGAGATTAACCTATGTTCCAAAATCCTAAAGTTGCCATAGCGATGGCCGTCTTGGCGGTGATTGGTGCAATAATCATCATCGTCACCACGGTGCTTTCGATGTGATGAAATCGACCGCATTCGATACGTATCATCCGCTCGTAGCGGTAGCCTTTTTCGCCGCAATGCTTCTGTTTTGCATGCTGGCTATGCAGCCGGTCTATATCGTGCTTTCGGGTCTCGGAGCGTTTTCGTATGGCGTGTTTTTGCGTGGATGGTCTATGTCGGCGCGTGGCCTCCTTTGGCAACTTCCGATCGTGGCGGTCATTGCCCTGGTCAACCCGTTGTTTTCCGCTTCGGGCTCCACCGAATTGTTTCACATCGGTCTGCGGGTCGTCTATCTGGAAAGCCTGGTGTACGGGCTGTGCATGGGCGCGATGCTCGTGGCGGTGATGCTTTGGTTCTCGAATGCGGCGGTTGTGCTATCTTCCGATAAGGTGATGGCCGTCTTGGGCAATGCGGCACCCACGATCGCGCTGATGATTTCGATGATCGATCGCTTGGTGCCCCAGTTTGTGCGCCGCGGAAGGGAAGTCGAAGCGGTGCAGACCGCCTGCCTGCCCACAAACGCTCAAACGGGTCGGGAAAAAATGATGGACCGCCTGCGTTTGACGTCGGTGATGATGGGGTGGAGCATGGAAGATTCGCTCGAAACCGCTGATGCTATGCGCTCTCGCGGGTGGGGAATCGCGAAGAATCGCACCACCTATCGCCGCTACCGATTTTGTCTTCACGACGGTGTTGCCCTCGTTTTGCTGGGCGTGCTCGCGGCGTTCAATGCTTTTCTTGCTCAGGTCGCGTGCTCGCAGTTTCAGTTTTATCCGACCTTGAGTGTTTTAAAGCTTTGGTGGGGTTATGTCCCTTATGCAATATTCGTATTCATGCCACTGTTGTTGCAGGTAGAAGAGGAAATTCGATGGATGCGCTCGTAGGTTCTGACTTCTCGTTTTCCTATCGAGCAGCGCGGCGGCCCGTGCTAGAAAAGGTGACCTGGTCTGTCGCCGAAGGTTCGTTTACCCTGCTTGTCGGGGCGACGGGATCGGGCAAGACAACCTTGCTCCGGTGCGCGAAGCCCGAACTGGCTTTGGAGGGTCGTCGGTGCGGTGTTCTCGAGGTGTTCGGCTGCGCTGTCGAGGAAATGGATGCGCGATCTTCCGCCACGCAGATCGGGTATGTCGCTCAGAGTCCCGAAAATCAGATCGTCTGCGATACGGTATGGCATGAAATGGCTTTCGGGTTGGAAAACCTCGGAACGCCTCAGGATATGATGCGACGCCGCGTTGCGGAAACCGCTCATTTCTTCGGTATTGAACCGTGGTTCAGGCGCGATACGGCAAGCCTTTCCGGTGGGCAGAAGCAGTTGCTCAACCTGGCGAGCATCCTTGTCATGCAGCCGAAGCTGCTGCTGCTCGATGAACCCACCGCGCAGCTTGACCCCGTGGCGGCGAAAAACTTCCTCCATGCTCTGTTTCGCATCAACCGCGAGTTGGGAATCACCGTGATCGTGGCGACGCATTCGCCCGAGACGATGGTCGATTATGCGACGGATATCGCCTGCATAGAAGGGGGTAGCGTGCACCCTTGTTCCCTCGACGAGGTGCGCGTGAGCGCATCGGTACCATCTTCTCCTTTCGCTTTAAAAGAAATATCTGCTCAACCCGTCCTGATAGAGGCGCATGACGTATTTTTCCGCTATGCCCGCGACGCTGAATGGGTGTTGCGAAAAACGTCGCTTGCGATTGAGCCAGCCACCATCCATGCCATCGTCGGCGGCAATGGGTGCGGGAAATCGACGCTCTTGCGCCTGATCGCCGCCACGCTCAAACCGGAGCGAGGGAAGGTAATCAATCGGGCGCGCAGTGCTCAGGCGCTGCTGCCGCAAGATCCCAAAGCGCTCTTTGTGTGCGATACGGTGGCCGAGGAACTGGCCGAATGGCAAAAACGCTACGCCTATACCGATGAAGAGATGCATGACGTGATTAAATCGTTTGACCTTGAGCGCTTGGTGGGTCAGCACCCCTACGATACGAGCGGTGGGCAACAGCAAAAGATCGCTCTGGCGAAAATCGTACTGACACATCCCGATTTGCTGCTGCTCGATGAACCGACGAAGGGCCTTGATTGCGTGTCGAAGTTCGATATTGCGGGCATGCTGGTCGCGCTGCGCGATAAGGGCAAAACCATCGTGGTGGTCACCCATGATTTAGCGTTCGTTTCCTGTGTTGCCGATACGGTGACGATGCTTTTTGACGGTGAAGTTGCCTGCACCGATACGGCGGATGACTTTTTCTGCACCAATATTTTTTATCGGCCCGATCCCGATGCGTTCGTGTCGCGATGGAGTATGCGATGAAGCGGTTTCTGACGTATTGCGAACTACCGATTCTTATCGCGGTTCCCCTGACCCTGGGGCTGTGCGCGGTTTTCCAGTTCGACCAAACGGCCCTGCTTACGCTGATCGTTGTGGTGGCAGCACTCGTGGTCTTCTTCGCCAATTTCGAAGCTTCCCGACCGGCGCTGCGCCAGATCATGCCGACGGTGGTGCTTGCGGCTACGGCGGCGGCGGGCCGCATCCTATTCGCGCCAATCCCCAGCTTCAAACCGGTTTCGGCTCTCTGTATTCTGGCGGGGGTCGTCTTCGGTCGACGTTCGGGGTTTATGGTGGGGGCTCTCGCGGCGCTCGTGTCCAATTTCTTTTTCGGACAGGGACCGTGGACTCCTTGGCAGATGTACTCCTGGGGTCTGGTGGGGTATTGTGCCGGAGTACTCGCCGATCACGGGTGTTTCGAAGCGCATCCAAGTATCCTGTATGGCTACGGGTTCGTTTCGTCGCTTCTGTATGGTTTTATCCTCAATTCGTGGTTCATCGTCGGTTTCGTGCATCCCATCACGTTTCCTTCGGCTTTTGCGGCGTATGCGGCGGGCTTTCCGTTCGATTGCGTGCAGGGGATATCGACCGTACTTTTTCTTGCGGTGCTCTATCGGCCCTGGAAACGAAAGCTTGAGCGCATCAAGGCTAAATACGCTTTGACCGCCGGCCGCTCGACGGGCGAATAGGCACGCTTGTGCCCGCTATCAAAGGGTGGTGTCGGTTCTTGTGCTTGCCGGGCAACGTGGTAAAATTTATATGCTCCGATAAACCCAACGAGCCACACCCTGGTCGCTTTCTTTCTGTGCGAAAACGATAGGGACCGATCTCGTGAAAGATGAAGCCCAAAGGATACTCGCATGACCTATGACGATGCGCATCTTTCCCGCGCGATTGCCGCGCTCGATGCCGGTGAAGCAGTGATATTTCCAACAGAAACCGTATACGGTATCGCCGTTGCAGTCGGGCCTGCTCAAAGCCCTGAGATTCTCTACGATATCAAGGGGCGCGATCGGGAAAAACCCATTGCTTGGCTGGTGTCTAACGCCTCGGCTCTCGATGTATATGGCGTGATGATTCCCGAGTTTGCCCATATCCTTGCGCGTGCGTTTTGGCCGGGGCCGCTGACTTTGATCGTCAAAGCGGCCGATACGGTTCCCGCGGCATTTTGCTCTACAAACGCTACGATTGGGTTGCGGATGCCTGCGAACGAACTAGCCCTGAAGCTCATCGTTCGCATCGGTGTTCCCCTCGCAACGACTTCGGCGAATTTTGCTGGTGCGGTGGCACCGCAAACGCTTGACGAGGTTGATCCCGCGCTGCGGGCACGCGTCGGTGCGGTTCTCGGTGGCGACATCGACAGCAGCGGCGTTGCTTCGACAATCATCGATTGCACGCAGGGATATCCCGTCTTGATCCGCCAAGGCGAGATCTCAATGGAAGAGATCGTGTCGCTTCTTTAGACGCGCACACCTGCTCTCTTTCTTGCGGAGGGTATCTCCCCCTCGCGCCGAGGCATCTGCGGGTATAATGAAAGTTCTGACAAACTCTGGGGAGGGGATGTTATGAACCAAGGAATCACGAAAACCGAAATCGGTTATCGCTCTCATGACGGCATGTCGCAAATTCACGCTCTGCTCTGGCTTCCGCGCAAGGGTGCACTTGTTGCCCCTCGAGCAATTGTGCAGTTGGTTCACGGCCTGGCTGAGCACATCGACCGCTACGACGATTTCGCCTGTTTTTTGGCGGGATGCGGCTATGTTGTGTGTGCCAACGATCATATCGGCCACGGCAAAAGCGTTTCCGAAGCAAGTCAATGGGGCTGCCTGCCCTTGGAAGACGGCGCGCATGTGATGCTTGAAGACGTTCACGAGCTGCGCAAACTCATTGCAGGTCGCTATGCGCAACAGACGCCCTATTTTCTGTTTGGCCATTCTATGGGAAGCTTCATCGTCCGGGTGTATCTTTCGCGCCATGCAGAAGGGTTGGCGGGCGCGATCATCTGTGGAACCGCCCAACAACCTGCGCTTATATCGGCGGGTGGGCAGCGGCTTGCCTGTATGATTGCCCGGACAAAGGGGGCTGATTACCGCAGTGATTTCTTACACAAAATGGGTGCGGGTTCCTATGGTAAAGCTGTCGATAATGCCCGTACGTCCTTTGACTGGCTTTCCACCGATCCCGCTGTGGTCGATGCCTATATCGCCGATGAAGCGTGTGGATTCATGTTTTCTGCGGGCGGCTATGCCGCGCTCACAAGCTTGACCGGCGAAATGGTGTCGAAGGATTGCGTTTCGCGCATTCCCCGCAACGTGCCGCTTTTCTTTATCGCCGGTGCCGATGACCCGGTGGGTGGCAGCGGCAAGGGAGTGCGTGCTGCCGTCGAACAACTTCGTCGGGCGGGCGTAGAACACCTTGAGTGCAAGCTTTATGATGGTATGCGTCACGAAATATTAAACGAACCGGATCATGCGCGCGTCTACGACGATGTTGCTGCGTGGCTCGAATTGCAGCTTCAGGCTCGTGGGTAAACCTGCGGAGTCGGGAAGGGCGGGTATGAAACGATATGTTATAGCGCTTGATCAAGGGACCACGTCGTCGCGCGCGCTTCTTTTCGACAAGCAAACGCGGGTATGCGGTAGTGCACAGCATTCGTTTGCGCAGCACTATCCCCATCCGGGTTGGGTTGAACACGATCCTTTCGACATCCTTTCCACGCAAATGAGCGTTTTGACCGAGCTTATGGTGTCCCAGGGTGTTCAGCAGGAAGAAATCGATAGCATCGGAATCACCAATCAGCGCGAAACGACGGTGGTGTGGAACCGCGAAACGGGTATGCCGGTCGGCAACGCCATCGTGTGGCAATGCCGCCGAACGGCCCCGCTGATTGAAGGGTTGTGTCGCGACCCGGAAGTGGTCAAGCGTATTATCGAAAAGACGGGACTGGTTCCCGATGCGTATTTTTCCGCAAGCAAGGTGCAGTGGATACTCGACAACACTCCGGGTGCGCGAGAAGCGGCGCGTGCGGGCGATCTCTTGTTTGGAACGGTGGATTGCTGGGTTGTGTGGTCGCTGACAAAGCATGCCACGCATGCGACCGACGTAACCAATGCGAGCCGCACCATGCTCTACAACATCCATACGGGGGCGTGGGATCCGTGGCTGTGCGACCTATTTGATATACCGATGTCGATGCTGCCCGAAGTCCGCCCTTCATCGGCCGATTACGGGGTGACCGCACACCCGGGTATTGTGGGTGGGGTGCCTTTATGCGGTGTGGCAGGAGATCAGCAATCAGCTCTGTTCGGGCAGTGCTGCACCGAGGCGGGGCAGGCAAAAAACACCTACGGGACCGGCTGCTTTTTATTGATGCATACCGGCGCTGAAGCCTGCGTGTCGAATAACAACCTCATCACCACGATAGCGGCTTCTGCTCCTGGCGTGGATCATACCGAGTACGTGCTTGAGGGCAGCGTTTTTGTTGCGGGGGCGCTCATCGGGTGGCTTCGCGACGAAATGGGTCTGATCCGGACGGCGGCGGAGTCAGAAACCCTTGCACGCAGCGTCTCGGATACGGCAGGCGTGTATGTGGTGCCGGCGTTTACGGGGCTTGGTGCACCGTATTGGGATTCTGAAGCGCGTGGTGCGATCTATGGCCTCACGCGGGGGACAACCCGCGCTCATGTGGTTCGCGCAGCGCTCGAATCTCTGGCATACCAGGTATACGATCTCATGAGCGGTATGGAGGCGGATTCGGGTATAAAAGTGAGTGCGCTCAACGTCGATGGCGGGGCGTGCGTCAACGATTTTCTCATGCAATTTCAGGCCGATCTTCTGCAGACCAAGCTGCTGCGTCCTCGCAATACCGAATCGACAGCGGCTGGTGCGGCGTATCTTGCGGGTTTGCAGACGGGTTTTTGGAAAGATGTTGACGAAATCGCCGATAGGCGAACGATCGGGGCGACGTTTTCTCCCGGCAGGGAAAGCGATCGGCGCGAACAGCTGCTTGCAGGGTGGGCGCAGGCGATCGCACGTACGCGAACTTGCGGTTGATGGCACTGGTTGTTCTGCGGCGGATAGAGGCCTTCGGGAATATCAATACTTTTTGAAGCCTGTGCCTTTGACGAGAGCGGTAAAAGTTTATGGTGGTTTTACGCCGACGGGGCGTTTGCTAAGAAAAGGTGCCGGGGGAAGGAAACTCCATGAAGATATCCATTGCGGGCGATCATGCTGGATTTGACCAGAAGCAGTTGTTGAAGACGTTTTTAAGCGACACCCTTGGACATGAGGTGATCGATCGTGGTCCCCACACTGAAGAGCGTGTTGATTATCCCGACTTTGCCGTCTTAGTTGCTCGCGATGTTGCTGAGGGTGTGGCCGAACGAGGGGTTCTCGTGTGCGGTACGGGTCTTGGGATGGCGATTGCGGCCGACAAGGTGGCGGGCATTCGTGCCGTCAATATCACCACGCCCGAATTCGCCGCGCTCTGTCGCCAACACAACGATGCAAACGTTATCACGCTTTCGGGGCGTTTTGTTGAACGCGAGGTTAACGAAGCTATTCTCACCACATTTCTCACCACCGATTTCGAGGGTGGTCGCCATGCCGATCGCGTGAAAAAAATCATGGCGCTCGATTGATATATTGCTGCCGGTTTCCGTTATTTCTCGTACGAGATAGGTGGAAAACATGACCGCACCATATGTGCGCGAGAGCGCTGTGCTAGGATAAAAAATTATAGTATCGTGTGGAAGTTTTGAAAGGGGCGAAGCGCCATGCCATTGCAGTATATTTCCAAAACAGATCCTGAAATTGCCGATGCGATTTCGCAAGAATTGGCACGTCAGCGATCGAGCATCGAATTGATTGCCTCGGAAAACTTTACGTCTCCTGCAGTCATGGAGGCAGTCGGCAGCGTTTTGACCAACAAATATGCTGAAGGGTATTCGGGTAAGCGCTATTACGGTGGCTGCGAAAAGGTTGATATCGTAGAAGATGTCGCTATTGCTCGCGCCTGTGAGCTCTATGATGCCGGCTTTGCCAACGTGCAGCCTCATTCGGGGGCCAGTGCTAACTTCGGTGCCTATACCGCCGTGCTTGAACTCGGTGATACCGTGTTGGGCATGAGCCTCGACCAGGGCGGACACTTGACCCATGGTTCGCCGGTTAATTTTTCGGGGCGTTTTTATAACTTTGCGGCATACGGTCTCAACCCCGAAACCGAAACCATTGATTACGACGAAATGCTCAAGATTGCCAAGCGGGTTCGCCCGAAGCTTATCGTGGGCGGTGCCTCGGCCTATCCGCGTGTCATCGATTTTGCGCGTATGAGCGAAATTGCCCAGGAAGTCGACGCCAAATTTATGGTCGACATGGCTCACATTGCTGGATTGGTGGCCACCGGTGCCCATCCCAGCCCCGTGCCCTACGCCGACATCGTTACCTCGACGAGCCATAAAACTCTGCGCGGTCCGCGGGGCGGTTTCATTTTGACCAACGATGAAGCGTTGGCAAAAAAGATTAACTCGGCGGTGTTCCCCGGATCTCAGGGTGGTCCGCTCATGCACGTTATCGCCGGCAAGGCCGTTGCGTTTGGGGAAGCGTTGCGTCCCGATTTTACAGCGTACATCGACCGGGTGGTTGAAAACGCCGCAACGTTGGGTGAAGGTATGATAGCGGGCGGTCTTCGTCTCGTTTCCGGTGGCACCGACAATCATCTGTGTCTCGTTGATTTAACGCCGGCAGGTGTGACCGGTAAAGCCGCGGAAAAGATTCTCGAATCTATCGGTTTGACGGCAAATAAAAACTCCATTCCCAATGAACCGCTCTCTCCGTTCGTTACCAGTGGTATCCGCGTGGGATCTGCCGCGGGCACTACGCGGGGCTTTACGGCTGAGGATTTCTACGAAATCGGTGAACTGATTGCCGCGACCGTATTCGCTGCGGAAGATGAAACGAAACTTGCCGATATTAAGGCCCACGTTGATGCTCTGATTGCAAAGCATCCTCTCTATCCTGAATACAACTACTAGGAGACACGGAATGACTCAGGTACAACCGCGCGTTACCCTCGTTGATCACCCGATGGTACAGCACAAGCTTTCCATCCTGCGTGACGAGAAAACATCTTCGAAGCAATTTCGTGAGCTGGTCAAAGAGCTCGCACTTTTCGAGGGGTACGAAGCGACGCGCGGTCTTGAGTTGACCGATGTGCCGGTAAAAACTCCCATCTGTGAAACTGTTGGCAAGACGCTTATGGGTAAAAAGTTGGCTATCGTTCCGATTTTGCGTGCTGGTTTAGGCATGGTTGAAGGCGTTCAGGAGATGATTCCTGCAGCTCGTATCGGCCACTTGGGCATGTATCGCGATCCTGAAACCCACGAGCCGGTGGAGTACTACGCGAAAATGCCTGAAGATATCGCTGCACGGGAAGTGCTGGTTGTCGATCCCATGCTGGCGACGGGCGGTTCCGCCGCAGCAGCCATCGAGTATTTGCGCCGCCAGGGTGTGAAAAAGATCAATCTTATGGTGATCGCTGCCGCTCCCGAAGGTATTCAGGTCGTGCTCGACGCCGATCCCGATGTGCATATTTTCACGTGCGCAATCGATGAAGGGCTCAATGAAGCGGACTATATCGTTCCCGGTTTGGGCGATGCGGGCGACCGTATCTTCGGCACGAAGTAACGAGGGAATATATGGACCTCGAAACCACTCGTCCTTCTTGGGACGAATACTTTATGAAGCTGGCCACGGAAGTGGCGAGCCGAACCACGTGTCTACGGCGCGCGGTTGGAGCGATTATCGTAAAGGATCGTCGCATCTTGTCGACAGGGTATAACGGGGTGCCGACGGGTATCCGTCACTGCGACGAAGTCGGTTGCCTGCGTGAACAGCTTGGCGTCCCCAGTGGCCAACGGCATGAAATTTGCCGGGGCCTTCATGCCGAGCAAAACGCTATTATCCAAGCGGCGCGCTACGGTACCAATATCGAAGGGGCGTCCATCTACATTACGACGCAGCCGTGCATCGTTTGTGCAAAAATGATTATCAATGCGGGTATTACCGAAATCGTGTATCAAAATCCCTACCCCGATGAACTTGCTCAGGAGATGCTCGCAGAATCAAAAATCAAGATGCGGGTTTATCAGGCCTAGTCACCTCAAAGATCTTGGTGTCGTTGCTCGTTTCGGTAACCACAGGGCGTTTTGGATGAGTTCTGCCTATGCATTCGATTTTGTGAAGAAACAAGCGGAAAAACAAGGTAAAAAGGTAAAATTTGCATTGTTTATGCAATTTTTATCGTGTTTTGTTCGTCCACTCACCAAATAATTGATGGTTTTTTGCATACATTTTGGTATCTTCGGCTATCATACTCTCCGGTTCATGAATATCGGCGGGTTCGTACAGCTCAAGAAAGTGAAACATGGCTCTTTTTGCAATACTGGGTGTTATAGCGGGAATCCTCGGGTTTTTACCGCTCCTTGGGTCGTTGCATTTGACGAAAAAGGTGACAACAACCAGTAACTTAAGTCACGCGGGCGCTTTGCTGCTGGGGGTTTTGCTCTCGTTTCTTATTTTGGCAGGAGCTTTGATACTGTGCGTGGCCGTGGCGCGGGATATGCTATTACCCTTTGCGCTCGGCGAGGTTCTCACGCTTTCGTGCGCGGCGATTGCCTACGGAATATACAAATTAGTACGGAAATAGAACGGAAAGGTTGCTTACGTGAATGCTCTCGAAACTTTAGCGAGCGAGGTCCCTCATCTTCAGCACTCGTTTGATCCGACCTTCGTTTTCGGGCCGATTACGCAATATGTGTTGTGGATGTTTATCATCCTTGCGATTACCCTTGTTGTTGTGTTGGGAACTTCCAAGCGCCTGACGCTTGTCCCGACGAATAAATTTACGAACATGGTCGAATATGGCTATGAATTTGTAAAAAAAGATATGGGCGAAAATGCTATTGGGCAGGGGTACAAAAAACACGTTCCGTTTTTAGCAACCATGTTCTTTTTTCTTCTCATTTCAAACTTTGTCGGTTTGATTCCCGGCTGCAAAACACCGACCGGCACTATTTCTATCACGTGGGCATTGGCTGCTATTTCGTTTGTGTATTTTAACTATTATGGCATTAAGGCACATGGCGGCTGGGGCTACATCAAGTCTATTGCGCCCTCGGGTTTGCCCTTAGTCATGGTTCCGATCATCTGGTTTTTCGAGCTTATTTCGCTGGTATTGCGCGTGCTTACGCTGGCCGTTCGACTGTACGGCAACATGTTTGCTGGCCACATGGTTTTAGGTATTTTCGCTTTGGCCACCAGCGTGTTTTTGGGTATGGCCATCCAAAATTTCGATATCGTCTCCGGCTTGGTTTCGCCGCTGTGGTTTGTGTTCTTGATTGCAATGTACGCCCTTGAGTGTTTGGTGGCGTTTCTGCAGGCCTACGTATTCACCATTTTGTCGGCAGTGTACGTTTCGCTGGCAACAAGTGAGCACTAGGATTTAGCTGGTATCGAGCCGGTTCCCTTGCCGGTTGATATAGACACATGGTTTAAGGTTCAGGGAAAGGCCCTGAATCAGTTAAAGGAGGAAACACGTGGAAACTGTCTTGGTACTTTCTGCCCTGAAGGTCGTTGGGTACGGCTTGGGCGCAATCGGACCTGGCATCGGCATCGGCATTGCATGCTATGGCTGCTGCGTCGCAACCGCTCGTCAGCCCGAACTGCAGGGTCGTCTGTTCACCAACTTTATCATTGGTGCAGCACTTGCAGAAGCCTTGGCTCTTATTGGCTTTGTTCTTACCTTTATCCTGTAATTCTGGACCTTATTCGGTATATGACCCGTTGTAAGGCTAGAAGGAGGAATAAAACGTGAAAGCAATTAACGAAGCCAAAAAAGTAGCAGCGAAAATCAGCATGATGACTCTTGCTGCCTTAGGCGCGTCTTTTGTGTTTCCCGCCTCCGCATTCGCCAGCGAAGAGGGAAGTGGTGGCATCAGTGCTATTTTGCCCGATATGGCAGAATTTATTCCGATGCTCGCTGCTTTCATCATCTTATGGATTGTGCTTGCTAAGTTTGGCTGGCCGCTGTTTGCCGGCATGCTTGACAAGCGCGAAGCCACCATCAAGGAATCTCTTGAGAAGGCCGAGGAGGCGCGCGTTGAAAGCGAACGCGTGTTGGGTGAATACAAGACACAGCTCGAAGAGGCACGGTCGCAGGCAGCGAAAATCGTCGCCAGCGCGAACGCAACGGGTGAATCGGTGAAAGCCGATATTACTGCGAAGGCGCAAAGCGAAGCAACTCATATGATTGAAAAGGCGAAAGCCGCAATCGAGTTCGAGAAAAAGGCCGCTATCGCCGAGCTCCAAGGATCTGTTGCCGATACTTCCATCGCCGTTGCTTCTCGCCTGATTGGCGAAGATATGAGCGACGATGAGCATCGCAAGCTTATCGAACGCTATGTGAACGAGGCGGGCAGTTTCAATGACAACTAATCGCCTTGTCATAAAAGAAGAAGTCACCACGTATGCAGCTGTCGCTTTGCAGGCTGCCTATGATGCGGGTGGGCAAAAAGCGGTGCTTGAAGTGCGCGATCAAATGGAGCAAATCGTCAAGGTAACGCGTTCCAGCATGGCTCTTACCAGCGCATTGGCGGACACTTCTTATTCGCCTGAACAGAAGAAATCCTTGGTTCAAAATGTGTTTGCTGGCGTGAACCCAGTTCTTTTCGAGGTTCTTGGCGTCATGGCGCATCGAGGTGATTTTTCCCTGATCGGACGTGTTGGGGAAAGCTATGAGGCGCAGTTGGAAGAAAAGCTCCAGATCTGCGTGGTCGATGTGACCACCGCCGTGGCGCTTGACGAAAATCTGCGTCAGGTTATTACAAACAAAGCCGCAGCTGATTTAGGTAAAAACGTCGTCCTGCATGAGCGGGTTGACACATCTATTTTAGGCGGCATTATCATGAGTGCACAGGGCAAGCGAATCGACGCCAGCGTCGCTACGCAACTTGAAAGCGCTCGCACCGTGCTCAAAACGACAACAGATGGAGGTGAATGCTAGTGACTGAAATCACCGCAAAGTCTATTGACGACGCACTGCGCAAGCAGCTTGATGCCCTGAATACCCGTGTCGAATCTCGTGAGATCGGTACCGTTATCCAAATTGGCGACGGTATTGCTCGTGTCGATGGTCTCAAAGATGCAATGGCGGGCGAACTTTTGGAATTCGTCGGGAGCAACGGGCAAACCGTATATGGTTTGGCCCAAAACCTCGAAGAGGAAGAAGTCGGCGCCGTGCTCTTGGGTGACGTCACCGCAATCAAGGAAAACGATCAGGTTAAAACAACTGGTCGTATCGTCGAGGTTCCTTCGGGTAAAGCAATGCTTGGCCGCGTCGTGAATGCTTTAGGTATGCCGATCGATGGCAAAGGTCCGATTCAGACAGACGGGGTGCGTCCAGTGGAGTTCAAAGCTCCCGGCGTCCATGCCCGCAAGCCTGTTGATGAACCGATGCAAACCGGCATTCTCGCAATCGATTCGATGATTCCGATTGGCCGCGGACAACGCGAGCTGATCATCGGCGACCGCCAAACCGGCAAGACCGCTCTTGCGATCGACGCGATCATCAATCAAAAGGGCAAGGACATGATCTGCATCTATGTCGCTATCGGCCAAAAGGCCTCGACGGTTGCAGGTCTGGTCGAAACGCTCGAGCGCCACGATGCGATGAAGTACACGATCATCGTTGTCGCTTCCGCGTCAGATTCTGCGCCGCTGCAATACATCGCCCCGATGGCGGGTGCCGCTATGGGCGAATACTTCATCTACAACGGTGATGATGGCAAGCCGGCAAGTGCCACCAATCCCGGCGGCCACGTTTTGTGCGTTTTTGACGACCTGACGAAGCAGGCTGTGGCCTATCGTCAGATGTCGTTGACCTTGCGCCGTCCTCCCGGACGCGAAGCATACCCGGGCGACGTGTTCTATCTGCATTCGCGTCTGCTGGAACGCTCCGTCAAGATGTCTGATGAAAACGGTGGCGGTTCCATGACGGCTTTGCCGCTCATCGAAACCCAGGCGGGTGACGTTTCGGCCTATATTCCGACCAACGTAATCTCAATTACTGACGGTCAGATCTTCTTGCAGACAGACCTGTTCTTCCAGGGTCAGCGTCCCGCTATCAACGTGGGTATTTCCGTATCCCGCGTCGGTGGTTCCGCGCAGATCAAGGCTATGAAACAGGTTGCTGGTACCCTGCGTCTCGACTTGGCGTCCTATCGTGAGCTGCAGGCATTTACGCAGTTTGGTAGCGACCTCGATAAGGCGACGATGGATCAGCTTAACCGCGGTGCCCGTATGACCGAGCTTTTGAAACAGGGTCGTTATGTGCCGATGCCCGTTGAAGAGCAGGCCATAGCCCTTTACTGTGGCACTCATGGTTTCCTCGATGATGTTGCAGTTGCCGACGTTGTTCGATTCCGCGGCGAATTGCTTGCTTACCTTCGCGCTTCAAAGCCCGAGGTTTTCAGCAATCTGCTCGCAGAAAAGAAATTTACCGAAGCGGTAGAAACTGAAGTGGATGCTGCGATTAATGCATTCAAAACCCAGTTTTGCGCGTCGGTTTAAGGATGTAGATTATGCCTAACCTTCACGACATAGAAAGGCGTATCAGCTCCGTCCAATCGACGAAGCAGATCACGCGTACTATGGAAATGGTTTCGGCCGCCAAGATCAGGCACGCTTCCGAGCGTGTCGCCTTGGCGACGCCGTACTCCGAATCCATGGCTGAAATGTTGGCGAATGTTGCTCAGCGTGTGGGTGGCTCCGAAAATGTCTTGCTTCAAAAACACGATGATGTGAAAAATGTACTGGTGGTAGCTGTTGTGTCGGATCGCGGTTTGGCCGGCGGCTTCAATTCCAATGTGTTGCGTCACATCGAGCGTTTGATGAAAGTGAAGGCTGCCGAGGGTGCGCAGGTTCATATTGCCGCCTGCGGCAAGAAAGCTATCGGCTATTTCAGCTATCGCAATACCCAGCCGGTTTTGGAGTTTTCTGAACTCTCTGCCGACCCGACGGTTGAAGAGGCCACCACGCTGGCTAACTACGCCATCGCTGGTTATGAAGACGGAAGTTTAGATGAAGTAATCGTCGTTTATAACCATGCAAAAAATGCGGCTGAGCAGGTTCTTCGTGAAGAAGCTGTCCTGCCCATTGATACGGAAGCATTCGTGCAAAAAGCGGTGGTTGAAAGCGAAGTTGAAGCGGGTGTCGTCGTTTCGGGCGATATTGACTTCGAGCCTGACGCCGAAGGCGTACTTGCAAGCTTGCTTCCTGCCTACGTGCGAACCATGCTCTACCATGCCTTGATCGATTCGGCCGCCAGCGAGCAAGCAGCTCGTCGTACGGCCATGAAGTCGGCAACAGATAATGCTATTGAAATGGTCGAAACGTTGACCAGATTGTACAATCGTGTACGCCAGGGCGCTATTACCACCGAGATTTCTGAAATCGTTGGCGGCGCTGCGGCTTTGGAGGACTAAATGGCTGAAGAAACTAAAAAAGCGGCGACAAAACAGGGGGCGATCGGGCGCATTGTCCGCATCGTCGGCGCTGTTGTCGACGTTGAATTTCCGCCGGATCAAATGCCGGCGATTTACAACGCCTTGACTGTCAATGCAAAAACCCCCATTGGGGATGTAAGCGTTATCCTGGAAGTAGAAATGCACTTGCCTGGCGATATGGTTCGTGCCGTCTCCATGTCAACGACTGACGGTCTCGTTCGCGGTTTGGATGCTGTTGATACCGGTTCTCCTATGATGATGCCGGTCGGCCCTGCAACGTTGGGTCGTATTTGGAACGTCGCCGGTGAGCCTATCGACGGCAAGCCCATGCCTGACAATATCACCGAGTGGATGCCGATTCACCGCCCAGCACCGGCTTACGACACGCTCGTTACCACCACCGAGATTTTTGAGACGGGTATCAAGGTCATCGACCTGATTGAGCCTTTCGTTCGTGGTGGCAAGACGGGTCTGTTCGGCGGCGCTGGCGTAGGCAAAACCGTTATTATTCAGGAACTTATCAACAACCTCGCTCAGGCGCACGGCGGCACTTCGGTGTTCACTGGCGTTGGCGAGCGTACCCGTGAGGGTACCGACCTCTACCTTGAAATGAGCGATTCGGGCGTTATCAATAAGACCTGTCTGGTCTACGGACAGATGAACGAGCCTCCCGGAGCTCGTCTGCGCGTTGGCTTGTGTGGCTTGACCGAGGCAGAATACTTCCGCGACCAGGGGCAAGATGTATTGTTGTTCATCGACAACATCTTCCGTTTCACCCAGGCCGGTTCAGAAGTGTCCGCGCTTCTTGGCCGCATGCCTTCCGCGGTAGGCTACCAGCCCACGCTGGCAACCGAAATGGGCGATTTGCAAGAACGCATCACGTCCACCGAAACCGGTTCCATCACGTCGGTGCAGGCTGTTTACGTGCCCGCCGACGACCTGACCGACCCGGCACCTGCCACGACGTTTACGCACTTGGATGCAAAGACCGTTCTGTCGCGTTCCATCGCCGAGCTTGGCATCTATCCCGCGGTTGATCCGCTGGAATCGACAAGCCGCGCTCTTGACGTGCAGACTATCGGCGAAGAGCACTACCGAGTTGCTACGGGCGTGCAGGAACTTTTGCAAAACTACGCCGATCTGCAAGATATCATTGCTATTTTGGGTATGGATGAACTTTCTGAAGAGCAGAAGCTTGTTGTAAACCGTGCGCGTAAGATCCAGCAGTTCTTAGGCCAGCCGTTCCACGTGGCGGTCGTCTTTACGGGACTTCCTGGTGTGTACGTCAAGTTGGAAGACACCATTCGTTCCTTTGCTGAGATTCTTGACGGCAAGTGCGATGCGATCCCCGAGCAGTGCTTCCGCAACAAGGGCGCCATCGAGGATGTTTATGCGGCGTTCGAGAAGATGAAGGAACAATAATGTCTCAACTAGCATGCGACATCGTAACTCCTCAGGCGAAGCTATTTTCCGAGGATGTCTACACGGTTATCGTGCCGGGCATTGAAGGAGAAATGGGCTTTCTCGAGGGGCATGCTCCGCTCGTATCAGCGCTTTCTGATGGCGTGGTGCGTCTGCGCACGGAAGCAGGCGCCGATATGCGGTCGTTTGCTCTACAGGGCGGTTATGTCGAAGTGACCGGTGAGAAGGTTATTGTTCTCGCCGATCGTGCGTGTCCTGTTGAGGACATCGATGTTGAAAAGGTTACCGTTGAAGCAGCCGAAGCAAAAGCGGCGCTCGAGTCGCTTTCTGCCGACGACGCGGCGGCTGCAGCGACACTGCAACGTGCAGTTCTTTGGTGTGAAGTGCAACTGAAAGCGGCGCAAGTGTAAGCTGTTTGCGCTAAAAATAAGGCATCAAAAAACTCCCCGCAAATATGTGGGGAGTTTTTTGTCC
>JAVVXN010000027.1:8843-20401 GCA_036651575.1 Raoultibacter sp. | reverse complement strand
TGGCGGCACCCCACGCAAGCCCCATGATGCCCGCCACAACAAACTGCACGGCGGTCAGCACTAAGATGTCGCGGCGCGGAGCCAACTTCGAGGTCAGCGCCAAATGCAGACCCAAAAATACTGCCGAGATCAAGGTGATGACATCGCCAAACCCCAGCGTGAAGGCCCCGCTGGATTGCAGTGACACGCAGCCCACTCCCATGACGCAGATTATTGCAGCAGAAATATTGTAGGCCGTCGGCCGTTTTTGCAGGATAGCCCACGCCAAAAAGGGCATGAGAACGCAATAGGTAGCGGTAAGAAATGAGCTTTTCGATGCGGTGGTATCGGTAAGCCCGGTGGTATTGCACAGATAGGCCAATCCCAGGCACACACCCAAGATCACCCCCGTACGCATATGGTCGGCATTAAGAGTGCGTATCATGCGCGGCAAAAGCACAAGCGAGAGCAAAATGCCCGCCGACAAAAAACGTATACCCACCAGCCATCCCGGCGGAAAGCTATTGACGGTACCCTTAATAACAACGGTACCCATGCCCCAGATAGCCGCGGCTACCACCAGCAGCGCCACGTACACCCAACGGGGGATATGTTGTTTACGGAAATTCACTACCGAGGATTATAGCAGGTCGTCGATCACTCAATCCAACGCTTCCTCGCTCGCAAAAGCCATCAACGAGAACATACACTGAAGCAGCTTCGTTGGAGAAAGCTTTCCACTCCCACCCCACTCTTATAGACGAAATATGTTTTAACGGTTGCATACATGATGCCTGGATCGTTTGCATATAATTTCAGCGCTATCATTAAACGCTGCACAGGGGGTTCCACCGCGTCATATAGCACAGAAATACAGGAATTCAAACAAAACACCACAACCTTTCAACCGAAGGGTGTAACCCCGTTCAAACGCTCGTGGTTTTCAGGCACTTCAAACAGCAAGGACGCGTTACCTCTGCGTCTTCTCTACGAACAGGAGATTACATGCTATCCGAACGCATGCTTTCAGGCATTGTCAAAACCATGACGAAGCAGCATCTCGCGCTCACACCTACCACCGAGACGATGATGCCTCCTCCGGAACCGGGAAAAAAATACATGCTGTACATGCACGTACCTTTCTGCCAGCGTCTGTGCCCCTATTGCAGCTTCAACCGCTACCCCTTCAAAGAGGAAATCGCGGCACCCTACTTTGCCAACATGCGCAAAGAAATGTTGATGTTGAAAAACCTCGGCTACGACTTCGAAAGTATCTACGTCGGTGGCGGCACCCCCACCATCATGATCGACGAACTTTGCGAAACCATCGATTTGGCGCGCGAAAACTTCAACATCAAGGAAGTTTCCTCCGAAACCAATCCTAATCATTTGACGCTTCCTTATTTGAAAAAGCTGAAAGGCCGCGTGCAGCGACTCTCCGTGGGTGTTCAGAGTTTCGACGATGACCTGCTCAAACAAATGGATCGCTACGAAAAATATGGCAGCGGCGCTGAAATCATGGAGCGCATCGCCGAAGCAACACCCTACTTCGATTCCCTCAATGTGGACATGATTTTCAACTTCCCCTCGCAAACAGAAGAAATCCTCATTGACGACCTCGAAAAAGTGGTTGAAAGCGGCTGCCGCCAAACTACGTTTTCCCCCCTCTATGTCTCCTCCGCCACCACACGCAAAATGACCACTACGCTCGGTACGATGGATTACAACCGCGAATATCGCTTCTATCAGATTCTTGACGAGGTACTGACCGGTGGCCAAGATCCGTTCTTTGATCGCACGACACTGTGGACGTTTAATCGTATCGACAAAACCGTCAACCAAGACCATTCGCTGCTCGTCGAAGAATACGCGGTCGCCTACGAAGAATACCCCGCTATCGGAAGTGGCGCCATATCGTCTCTCAACAGCTGTTTGTACGTGAATGACTTCAGCATCAGCGACTACAACGCCGCCATCGAAAGCGGCCACATGTCCATCATGGGCAAGACGAAACTCGGTCGCGCCGACCTCATGCGCTACCGTTTTCTGCTGCAGCTGTACAACCTGCGCCTGGACAAAAAGAAATTCAAGCAGGATTTTGGCTGCAGTGTTGAGGCGGGTCTCCCCGTTGAGATGGCATTCATGCGCGCGAACAAGGCGTTTGCAACCGACACCGCCGAAGAGCTCACACTGACCCCCATCGGACGCTACCTCACCCTTGTCATGTATCGCCAGTTTCTCAGCGGCATGAACAACCTGCGCGACCAAGCACGAGCAGCGCTTTCGGGTGCTGAACGAGAACTGCTCTTCGGCGAAGGAACGCCCGCATAGAGCAATAGGAACAAAGAACACGCCGAACAGCCCCCTTACACCTGGTCGATGCTGAGAGCGCGAATCGCATGGAGCAAAACCAGCTACCGCGCTGGCGCAGACTCGTCAGCGCGGTATCCCAAATTAAAAGGGGACTTACTGTTTTACGTGGTAGAATATACATTCTGCCCCAAATCTCAACTGCAAAAACCTTTCCGTGTCGCACGACGCTGCGCTTAGGTGGAGCGTCTCGTTTACCGGGACAATGCAGCCACAAAGCCCGATACAACCCAAAAGAATAGATTATGCAACGCGAAAAAATTAAACCGATATTATTCAGTATTATCAAGCACTCCAACAAAGAGGAACTAAAAAAACAACTGCCTCGAGATATCGTTTCGGGCATCATGGTTGCCGTAGTGGCATTGCCCCTTTCCATCGCCCTCGCCATCGCCTCCGGCGTGGGTCCGGAAAAAGGCCTCTACACAGCCATCGTCGCCGGATTTTTAATCGCCTTTTTAGGCGGAAGCCGTGTGCAGATTTCCGGCCCCACAGCAGCATTCGCCACAATCGTGGCAGGCATTGTAGCCGCAGACGGCATCGACGGGCTCTTCGCGGCCACCATTATCGCCGGTGTCTTACTTATGCTGATGGGCTTTTTGAAGCTTGGTGCCATTATTCGTTTCGTACCCTATACCATCACCACGGGCTTTACCGCGGGCATTGCCGCAACCCTCGTCATCGGTCAGATCAAAGATTTTCTCGGCCTTACTTTACCCACCGGCACCACCACCGTGGAAACCCTGGATAAATTACAGGCCGCCGCCCAAAACATCGCCACGGCAAACGGGCAGGCGCTCCTTGTGGGCGCGGTGTGCCTTGGCATCCTTTTTATGTGGCCCAAAATGAACAAGAAAGTTCCCAGCTCTTTGGTAGCGCTTATCACAGGGATAGCCATGGTAAACCTTTTCGGGATGAATGTAAGCACCATCGGAGATCTCTACACCGTCAACAGCGGCCTTCCCTCCTTCCATATTCCGCAACTCAATGTGGGCATCTTCCGAGACCAGTTTGCCAACGGCGTCACTATTGCCATCCTAGCTGCGATAGAATCGCTTTTGTCCTGCGTGGTTGCCGACAGCATGATCAGCTCTCACCATCGAAGCAACATGGAGCTCGTGGCACAAGGCGTGGGCAACATCGCATCCGTACTGTTCGGCGGCATTCCAGCAACAGGCGCCATCGCTCGCACTGCCGCAAACGTCAAAAACGGCGGTCGAACCCCCGTCGCCGGCATGACTCATGCGGTGGTACTGCTGCTTGTATTGGCGTTTCTCATGCCCTATGCCGCGTTGATTCCCATGCCTACCATTGCGGCGATTCTGCTGCACGTCGCGTACAACATGTCCGGCTGGCGAAATTTCGCCCACCTATGCAAAACATCTTCACGAGGAGCAGTTGCCACACTACTGCTCACCTTTACGCTGACGATCGTCTTCGATTTAGTTGTAGCCATTGGCGTGGGCATGCTGATCACCGTGGTTCTTTTCATGAAAATGGTGAGCAAGGAAACCGAGGTCAAAGGCTGGAAGTACTACTGCGACGAAGACTCCGAAGTCACCCACCTACGCGAGCTGCCCAAAAGCGTTCGTGTCTATGAGATAAACGGACCCATGTTTTTCGGCATGACCGATCGCATCACGGACATCTCGGTGAAATCATTCACCAAGTATTTGATCATCCGCATGCGCGGCGTGCCCTCGCTCGATTCCACCGGCATGAACGCACTGGAAGACCTCTACGCCTACTGCCACGAAAGCGGCGTCAGCCTCATCTTCTCCCACGCAAACGACCAGCCAATGAAAACCATGCAACGCGCTGGCTTTGTCGCCTTGGTTGGCGAAGATCATTTCCGTACCAATATCGATGATGCCATAGCGTACGCACAACAGCTGCTCGACGAAGAAGAGAAAGAGAGACGAGCCTCCTCAACAAAGAATGTCTCGTAGTCGTCCCACACCGTAGGCCGCTCAAAAAGACACATTCTATGAATACTCGATGCTCTTTGTGCGCTTTGGAGAAGTTACCTACCCCTTTCACCGAGTCGTGCAAGCCGATTAAATCGGGTGCCTTACTATTGGTATCTTCAAGCTATCAATTAAAAAGCACGCACCGAGAGGAGGATGGACTATGGCGAAAAAAGGGTTCTGGAATACGTTTCGGGCACTCGGGGCCGCCTCTATCCCTCATCACAAAGACACGGCCGAACGGGTAACTTCACTTATGCCGCTTCCCCGCGAAATCGTCTTACCCATGCAACAGCACATCGGTGCAACGTGCGAACCGGTGGTAAAAAAGGGCGACATCGTTGGGGTGGGTAGCCTTATCGGACATACACCCAAAGCGTTGAGCGCCGATATTTTTTCGGGAGTTTCGGGAACTGTCGTTGAAGTGCGCCCGGTGTTCTATTCGACAGGGAAAACCGACACCGCGGTGGTGATTAAATCCGACGGGCAACAAACCCTTGCCGACACCGTCAAGCCGCCCCAATGCTCAAACCGGGAAGAATTTCTCGCAGCGATCAAGCGCAGCGGACTGGTGGGGCTGGGAGGTGCAGGATTTCCAACCGACATCAAACTGATGCCTCCCAATTTGGACGAAATCGACACGTTACTGGTCAATGGCACCGAATGTGAGCCGTACCTGACCACTGACTATCGAGAAATCATGGAACACGGCGAAAGCGTGCTCGCAGGGATTCGCACCTGCCTTAAATTCCTCGGCGTCCCCCAGGCAATCCTCTGCATCGAAGACAACAAGCCACGCGCCATCGCGCACATGGAAAAGCTTACCGCTGGTGACCCGACGATCTCGGTGCGATCGCTGCGCAGTCAATATCCGCAAGGTGCCGAAAACTTACTGGTATACAACGTGACGGGGCGCACCGTTTTGCGAGGACTGCGCCAGACCGATGTGGGGGTTATGCTCTTCAACGTAACCACCATGTCGATGATCGGGAAATTCTTCGTCGACGGCATGCCCCTGACACGCCGTCGCCTGACGGTTGCCGGCGACGCCATCGCTCACCCCCAAAACCTCGAAGTGGTTATCGGAACCCGCATAGGAGAAATCATCGATTTTTGCGGTCTGGCTAAAGAGCCTCGAGAAATTGTCGTCGGCGGCCCCATGATGGGCAACGCCCAGATTGATATCGATTATCCGGTTGTGCGGCAAAACAACAGCCTCCTTGTCTTTAGCAGGGATGTTCCCGCCGAAGACGAACCAACCAGCTGCATTCGGTGCGGACGCTGCACCAACACGTGCCCCATGCATTTGGCCCCCATCGACATCCAGCGAGCCTACATGCTCAAAGACATCGACAAGCTGGATTATCTTGCTGCCGATCTATGCATGGGTTGCGGCGTGTGCTCCTATGTGTGCCCCGCAAAAAGACCGCTGGCGCAAACCGGCAAGCTCGCTCGCGATCTCATGCGTGGCGAACTCGCGAAAAGGAGGTCATAGATGCAAAAAACCGATTCGCTGCTGCTTTCAACAGCGCCCCACATCGTCGATACCACATCAACCCCGGCAATCATGCGCAACGTGGTCATCGCGCTTACACCGACCCTTATCGCTTCCGCTGTTTTGTTCGGATGGCAGGCAATGGCAGTGGTTGCGGTCTGCGTGTTGTCCTGCGTGGTGTTCGAATACGCCTGGTGCGTCCTGCGCAAACAGCCTCAAACAACAAGAGATTTTTCGGCGGTGGTAACCGGATTACTCCTCGCCTTCAACCTACCTTCAACCCTTCCGTTGTACATGCCGATTATCGGATCGTTCATTGCCATCATCATGGTCAAAGAGCTGTTCGGAGGGCTCGGCCACAACTTCGCCAATCCAGCCGTCGTTGCACGCATCGTACTTTCGGTATCCTTCACGTCTTCCATGACAAGCTTTGCAGTGCCCCAGCTTCTACCAACCCTCGACGCCGTCTCCTCGGCGACCCCTTTGGCAACCGGAGCTGAAACGACGCCGCTGTTCAACCTATTCTTCGGAATGCACGCCGGCGCTCTGGGAGAAACCTGCGCGTTCACCCTTTTACTCGGGTTTGTCTGGCTAGTCATCACCCGCACTATCTCACCCGCGATTCCCGTGGTATACGTTGGCACCGTCGCTGCGCTCAGCGCCCTGTTCGGCCATGATATCCTCGGTCAGATTTTCTCGGGAGGGCTGTTGCTCGGGGCAATTTTCATGGCAACCGATTACGTGACCTCACCCACCACCCTGAAAGGCAAGATTGTTTTTGCCGTAGGATTAGGCATCATCACGTGCATCATTCGCTTCTGGGGCAATATGAACGAGGGGGTTGCCTATGCGATCTTGCTCATGAACCTGCTCGTTCCCTACATTAATTCCCTGACGCGCACCCTGCCCTTAGGCGCTCAAAGAAAACGCCCGTGGAGGAAAGGAGCGTCGCAATGACCGCGCACGAATCAATTTTTTGGAAGACCACAGCCAAGCCCGTGGTGGTATTGGTCATTATCTGCATCGTAGTAGGGCTTTTACTGGGAACGACCAACGCCTTTACGCTGCCCGTAATCACCGCCAACCGAGAAGCGACAGCACGAGCTCTCTACGCATCGCTCATTCCCGAAGCGCGCGATTTCACACCGCTCGCCTGTGAAGCGCCCGGTGTGAGCGCGTGCATGCGCGCAGAAGACGAGGCGGGCTATATCGTTGTGGCAGCATCAAAGGGCTACTCAGGCCCGGTGCCCGTTGCAATCGCCTTCAACGCCGACGGGTCTATCAGGCGCGTAAACGTGATGGAGAACAAAGAAACTCCCGGGCTCGGCACAAAGATTTCCGAAGACTTCTTTATCACGCAGTTTAACGCTCGCCCTGCAGCACCGATCGGCCTCGAAGATATCGACACCATAACCGGAGCCACGATCTCCTCAAAAGCGGCACTTGCAGCAATCAATGAAGCCACACAAGCCTACCGCTCGGTCGCGCAACCAAACACGGTCGGCTCCGGAACCGAAACCAAGAAGGGAGAGAGCGTCTCATGAACGAGAAATCACCCTCTATGACATTATTTGCCAAAGGACTTCTTGAAGAAAACCCAACGTTGCGTCAGATGCTGGGCTTGTGCCCCACGCTGGCGATCACAACGCTGGCGACCAATGGGTTGGGCATGGGAATTGCCACAACTTTCGTGTTGGTCTGCTCTGAAATTGTGATCTCGCTTTTACGCAACGTCATACCCGACACGGTGCGCTTACCGGCGTTCATCACGATCATCGCCGGATTCGTCACGATCATCATGATGGTCATTTCAGCCTACTTACCCGACCTCAACAACGCGCTCGGCATTTACTTGCCGCTTATCGTCGTCAACTGCATCGTCTTGGGGCGCGCCGAGGTTTTTGCGTCAAAACACCCGGTCAAAGACGCAACACTTGACGGGCTCGGCATGGGCATCGGGTTTACCATGACCCTGATCTTAATGTCGTCTATCAGGGAAATCCTGGGTGCGGGAACCTTTTTCAGCATACCGGTACTGCCCCCTTTCATCGAACCGATGCTGCTTTTCGGCACCCCTCCTGGCGGGTTTATCGTGTTGGGAGTGCTGATCGCTGCTTCGATGGCACTGCAGACGCGTCGCCGCCGATTGCGCGGCGCGCAAGACGCAAAAGCCGAAAGCGAGCCACAGACAAACTGCAGCGCCTGTGGGGCATGCGCGGCGAAAGGAAGTGAGCGTTCATGACGCAATATGCGGCCATACTGTTCAGCATGATCTTCGTCAACAACTATGTACTGGTAAAGTTCCTCGGCATTTGTCCGTTTTTGGGAGTCTCGAAAAAGCTCGATTCTGCGGCGGGCATGGGATGTGCGGTCACCATTGTCATGGTGTTGGCAACAGCGGTTACCTGGCCGGTGCAACAGCTCCTTATCTCGTGCGGCCTCGAGTATTTACAAACCATTGCCTTCATCCTTATCATTGCCGTCGTGGTGCAGCTGCTCGAACTGGTTATCAAACGGTTCTTCACTTCGCTCCACACATCACTGGGCGTATACCTGCCGCTCATCACCACCAACTGTGCGGTTTTAGGTGTGACCATTCTGGCGCTTGACCAGGGATACAACTACCCTGAAAGCCTGGTGTGCGCCCTCGGTGCCGGCCTGGGATTTCTCCTTGCGATGGTTCTGTTTTCGGGAGTACGCCGGCGCGTGGAGGAGAGCAACCCCCCACAGGCGTTTCGCGGCTTGCCAATCACGCTGATTTCTGCGGGGATCGTCAGCTTGAGCTTCATGTGCTTTAGCGGCGTTATCGAAAATATTTTCGGCGTATAGCCACAACGGAAAAGGAAGTTACCGATGGAAAGTATCATAACAACCGTTGTCGTTATTGCCGCGCTCGGCCTCATAGGTGCGATTTTATTGCTTGCTGTATCTAAAACGCTCGGCGTCAAAGAGGACGGCCGCCTTGCCTATTTGGTAGGAATTTTACCCGGAGTCAATTGCGGATCATGCGGCTTCCCCGGATGCGAGTCCTATGCCAAAGCACTGCTTGAAGCCGATGCTGCCCCCAACGCGTGCACCGTCGGAGGCGACGTTGTCGCCGAAGAAGTTGCTGCATTTTTGGGAGTAGAAGCGCAATCTCCCGTGGCGCGCAAGGCAATCGTTTCATGCAAAGGGTCATCGCAGCACATCAATCCCCACTTTGAATTTGAAGGCGTGCAAAGCTGCCGCGTGTTCAGCACGCTGTTCTACAGCAGTCTTTCCTGTCCTTTCGGATGCTTGGGCTTCGGGGACTGCGTTGCCCTCTGCGAATTTGGCGCAATCAGCATCACCGACGATATCGCGTCAGTTGATCAGGCCCTGTGCATTGGTTGCGGAAAATGCATCAGCGTGTGCCCCCGCGGTGTTATCTCCATGCACGAGCAGCGCGGCAGTGAACTCATCTCAATTGTAACCTGCAAAAATACGATGAATCCCAAAAAGACCCGCGAAGTGTGCAGCATCGGATGCATCGGATGCCAAAAATGCGTGAAGGAGTGCCCGGTTCAGGCAATTACGGTCACCGACAATCTCGCCTCAATCGATAGCCGTCTGTGCATCGGGTGCGGCACGTGCGTAAGCACCTGCCCGACAAGCGCAATATCGCCTCTTCACTTTCGATGAACACCCGCGAACTAAAACCTTTCGAGTTAAAACGCTTTCCGTCAAAGGTGTTGGGCGGGGCATTTTTCGGAGCATTTTTTCTCGTGATAATATCGGTGCTTTTACTTTCTTCCTGCGCGGACATCGGCGACAAAAAAACCGAGCGATCGTTTTTTGCGATGGATACCTCGATGACGATTACCGCGTATGGCTCCAACACCGACGCAGCGCTCGATAAAGCAGTGGCGCGCACAAAAGAACTTGAAAATCTGTTCGCCCCCAGCAAAACGACAAGCGACGTACATCGGCTCAACCAGGCACACAACGTGCCGCAGACTGTTTCCTCTGATACTTTTTCGCTGATCACGCAAGCACAAGCAATCAGTGAGGCAACCCGGGGTGCTTTTGATATTTCGATATTTCCAGCAGTTGCAGCCTGGGGCTTCGACACGGGCAACCATCAGATCCCTTCTGCCGAAACGCTTAAAGCCCTCGTAAAAGATATCGACTATCGACGCATCGAGCTCAACGAAGCCACCTCCTCTGTCGCTTTACCCGAACGCGCCCAAATCGATTTGGGCGGAATTGCGAAAGGGTACACCGGTGACGTTCTTTTTGATGTGCTGCAAAAAGAAGGCGTCTCTTCTGCGGTCATCGATTTAGGGGGCAACGTGTCGGTCGTAGGCGCACGGCCCGATGGCTCTCCGTGGAAAATCGGCATTCAAGACCCTTTTGACCCATCGAGCCATTTCGCAACCCTCTCTCTCACAAATGGATCGGTGGCAACGGCCGGCACATACGAGCGCTTTTTTACCGATGAGGCAGGAAATCGTTATTGGCACATTCTTGACGCGAAAACAGGATATCCCGCAAACACCGGTTTGGAATCGGTCAGCGTCATCGCCCCTCAGGCAACGCGCTGCGACGGACTCTCAACCGCCCTGTTTGCCCTCGGCCTCGACGACGCACTCGCCTATTGGCGCACCGACCCCTCTTTTGAAGCCGTATTCGTGACAACAACCAAAGACGTTTACCTAACCGAAGGCCTTGCGGATGTTTTCACCTGCACCAATTCTGATAGCTTCACGCAGTCAGTAGTAAATCGATGAGGATTGTTGAAGAAAAAAGAAGGACACTTATCTTCGGTGGCATCATTGTCGCCATAGTCGCCCTGTGCCTGATAGCGCTTGCGGCTCTTCAAACGCAACCCACCCCTTCGAAAGCGGTTATTACGAAAGCTGGCACAATCATTAAAACCATCGATCTTTCCCAGGTCGACCAGCCCTACACTTTTCGTGTCGCCGACGAATACGGCTACAACGATATCGCTGTCGAACACGGACGCATCCGCGTTATCGAAGCGAATTGCCCCGATAAAGTATGTGTCGCATTTGGCTGGACACAGGCAGCAGGCACTCCTATCGCGTGTCTTCCCCACCGACTGACGATCACGCTTGAAGGGGGCGAAACCGATGGAAAAATCGATGCGCGTACTCGATAATCGTTCAGCCACAGCCCGCCGTGAAAAAAACGCTCGGTCGCACACGAAGCATCTGACCCGATGCGCGCTTTTAATAGCCCTCGCCCTAATCATTTCGGTCATCGAATCGTTTATACCTTTGCCCTTCGCTCTTCCCGGCATTAAACTGGGCCTCTCAAACATCGTCACCGTATATGCCCTGTTCGCTTTTGGCCCGCGCGATGCGTTTGCCATCCTTGCGATACGCATCTTCCTCGGCGCTGCCCTGACAGGACAATTGGCAGCTCTCCCCTTCAGCCTTGCAGGTGGCGCTGCAGCCTTCGCGGTCGCATATCTCTTTTGGCGCTTTTCTCCTTATCGCAGCGTTCGTGCGTGCTCGATGGTATCAGCTGTGGCCCACAGCATCGGCCAGATCGCGGCGGCCACCGCCATAACGGCAACCCCCGCCCTTGCGTTTTATCTGCCCGTGCTCGTCCTTGCATCGCTTATCGTTGGCGCCATCACGGGAACATTCGCCGCAGAGCTGTTTGCTCGCCTACCCCAAACGGAAGCATCCCCGCACGGCAAACTCACACGATAAGCACCCTGGAGCCCCCAGAAGTGCAAAAATCTCACGAAATCCAAAGAT
>JAVVXN010000027.1:0-8743 GCA_036651575.1 Raoultibacter sp. | reverse complement strand
TGCCCGAAACGCCCGACAACCTTCCCGCACCAATACCCCCACTTTCGCTCGTACCTTATTCGCTGCGAAAAGCATCCTCTTGCGGGGTATTCCGCTGATCGACATAGTCAATTAAGCGCTGCTGAGAATTGATATTCATCTTCTTGTAAATGTGACAAATGTGGGTTTTGACCGTGTTTCCACTGATAAACAGTTTCTGCTGGATATATTCAGCATTGCGTCCCTTTGCAAGATAGTTAAAAACTTCCGCCTCACGGCTCGAAAGCTGATACTTCTTTACCAAATCATCGCAGCGTGACCTAAAGGGAGCAGCATTTTTGGGTGGTTCAATAATAAGCTTGTCGTCGTCTCCTACCATAATTTCGAGCAAGGCTTCCTTTGTTCCCGAATCATCTGCGCCATAAATAGAAAACACCGCCACCACAACGACCGCGATGGTGCACGACAAAAAGATCAACTGCAGTTGCGAAAGCGGATACGCATAAAAGGCCAGAAAAGCCACTAAGCCGCCAATCAAAAAACCCGCCCATTGAGCCAAGCGGCCACAGGCATATCGCTTGACGGGATAGAGCTGGAACTCATAATTTGCAACGGCGAGATCGGTCCACTCCATCAAAGTTGCGTAGGCAAACGTTCCGACAGCGATAGCACCCAAAACGACACGACCGACATCTCCGAAAAAGGGAACAAACAAAAGGGCCGCAACAACGATGGGAATTGTTATACGCTGCACCACTCCGGTATCCCATTTTGATTTCGTCCGTCGGATAGCCCATAAAATGGCAACACCCGACCCTACGATACCCGCACTGGCTGCCACCAGAACAAAATCCTTGCCCATGATACACAGCATGATAACCACAAATCCATACACCATACCGTGGGATCCGACCGACAACGCCGCTTTCGGCGAAATGACGGGATACCGCTGATAGGTTTTCATAACACGAAGCGGTTCGTTTCCCGTCTTAGTAAGCAGATAAAAAGCAATAACCCCGCTGACGCCAAGCACAAAAGCAATACCAACAAGACTTAAAATCGGGCTTCCAGCACCGGCAACAAGCAAAAAAAGCGGTGTTGCCAAAGCGCCCCCCGACGCGATCGACAACGCGGTCCATCGAGCCGACATCATGCTGAACAACACCATCCAGGCCAAAGATAGGGACAAATCCCCCAAACCACACAGTATCCAAACCGCGTACGAAAGAGGCGTGCTTGACGAAACAACGCCTCCCCACACAAGGAGCGCAATTGCCACAACGGGGAGATAAGACACCAGCAAAAGGGGGAAAATCAGCTCCCGTAAACGATCAAACACAAAGTCCGGTTTTTTCGCACAAAAGAACAGGGCCACATCCGCCGCTAAACGGGACAGCAGCAAGCAGGCTACCCCTATACCGATTGGCGCAAAAGACAGCAACGGAAGTGCCGGTACGAATACCAAATACGTACCCCACGCGGTAAGGCACGCAAACCCCACCGTCGCCAAAATACATGCGCTTGGCGTCTGCATAACGGGAACTCCCCGATCCGTAACGTTTGACGAGCCCGTCTCTTCACGCATTACAACAACCCCTTCAACCGGAAAAATCATCAAGAGCAAATGATGGGAAAACAATCCTGCGGCACGAATCATGAGGGAAGGGTGATTTGAGCGAAGGCACCCTCGGAGTATGGTAAGAACACCGTTTCGTGTGACAAACGGCATCGTATCAAATGGTGGGGTATCCCACAATACTTTATGAAACGACGAGAGAGGAAAACGACATCATGGGCAACGAGGCAGCATCTCCTACCGTGGAAGTAAAAAGAGCATCGTGTTTTCTGTGTCACCTCAATTGCGGGGTTTTGGCGACAAAGGAAAATGGAAGAATCGTCAAGATCGAAGGAGACCCCGATAACCCACATAATGAGGGATATGTGTGTTCCCGTCTCAAACAGGATCGATGGAAAGACTTCGAGTATAACCCCGCCCGTCTCAAGCGCCCACTCAAGCGAGCGGGCGAACGCGGTGAAGGTAAGTGGGAAGAAATTTCTTGGGATCAAGCTTTTGATGAAATTGCAGCCCGCCTATCGGCACTCCGCGACGAATTCGGTGCCGAAACCCTGTGCTTCCTCGAAGGAACCTACCGAACGCAGTCAAATTTACATTACAAGTTTACGAACCTCTTCGGTTCACCCAATACGGGAGGCAACGGTACCATTTGCTACAGTTCGGATATGTGGCTTGAACCTTGCACCTACGGCGGATTTGCCAGCGACAAATCAGACTGGAAACGCGCCGACTTAGTGGTGCTATGGGGCCGCAATCCCGCTGCTTCAGAATTGCTCAACTGGCAATGGACCCTTAAAAACATGAAAGAACGCGGCGCAAAACTGATCATGATCGATCCGCGCTTCTGCGAAGGAGCCCAGTATGCCGATCTGTTCTTGCAAATTCGTCCGGGCACCGATGCAGCCCTTGCTCTCGGCATGATCAACATCATCATCGAAGAGGATCTCTACGATCACGAGTTTGTGGAAAAGTGGTGCTACGGTTTCGAGGAATTGACCGAGCGTGCAAAAGAGTACCCGCCCGAAAAAGTCGCTGAAATCACCTGGATTCCCGTCAGTAAGATTCAGCAGGCTGCACGCATGTACGCCACGACAAAACCAGCTTGCCTGCCGTGGGGAGAAAAAGGCGGCGACGGTTGCGGCAACAACGCCACCAGTGCAATTCGCGCAAAAGCTATCCTGCGTTCCATCACGGGCAATATCGACAAAGTGGGTGGCGATCAGCTCACCATGCCCAGCGATCGCGGGGACACCGAAGACATGAGCTTCTCGCACAATAAGCTGTCGCAGGAGCAGCGCGACAAGATGGTAGGAAACGACATCTATCCCGGCCTCACCTTCAAAGGGTGGGACGTTATTTCACGCGCCTATCCTCGCTTTTATCCCTACTGCAATGCGCCCCTCATGTTTAGGCAGATGATCAGCGGAGATCCTTATCCCCTGAAAGCCTGCCTCGTGCAAGCCGACAACCCCATGCTCGCTTTCTCCAACACAAAGCTGGTGCACGAAGCCCTCAAGAGTCTCGACCTCCTCGTTGTGCACGATTACTTTATGACGCCAACAGCAGCTCTCGCCGACTACGTGCTACCCGCAGCCACCTGGCTCGAACGGTGCAGTATCGGCTATCCCACAATGGACGTAGAGCAGATCAGCATGGCGGGTAGCATGCCCGTCCTCGAACGCTTCGAAGGCGGTTGCGACATCGACTACCGTGACGACTACGAGTTTTGGTATGGCCTGTCTGAACGCTTAGGTTTCGCCGATCAGTGGTGGGGACCAAAATATGAGGACATGCTCGATGACCAAGTTGCGCCTTTTGGCGTAAAATTCCAGGACTTCTGCGAAAACGTACGCTACCTCAAGGTGCCAAACGTACCCGAAAAATACAACCAGGAAGGCTTTAAGTTCTTAACCCCAACGGGTAAAATCGAACTCTATTCCACCATCGTTGAAGAGCTCGGCGATAAATTTGACCCGCTACCAAGCTTTGAGTACCCGCCCCGCTTCCCCGAAGTCGATCCAGAATATGCGAAAGAATACCCGCTCTGCATGATCACCGGCGCTCGTTTTATGCCGTTTTACCACACCGAACATCGCCAGCCGGGCGCCTATCGTGATCTGCATCCCGACCCGATCTTCGACATACACCCCGACACGGCAATCGAGCTCAACATTGCCGATGGCGACTGGTGCTGGATTGAGACCCACAAGGGACGCATCAAGCAGCGCGCGCGTAAAACTACAACGGTTGACCCTCGCGTTATCAGCGTACAGCACGACTGGTGGTTCCCCGAAATGCCAGAAGCCGAACCTTCATTGTTTGGCGTGTACGAATCAAACGTCAATGTTATCCTGGATGACGATCCGGAATTCCTTGACCCCCTCATGGGATCATGGCCGCTTACCGGCATACAAGCAAAGGTATACAAAGTCGAAGAAAGCGAGTGATGGCCCATGTGCTTCAGACCACCTTCAACGACTATGGGAGCGCGAATCTGTATGTCGTGCCACTCCGTAGTCGATGACACCGCCGCAACAACATGCCCCCAATGCGGAGCCGCGCTTGCCGCCCCCTCTGCGGGTAAGCCGGCTGGCGCAGCGGCAGGAAGCCCGGGACAACCCTCGGCTCCTCAGGCCCCCGCTCCAGCAGCGCCGCCCAAGAGGCCGACTGTCTAGCAACAGCCTCAACCAAAAGCAAAGAGAGGGGATTTACGTCCCCTCTCTTTGCCAATCAAAAAAATCCAATCAGCTTAGATGCTGATAACCCCACAGACAAGCAGCACCAAAGAAGTAATGCCCAAAATACCAATGGCGATGATACCGACAAGCTCACTTTTCGTCAGCGACAATCCCTGCTCTTTGCGCGCCTTGGCATACACAAAGAAACCGGGAATGTAGCCCACGCACGTAAGCAGCAAAAATGACCAACCGTTAAACAGCACGCCGACAACCTGGAAAGCCAAAGCCACCACGCCGATCACGATCTGGGCAGTCTGTTTGTGCTCAATGGAGTATTTCACCTGATAAGCGGCAGCCAAAGACCACGTGATCACGATGGCGACCGTGCACATACTGAACGCAAAATTATACGCGTCTTGGCTGAACATGGTGATGATCAAGAACACCTGCGTGCACGCCCCAACCAGGATCAAGCTAAACTGCGGAGAATTCTTAGCGTTGAGCTTGCCCCAAGAAGCGGGCAGCAGATGATGCTCCGCCATTTCGCTCGTTGTTTCAGCAGGCAAGATGGTAAAAGAAAGCCATGAGCCCAATACGGAAATGATAATGGCAACAGAGATGAATGCACCGCCCCAACCGGGAGCCATGGCGTCAAACACGTAGAGCATTGCAGGCTTATCAAGCGCGGCAATTTCTGTATAGGGCATATAGCCATAGGGCAACACTGAAGCACCGATGTAGATAATCAGCAGGCACACCAGGCCGATAACCGTCGCTTTACCCGCATCACTTTTCTTGTTGGCACGTGAAGACACCACGGCCGCGCCCTCGATACCGATAAACACCCACATCATAATAATCATACAGTTCATTACCTGGCTGCCGATGCCACCCAAGGAAACCGCATCGCCACCAGCTACACCCGCGGCTATGGCGTTGTCATAGAGCTGACCCCAAAAGTCAGCGGTAAACACCCCTGCGTTAAACATAAACAGGGCAAACAAAATAAAGATACCGATAGAAGCAACTTTGCACACCATGACGATAGCGTTCAAAAACGAAGCGCTCTCGACACCACGAACAACCAGCAACGTCAGCAGCCACATCACAACCGACGCGATCACAATGCAGGGAAGCGTGTTGCCCGCCAAAAAGTCAGGATAGAAATAACCAACCGTAGACATCATCATCGTCGCAAACGCCACGTTGCCAAGCCATGCCGACAACCAATATCCCCAACCACTTAAAAAACCAGCGAACGGACCAAAACCTTCTTCTGCATACGAGAAAATACCGTGCAGGTCCGGTCGCTTTGCAACTAAGTTATTCAACGAAAACGCCAGCATCAAAAACCCGATACCGACCACCAGCCAGGCAACAAGCGCGCCGCCCGGAGACGCCACCTGAGCCAGCTGACCGGTCAGGGCGAAAACACCCGAACCGATACACGAGCTCACCACCATCCCAATCAGACCGAAAAGACTGATCCCATTCTTCTTTTCTTCCATAAGTGATTCCTCTCAAAGGCTAAAACGGCATAAATCACCAGGAACCCGATCCCACCGGGGACATCGGGCTCCTGACTGTTGTAAGAATAAGTCGAACTTAGTCCTCGCGCTCAATGGGCATGCTCATGCAGCGCGGGCCCCCACGACCCCGGGAAAGTTCTGCGGAAGGAACTTCGATAACCTTGATTCCCTTTTCCTTGAGAACCTTATTGGTGACATCATTGCGCTCGTACACCACAATGGTGCCCGGTGCGATACACAGCGTATTCGAACCGTCGTTCCACTGTTCGCGCTCAGCAGCAATACGGTCACCACCACCGCACGGGATCAGCTCAACCTTCGTGCCGACGTAGCGCGTCAAAATATCTTCTAACGGCTCGTTGATTTCCTTGACCTTAATGCCCTCGCCTTCAGGCGTGATTTCAAACACGGTCAAAGGCCCCATAATACCGGGATGTACGGTAAATTTATCGACATCGATCTGCGTGAACACCGTATCAAGATGCATCATGGCGCGGTTGTTGGGAATATTGAACGCAAGGATGGTCTCAACGGGACTCGTCGGATCATTGAAGATGTTATGAGCAATCGCGTCGATAGCATCGGGCTCGGTGCGCTGAGAAATGCCAATGGCAAGCACTTTGTCATTGATGTTGAGAACGTCCCCGCCTTCGATATGGAACGTGTTGTAGCGGCTGTAATACAGCGGCGTTCCCTCAAGCAACGGATGATGCGCAAAAATATATTCACCGTAGATGGTTTCACGGTTGCGAGTAACCGAATACATGCGGTTCAGGGAGACGCCATTGCCGATCATCGCAAACGGATCGCGCGTAAAATACAGATTTGGCATGGGAGGAACAACCATCTTCGATGCTTCGCTTACCAAGTCAACAAGCGAATTTGACTTGTCGGTATGCAGCTCGGTCAGATTGATTCCCTCCATTGTCTTTAAGACAAACTCTTTTGCGTCGGGATAATTTTCCTGCATATAATCGAAGATAATCTTCTGGTAGCGATCCGTGCGGATACCCGCCTCTTCAATCCATTGTTTTAGAAATTTCTCTCGCAAAGCCGGATCGGCATCCAGCACCTCAGCCGTAAGATCTTCCAGGTAAAACACTGCAACACCGTTGTCACGCAAAGCCTGCGCAAAAGCGTCATGCTCTTCCTGAGCAACCTTCAGAAAGGGAATGTCGTCGAACAAGAGTTCTTCGAGCGTGTTCGGCGTCAGGTTCAAAAGCTCTTTACCCGGTCGATGGAGCAAGACTTTTTTCAAAGGCTTGATCTCACTTTTGACATTCACACCAGTCATATGCAACCCTCCTTGTATCCTGATTCGCTTATGCGAATCCTGCTAGTTGACACGCGCCACCTTATTCGCTGAAACGCGTTGGTGCCACTATGCGAGCGCCCAGCAACGGACGGAAGGTTTAATCGGTGCTTATGGAAATTTATTAGGGACTTATCGCTGCCACTTCGCTACTACATCCCCGATAAACCCCTCATGAATTACCTTTTTATCCCAAACACAAGAATGTGCCTTTTCCTGACAAACCACAGCGCACGAAAAGAAATCGTGTATCATGAGCAACGTTAACCGGGGTGTAAGCACGACGGGGGGCATCAAGTGATTTTTGCGTTATTTTATCTCACACTTTTCATGCTTCTTATTACGATTTTGGCCTCAGCATCGTGCTTGTCGGTATTTTTTGTATCCCACAAACGGTTGGTATTTTTTGCTTTTCTCGGATTTCTCTTTTACTTTTTCGATGTCGCGCTCGTCTTGCAGAATGATTTCGCCACCATTGTCAACATAGGCCACGAATCCACCTACGTACTTATCACTTCGCTGGCGACCATCGTCACCGGGTTGGGTTTTTTAGGGTCATTCTGGTTGCTCGTCTGCGATTATTTTAACGAACATCATCGCTTCATTTTTATCGCTCCGTGCATCGCCTTTGCGGCGGCAAGCGCCGCAATGCTTGCGTTGCCGCAAAGCGATTTACAGCAGTTTCTCTTTTTTACGATGCGTGCTCTCTTTTTATACTGGATGCTCGCCTATGCTGCATTCCGATACTTCACAACAAAAGACCCTCTCGAAAAAAACAGGCTACAGCGCCATCGATGGTTTTATGTCCTTCTTTGGATCTTAGGTTTATCGATTGTTGTTGAGGATGTTTTTTTCTTTTTAGTTTTCGATCCCGCCCAAATTGCTTTTGGCCCTCGCTCATATTCTCTCAATCGTAATTTTTCAGAAAACCTTCTGATGCTTTGCTGCATGTTCTTCGCCTGCCGAAACGCCTATCGAACGCTTTCCCTCCGCTTCAAGCATCCCGCCAAATATGGCGACACACGACAGGAGGCGCTGGTTGATGACACCATCGCTCTCTATGGTCAACGCCACAAGCTCTCTGCACGCGAGCAGGAAGTACTCAATTTAGTACTGCTTGGCAAGGACAATCAAAATATCGCGTCCACCATGAGCCTTTCACTCAGCACGGTAAAAGTGCACGTCCACAATATCCTACAAAAGACGAACCAGGAAAACCGTCAAAAGCTCATTCAGGACTTCTGGAAGAAATCGTAAACATCGGCATCGACAACCCCCACCGACACTGCGCAATCATCGACCTCTTTGCACAGTAAAGACCCCTGCCGTGTGAAAGTAAGGGTCTTTACTGTGTCACCTATAAACCGCTCATCTATCAAGAGATAGAGGAGGATAACCTTCAGCGAGATAACCCTCCCCCATCATCAATCATGCCTTCTCGGCACACGTACAGCCTTCTTCAAAAGGACTGAACGAGCATGGCTTTCCCCTTCGACTACGCCTTCTTCGGGAAACGAACCAGAAGCGACGCAATACCACCTATGGCCGCAATAATCGCAACCACCAAAAACATACTGGTATAGGCCCCTGACGCATCAAAGACCACACCGGCAATAACAGGAATGAGTGCCGAGAAAAGCGAGAGCATCAAGAGAACGAAGCCCATAAT
>JAVVXN010000026.1:0-20854 GCA_036651575.1 Raoultibacter sp. | reverse complement strand
CTCCGTCCCTCGCAAGAGTGGCGGAGCTCTTATACGTTACGGGCGTTGTTGGGGGTTGCTTGTCCTATACGCCTGCTTGTCGGCTTGCTGTGCCGAAAAACAGAAAGGCAAATTTCTGCGTGAGCTATAAATAAGTATTTTATGTGAATAAAAAGTGTTCAAACAGTGATTTGTAATCCCTGCAGCATAGTATATTTATGAGGCCGCTGAGGGGCTGGAGCTTAAGGGGCTTTAGATAATACGGCGGTCAAGCAATGGATATCAAGGGGAGGTTAAGTCATGAAAGAACAAATAAGTCGTAGAAGTTTTTTGGCGGCAGCAGGGGCTGGTGCCCTCGGCCTAGGTCTCGCTGGCTGCGCTGGCTCTCAAAACAACAAGGAAGCCGGTGCATCGAGTGGAGCGGTTTCATGGGATAAAGAAACCGATATCCTTGTTGTTGGTTCGGGCACCGCTGCGTTTGCCGCTTTGGCTGCAAAAAAGTACGGTGCTGAATCGGTTCTACTTATTGAAAAGGAATCAACGTGGGGTGGCACAAGTGCTACGTCTGGCGGTGGAGTCGGTATTCCCCTGACAACTGCTGCAAAAAATGAAGGCGTACAAGACAGCCTTGAAAAAGTTCTAACTTATTACAAACAAGCAAGTCAAGGTCGTGCTGATGAAGCCGTTGTCGAATCTTATGTGAGCAACGGTGATGCATTCTTGAAATGGACCGGAGAGGCCCTCGGCTTCGAGTGGGGTCTTTCTCCCCAAAAATTGTTCCAGGACTATTATGAACCTCTTGATGGATTTTTGCCGTTTGGACGTGGCTGCATCAGCGTTGTCTCAATAAATGGAGAAAAAAAATCACAAACTGGTCCGGCGGTATGGGCTGTATTGCAAAAAGCAGTCGAAGAAGCAGGCGTTGAGGTTCTGATGGAGACAGCTGCCGATGACTTGATAGTCGAAGGAGACGTTGTTGTCGGTGTGCGGGCGTCCACCAAGAAAGGGAAGCTTAATATCCGTGCCAAAACGGCGGTGATTTTGGGGACGGGAGGATTCGAACATAATGATGATATGCGTTCGCGGTATTTACCTTCACCTCTTTTAGCTACCAATTCTTGCGTGGGTAATACAGGTGACGCTCAGCGAATGGGGATGAAAATTGGGGCGAATCTTTCCCATATGGACCGAAGCTGGGGTGTACCTTTCTTTTTGCCAGCGGGGAAAGATCCTGCTGTAATGATTCTCAACAATGAAATTGTGTTTGACATGAAAGGTACTGACTGGGCAATGTATCGTCCTCGCCCCGGAGCAATCGTTGTAAATCGTCGCGGTGAACGTATTGGTGATGAGTCAGCTGCCTATGATACCTATAATCGTGTTTTTAGTGATTTCGATACTCGAACGATGACTTTTTTTAATATTCCAGCGTTTTTTATATGCGATTCGGACTGTGCTTCTGCGTATCCTTTTCCGGGGACAAAAGCACCCGGTGATCCCATGCCCGATTTCTTCGTTAAGGCTGATACACTTGAGGAGCTTGCTGATAAACTCGGAATCGACAAAGCGGGTCTTGCTGCTGAAGTTGCGTCATTTAATGAGGGGGCTTCAAATGGAAAAGACCCCAAGTATCATCGTGGTGAAAGTAATTTTTCTATTTTGACGTGTGGAACGATAATGGGATCGCGCACTGATATACCGAATCAGGTATTAGCTCCTCTTTTAACGCCGCCGTTTTACGGGGCTATGTATGTTCCGGGAACCTGTGGCACAAATGGGGGATTGACAATCAACGGGAACGCTCAGGTTGTTAATTTGCAGGGTGAAGCTATCCCGCAATTGTATGCGGTAGGAAACTGCTCTAGTGGTGTTTCCGGTGGAGCCTACTGCCATGGTGGCATGACGTTAGGATCTGGTTCGGTTATGGGCTGGGTTGCGGTTCGTCACGCATTGGGTGTTTCGTAATTATTTGTATTGATGTAATCTCGAGGTTATTGTAAGACTCCGTCCTATCAAAGGGCGGAGTCTTTAAAAAAGTTTTGAGTGTATAGGAGGCGTATAGAACAAAGGCCACTTGACGGGGAGGTGTCAGGTGGCCTTGGGAGGGTCGCTTACTTTATTGTTACTTTTTACTCGGTGTGACTGTGTTGACCCGGTTTTCTTCGGGCATCATTGTGATGGGGATCTCTAAGTCGGGTATTTCTTTTTCTGCATTGCCACCTGCAGAATTGATGCCGGCTATGCGGCCAAACGTTAAGCAGCGCCCATGATTTGTGCCGGGGCAGATGGTGGGATAGTCATTGGAGAAATATTCTCCTCCTGCTGCACCGCATACGTAAAGATTTTCGATTGCCTTATTTTTTTCATCAAGAACATGACACTTTGTGTCTTGGCGTAAACCGCCCGAGGCGGCGAGTAGCGTAGAGACTAGCTGCCCGGCAAAAAATGGCGGTGTATCGATGGGCCACATAATTTCTGGGCGTTTCCCGAAATCTTCGTCGGTGCCCTTATGTGCCAATTCGTTGTAGCGGTCTATGGTTGCTTTGAGGCTATCTACCGGGACGTTAATCTGTTTTGCTAAATCATCAAGCGTGTCGGCTTGGAAAAGAAGGCCTTGCTTGATTTTTGCTTCACGTAATTTTAGCTCTACATCCATATCGAAGGGAACTCCGTAGCGTCGATATTGCTGGTCAGAGGAGATACCTCCGGAAGAACCTTCATTGCATGATTGTGCAAACTTTTCAAGAGAGTTGGCATCGTAGATTGTAAACGCTTTGCCTTCAGGCTGGTATGACTTAACGCAAGATTTCGATTGGGTGTTTACGTCTTCGTTCATGAAGCGCTTTCCTTCAGCGTTTATGTGCAAGAAGTTGTAACTTTGAGCGCCAGATTCCAGATGGATGGTTGCACAGTGAGGCTCGGATTCCTGCATAGCTCCACCAATCCACATAGCTTGTTTATGTAAATCGCCGGTGCTAATACCGAATGGAATATAGAGACGGCTATCAGCGTGCCAGGTGAAAGGTTGGTAGCGAGAGCGCATTTCATCATCGTCAAGGTAGTCTCCCGAAGCGATAACAACCGATTTCGCATTGATCTTGGTGTAGCTACCCTCTTTACCAATAATTGCGCCAGTTACAGGGCCTTCACCATCACGAAGTAATCGAGCGCAGGGGGTATCGTAGCGGTACTCAACACCAAATTTCTCACCTTTTTTGATAACGGCAGGAATCAAGACGGTCATACCGAGACCCGTAGAGACGCCATCGAGATAAACGAAGTCAGTCGTGTCGTCATAGAAGAAATGAGTAATGGGTTCCTCTGTGTAGTCGGGACCTTTATAATAGCCTGCCCACAATGTGGGGTGTAATCCGGAGTCAGCTACAAGATCGACAAGCCAATCCATGCAAGCTCCTGATTTCTTGGCGAATTCCCACATAAGCGGTTCCTTGACGCGTCCTGTTGCCCATTCTATTAAGCGGCGCACAACATGAGCGTAGTCGGCTTCCTTGAACCAGCCTTCATTGGCATACTGTTTAACAATTTTTGAACCATACGCGGTGATGTGTCCGCCGCGACCCGACCAAGTAGATTCTTTTTCGATACAAAGTACTTTTGCGCCTCGTTCTGCTGCTGCGGTTGATGCGATTGCTCCGGCAAAGCCGCAGCCAACAACCAAGACGTCGATGTCTTCGGTGCTTTTGATCTCTGAATCGGCAATATTTACCGGTGGCTTTGTGAAAGACCATTCGACTGCCGCATTTGCTCCAAGGGGGTTGCCTGTTAGAGCACTTCCTGCGGATGTTGTTTTTGAGGCTGAAGAATCTTTTTGCGTAGCTGATCCGCTTGGGCTGCATCCGGCAAGCCCGGCTCCTGCGGCTCCAATTCCAGCAAGTCCGGCTCCAATTAAGAATTGCCGCCGTGAAACTTCAGTTATTTTTTCCTTACCCATGATTCCCCTTCTTTCTTTTGAATATCCCTTGCTGTATGGCGCAAATGTTCTTTTACTGCTGCGATATTGATGCGTGGAATCCCTCATTCCACGCATCAACCATATCGTATTGTGGAGGGGGTAATCCATCACCTTTGGACGGTAATTGTCCTGGAAAGAACATCTACCCCTGCCGGGGTAGATGTTTATAATTTTCTTTATCTTCTGCGTGATACCATAAGTGGCGTTTGATATGACAGGGGAGGGTAATTATGGGTCATGATGCTCGACGTTGTGTGGGTGGGCGCATTGCTGCGATGCAAGGCCGAGAGCGATATGCGATTTTACGTGACTTCAAAAACGAACTCATTATGCATTCTAACTTATCATTAGGGTTTAGTTTGTTTTGGACGTGGGTGTGGCTTATTTTCCAAACGGCATTTTTTAGCGCTGCACTCCCCGCGGGATCTCTTATTTTTATACCTGCTTGGGTGGTGCCTTTGTTCGCATATGCCTTGACTTTTTTTATCTTGGGGATCCTCTTAAAGTTCAAAAACTACACTCCGCAGGGCGTATGGTATTTAAGATCAATACCGTTTTCGATGTCAGTTGGTGTGGCAGTGTGCGGTGGTTTGGCTCTTTCTCCGCTTACCGAGCCCGTTTTGATGACTGTTTTGGTCTGTGTGGGAGGCTTGGTTTTAGGGGCGGGAACCGCGTGTCTGCACGTTGAGTGGGGACGCATGCTCGGTCATCTCGGTCCGCGTAAAACGATTATGCATGGTATTGTCGGCACGTTTGGCGCCGCAATTTTTTTAGTTGCTATTACATCATTGCCACCAGCTATTCTTTGGGTATGCGTTTTTCTTATTCCTTTAGCGAGCATGGCGCTTTTGCGGAGTGAAATTAAAAAGACAACTCATCTTTATAGGCGGGATCGTAATGCAAAAATTAATGTTCCTTGGAAATTTTTAGCAACAGCGTTTTTGCAGGGTTTTACGTGTGGCATTGTTCAGGCGATTATGTTTCTTGGAGGCTACAGCGATTCTTTAATTTTGGTGAGTGGCTGCAGCGCCGTCGTTGCTGCAGCTGCCTTGCTCGTTTTTGCTTTGCTGCTAAAAATGGATTTTAATCAGTTGATATATCAGGGAGGGTTTGTGCTTATGGCCCTTGGTTATCTTTTATTCGCTTTGATTGATCCCGCTTCTTGGGGAGGATGGTTTGTCCATTCGGTAGGGTTTCGTTTTGTCGACATTTTGATGTGGGCTCTGTGTACTTACTTGATCAAACAAAGGGGTCTGCCTACAAATTGGGTTTTTGCCTGGACAACATGTTCGCTCTTGTTTGGGCAAGCTTGTGGGGCTGTTGTTGGAAATGTCACGCTGGAGCTCCAATTGCTTTCAGGTGTTGGTGCATCAAGTTTGTCAATCGTTATGGTATTCATATTGCTGGCCAGTTCTCTTTTGATGTCGGATCGTAAAAACCTTCAAACTGGCTGGGGAATGGTTCGTCCTGGCGACATGGAGGCGCTTCCTAATAATTTAGATATGGGTTGCAAGCTTGCCTGTCGCCAGTATGCTTTGACCGCCCGCGAGGAGGAAATATTTACCCTCCTGGCTAAGGGGTATAGTCGGGCGTCCATTTGCGAGGATTTAACGTTGTCGAAGGAGACGGTAAAAACGCATATTAGAAATATTTATAAAAAGACAGGGATTCATTCACAACAAGAAATATTTTCTCTTATTGAAGAACAGCAACGCAGCTTTGGATTTGATGAGGAGTAGTTGATAGCGCGGATTATTTTTCATCATTATTTGTTTTGCCACTAGGGGAATGCCTTTTCGTTTTGGTAACGAGGCTTGTTGTGACAACTCTGCTTGTTGAGGTGAGCCCTGTTCTCAACCAAAAATATTGCAAGTCAAGCGTTTCAGGTGTTTTCCTCATCACGGGAGGCCTTCGCTCGGGTACACTATTCACGTTATAGCGGGTGCAATGAAACAGGGCGCATATTGCGATATGGTGCTTGTTGATATACAGGGTAAGGAGATTTTTAATATGGCGAAGGTTTCCGAAAACTATGGATCGATGGTGTTCAATGATTTCACGATGCAGGAGCGCTTGCCTTCCGCAACGTATAAATCACTCGCTCAAACCATCAAAGAAGGGAAACCGCTTGATCTTGAAGTGGCCAATGTCGTTGCGCATGCCATGAAGGAATGGGCAATCGAGCACGGTGCGACTCATTACACGCACTGGTTCCAGCCGCTGACAGGAATCACCTCCGAAAAGCACGACAGCTTTCTTGATCCCACGGGCGATGGGCGCGCGGTCATGACGTTTTCTGGCAAAGAACTGATCCAGGGCGAGCCTGATGCGTCGAGTTTCCCTTCCGGTGGATTGCGTGCTACCTTTGAGGCTCGCGGCTACACCGCGTGGGATCCCACGAGTCACGCTTTCATCAAGGATGAGGTGCTGTGCATCCCGACGGCTTTCTGCTCCTATACTGGCGAAGCGCTCGACAAAAAAACTCCGCTGCTGCGTTCTTTGGCGGCCATTGATGAGCAGGCAAATCGAGTGCTTGCTTTTTTCGGGGAGTCACGCCATCGCGTGGTGGCCACCGTCGGCTCCGAGCAGGAATATTTCCTCATTTCCGAGAAAGACTATGAAAAGCGGCAGGATCTTATCTTGACGGGTCGTACGTTGTTTGGCTCTTCTCCCTGTAAGGGTCAAGAACTCGAAGAACATTACTTTGGCGCTATTCGCCCAACCGTCAATGAGTTCATGAAAGAACTCGATCATGAACTGTGGGCGCTCGGCATTGCCGCCAAAACGAAACATAATGAAGTTGCGCCTGCTCAGCACGAGCTGGCGCCCGTGTTTACCAACTGCAATCGCGCCATCGATGAAAATCTGATCACGATGGAGAAGATGCGCCTTCTGGCTTCGCATTACGGGTTGGTCTGCCTGCAACACGAAAAGCCGTTTGAAGGCATCAACGGTTCGGGAAAGCACGATAACTGGTCTCTTTCTTTCGGCAAGACAAACTTGCTCGATCCGGGCGATACCCCGATGGACAACCTGCGCTTCTTGGTCTTTTTGACCGGTGTCATTCAGGCGGTTGATGACTATCAGGAACTGTTGCGTATGAGCGTCGCTTCTGCCGGCAACGATCACCGCTTGGGGGCCCACGAAGCACCTCCGGCGATCATTTCCATCTTCCTCGGCGACGAGCTGGGCGAAATCGTGGAGGCGCTCATTACCGGCCATGATTATACCAGTGCCGAAAAGGTCGCGATGGATTTGGGAGTTGCCGTGCTTCCGAATTTCTTGAAAGACAACACGGATCGCAACCGCACCAGTCCGTTTGCGTTTACCGGCAATAAGTTTGAGTTCCGCATGCCTGGTTCGGCGGTAAATCTTTCCGATGCGAACATGATCTTAAACACCGCCATGGCCAAGAGTTTGAAAGAATTCGCTGATGCGATGGAGGGTCTGTCGGGAGATGCATTCGAAGCTGCCGCACTCAGCTACATCAAGAACACGCTGACGACGCATCAACGCATCATTTTCAACGGAAATGGATACGGCGATGCTTGGCCGATCGAAGCTGCGCGTCGTGGTCTGGCAAATTGCCACAGTACGGCTGAAGCGCTGCCGTGCTTCGTTGATCAAAAAAGCATCGATCTGTTTGCCGAATTCGATGTGCTCACCGAGCCTGAAGTTCGGAGCCGCTACGAAGTGAAGTTGGAAAAATATACGAAACTGCTCAACATCGAAGCCCGCGTGATGAAGCGTATGGCACGCCGTACTTATTTGCCTTCCATCAACAACTACGCTGCCGATGTTGCCGGAAATATCACCACCATCAGGGCGGCCTGTCCTTCGGCCGATCTCGATGCGCAAGAGACGTTGCTCGATAAGTTGCTCACCCACTTAAAAGAAGCATCTACCCAGGTTGAAAACTTGAATACCATCCATCACAGAGCGGAGGCGATTGCTGACGAGCAGGAAAAGGCCAATTGTTACGCACGTGAAGTGCTGCCTGCAATGGATTTGCTGCGCGGCGCTATCGATGCGCTCGAGATAATCACCGAAAGGGACTATTGGCCCGTGCCAACCTATAATGACATGCTCTTTTACTGCTAGCTAACCGAGCGGCACGTCGTGGTGGCCAACTTGTCGCAGGGCGCCTGGCGTTTGCGTCGTTGCCGTGTACACTTCGTTGAAAAATGTTGCGCTCCCCGGATGCATCGGTGCACTTTACTTGAATGAAGTACAATGATGAGACGTGTTCAGGATACGGCGCCGCTCTGGGGCGGTGCCGTGTTTTCGAATAGAGATAAAGACTCTTGAAGCGTCGATGTGACGTCGGTAAGGGTATAGCTGAAAAGAAAAAGGAGTGTCAGACTATGGCAGGCATAACTGAAGCCGAATATATTTGGAAAAATGGCGAAATGATTCCTTGGGCCGACGCGACCACTCACGTGCTTTCCCACTCGCTTCATTACGGATCCGCTGTTTTCGAGGGTATTCGTTGTTACAAAGATCCCGATTCCGACAAGAGCTTTATCTTCCGTTTGCGTGACCACATGGCTCGTCTGCACCGCAGCTGCAAAATTGCACTGATCGATTTGCCGTATTCGGTTGACGAACTGTGCCAGGCGACCATTGATCTCATTCGTAAAAATAACCTGCCCAGCTGCTATATTCGTCCTTTGGTCTACCGTGGTTACGGGGTCATGGGTGTCGACCCTACCGGCTCGCCCGTTGAAACGATGATTGCCGTGTGGCCTTGGGATTCCTATCTCGGACCCGATGCGCTCGAGAATGGTGTCGCCGTCGGTATCTCGTCGTGGCGCCAGCGCTCGAACAACGCTATTCCTCCTGCGGTAAAATCCTCGGCATCGTATATGAATTCCATTTTTGCTAAGATCGAGGCGAAAAGCCACGGATATGCTGAAGCTATCATGCTCAACGAAGCGGGTCTTGTGTGCGAAGGTACGGGCGAAAACCTGTTTATCGTTCGTGACGGCGTGCTCTCTACGCCTCCGCTGTCCGATGGCCTGCTCGAAGGTATCACGCGCGATACCGTGCTGTGTTTGGCCGATGATCTCGATATTCCTGCACTTGAGGAAAGCTTGGTTCGCTCCGATCTGTATGTGGCCGACGAAGTATTCATGACCGGTTCTGCCGCTGAATTAACTCCGATTGGAAGCGTTGATGATCGCGAGGTTGGCAAGCCCGGTCCGATCACCCGCGCACTGCAGGATCGCTTCTTCAATGTGGCCTATGGTCACGTCGAAGAGTACAAAGAGTGGCTGACTGAAATTTAAGCGCACCCGCGACCTCCCGAAAAGTGGAAGAAAACTTTCGACCACGTTTTCGGGAGGTTTATTTCTATTTTGCTTTCGTGTTGTCCCCAACGCTTGAGAAGGGAAGTCTGTGGCGAAGATATTCACCTACGATTGCACGCTGCGTGATGGTGAGCAGTGTGAAGGTATCACTCTCTCGCTGGAAGATAAGTTACGAATCGTTGCCCGTCTCGATGCGTTCGGGGTCGATTTTATCGAAGGTGGCTTTCCCGCATCGAATCCCAAGGACATCGCTTTTTTTCAGCGAGTGCAAAAAATGTCTTTTCTCCATGCGCAGATCGCAGCGTTTGGCTCAACGTGTAAAAAGGGCGTTTCGGCAGATCAAGATAGTGGTCTTAGGAATTTGCTTGCATCGAAAGCCCCGGTTGTTACGATTGTGGGCAAGACGTGGGACGCTCAGGTCCAGCGGGCACTGCAAACCACTCTTGAGGAAAATCTCCGTATGATTGGTGACTCCGTCGCCTACTTAAAGGCGCAGGGCGTGCGCGTTATCTTCGACGCCGAGCATTACTTCGATGGCTACAAAGTCAATGCTGCCTATGCGTTGTGCTGTTTGGAAACGGCGAGTCGCGCAGGGGCCGATGTCATCGCTTTGTGCGAGACAAATGGTGGCGCCCTGCCGTTTGAAGTGGAAGAAATCGTTGCCACAACGACCGCGCGCTTTTCTGGCCAGTCTTTCGGTATCCATTGCCACAACGATTCCGGGTGTGGTGTTGCCAACACGCTGGCGGCGGTGCGTGCGGGATGCGGCCAGGTGCAGGGCACCGTTAATGGGTATGGCGAACGGGTGGGCAATGCCGACCTGTTGACGGTGATTGCCGATTTGGAATTGAAAATGGGATATGAATGCGTGGGGTCTGAAAACCTTGCGCAGTTGACGAGCGTTGCTCAATTCGTCGCGGCAACGTGCAACAGGGCCCTTCCCGCTCATCATCCCTATGCAGGTGCCTCGGCGTTTGCTCACAAAGGCGGGCTTCATGCGAGCGCGATCACCCGTTTTCCTGAGGCATACGAACACGCTGCACCGGGTAGCGTGGGAAATACGGCCCGCATGTTGATGAGCGAACTTGCCGGCAAGGCATCGTTGGTGTCGAAAGCGCACAGCCTCGGCGTCGAGCTTGCCAGGGATGCTCCCTTGACGCAGACCATTCTCGATGATATCAAGAAACGCGAGAAAGAAGGGTTTACCTACGAAACCGCCGATGGGTCGCTCGCGGTGCTGCTCCATGCACACAAGGGTGATTTTGAGCCACATTTTACGCTGGAAAGCTTTCGGGTGATTGTGGACGATAAGGAAGATACCGGAGCGCGGGCAAAAGATGCTCAAAGTGAAGCGACCATCAAGATTCATGTGGGAGACAAGCGCTTTGTGGCAACCGGTGAAGGAATGGGTCCTGTCGGGGCTCTTGACTCGGCGCTGCGTGCGGCTATTTCGGCGTCGTATCCTGAAGTGATCGATATGGAGTTGATCGATTACAAGGTTCGTATCCTCGATGAGAACGTCGGCACAAACGCCATAACGCGCGTCATGATTACCACGCGCGATTCGCATGATACGTGGGGTACGATCGGTGTTTCGGAAAACATTATTGAAGCGTCGTGGAATGCGCTTGTGGATTCAATCGAATATGGCCTGATGAAAATGAGGAAATAATGGAAAATTTACGAACGAAGGAAGTCGAAGACCTGCTGAAGGTCTTTTCATCCATCGATGACGAGAATACGGTCTTTGCGTTGTTGGAGGACCTGTTTACTATTCGAGAAATTAAAGAAACCTCACAGCGATTGTCGGTAGCTCGTTTACTCGACGCGGGAAAACCCTATACTTCTATCGAGACGACAACGGGAGCTTCTGCAACAACGATCGCCCGTGTTTCCAAATCGCTTAACTACGGAAGCGGTGGGTATCGCTTTGCTCTCGATATTTTGAAAGGTGATGAAGAAAGCCGATGACGGTAACCCTTTTTGTAAACGCATGCATGAGGCGCGATCAATCGAGAACGCTCGTATTGTGTAAAGAATTGCTCGCCGATAAGGAAAACGTGATTGAAGTCGATTTGACGACAATGAATTTAGCTCCCTTTCAGGGTGACATGCTGGAAGCTCGATCGGCGCTTGAGAATACCGGGTGCTACGATGACTCGATGTTTGATCTGTCGCACCAATTCGCAAAAGCCGACGAGATCGTTATCGGCGCTCCTTACTGGGATCAATCATTTCCGGCAGCGCTCAAAGTATATTTTGAACACGTGTCGGTGTGCAACATCCCCTTCGTCTATACGGACCAGGGAGAATGCATCGGCCAATGCAAGGCTCAAACGCTTACCTACGTTACCACGTGCGGAGGCTTTCTCGATGGGGCCAATTACGGGTATGATTATGTGTGCGGCATCGCCGCAATGTTTGGGATTCCCAAGGTGCGCCTCGTGGCAGCTGAGGGGCTCGATATTATCGGGATGGATATCGAAGCGCAGATGAATAAGGCAAGGAAGATGATGGTTTCATGAAACGATTGCTCATAGTTGTCGATTATCAGAATGACTTTGTCGATGGCTCTCTGGGATTTGCCGGTGCTGAAGACCTCGAGGATCCGATAGTGCGGAAAATCGAAGCCTATCGGGCTGCTGGCGATGAAGTCGCGTTCACGCTCGATACGCATGAAGCGGAATATCTCGAAACGCTTGAGGGGAAAATACTCCCGGTTGTCCATTGCGTGACGGGTTCGAGTGGCCATGATCTGTACGGACGCGTCGCTGGTTTATGTAAGAAGAGCGACCCGGTCTTTTTAAAGCCCGCCTTCGGGTCGACGGGGCTGTTTGAGTGGCTTAGGTGCGCGCAGCTGGCCGCAGGGGAAATCGGTATGCATCCGTTCGTGTCGATTGAGCTGGTGGGTCTCGTGTCTAATATTTGCGTGCTTTCAAACGCGGTGATTGCCAAGACCGTCTGTCCTGAAGTCCCCGTCATTGTCGATGCTGCTTGTACGGCATCTTTCGATGCTGCTTTGAACGAAAAATGCCTTGATGTCATGGAGGGTTTGCAAATCCAGGTGATCAACCGCGCGTAGGACAAAAGGGACGCACCGGGGATGTGGATGTTTTCCGGCAGGGACTCTTTGGAAAGAATGTCAATGATCGATAGTCTGGTGAAAACGGTCGGTATAGTCTCCGATACTCACGGCCGCTTGCCGGCCGCTGCATTTGCGGCTTTGGCTGACTGTGATTACCTCATCCATGCAGGCGACATCTGCTCTCCTGAAGTGCTCAGAGAGCTTGAGACGCTTGCGGTGGTGTATGCCGTGCTTGGTAACAATGATTATGCCGAATACGGCGAAGCGGTGGGGCGATTCGCCCAACCGGTGATTGAAGGTGTCCGGTTTTTGGTGGCGCACTATCGGGAGGATATTTTCGCCGCACTAAAGGGGGCGGGCCCTCTTCAATGCGGGGTGCCCCTGCCGCAGGTGTGCGTATACGGACATACCCATGTGCCGAAAATCATTACCGGAAAGGAAGCCGGGGCCGCTCAGGTTCTCGTCTGCCCCGGCAGCGTAACGTATCCTCGGGGCGGGTCAAGACCGTCGGTTGCGAAACTTTCCGTCTACGACGGTCGTTTCGGGGACGTTCGCATTGAAGGGCTGTAATGTTTTGAGGAAATCTGAGTGAGGGTGCGATACAGAAAGAAAAAAGGGGAGCTATTTGAGCCGCCTCCCTTTTTTCTTTTCGTTTGATTCTTTGGTGCTTCGTTTAGCAAAGGCCAAGGACACTCCATAAGGGGATACTTCCCATGAGCGCAACAAGGGCTATTGCCATGTAGGCCCAAGCTGATTTTCTAAATTCGTCAATTGTCACATACTTGTTGCCAGCAACTGCAACCACGCCTAAGATAAGCGGATTTTGGAATTTGTTAAACCAAATATTGCCGACGGTGTATTCGGTGAAACCTAAGACGAATAACGAAATTCCAGCTGCGGGCAGTATGGGGGAGAACACTGCGGCCAAAGAAATAAGAACAACGGCTTGTGCTGGTATAAACGAACGAAGAAGCCAAGTGATAATACAAAGTGCTGGTACGAAGATCCAGACGTTACTTGCAACAGGAGTAATGATCGGAGCAAGTAAGCTTGCGAGCCAAGTGCTGATTCCGAGGGGGGACATGAGATTCGTGAACGCAATAAACGCACCGATGAAAATCAACAAACCCCAAGGCATCTTGGTGTTGAAGTCCTTTGTGTCGAGAACTCCGAAAAGCACGAGCACCGCTGTCGCCACCATGCAAACCATGCCTGCATCAAAACCGTGCAACGGCTGTGTAATCCAGGTCGCAAGTGCGCAGACAATAACTACGATAGCTACCTTTTCATTGAAGGAAATTTTTCCAAGGTCTTTAAGCTTTCCCTCAAAGAACCCCTTTGGCAAATCAAGCTTTTTCGCTGGCTTGCAATAGGTCATGCAGTAAATAAACGTTCCCAGCAAAAGAATGATGAGCCAGATAAAGGTTGCCGACAGCCAGCCAATCCACGAAAAATCAAGCTTAAGTACGCCGACCAGGAAGGCAACATTTGCGGTTCCTGTTAAAAAGGCGTAGCAACCAATATAGGACGGCATAAAAGCAGCGGTAAAAAGCCCAAGAGCTGGTTTACTTCTCGGTTCATAGCCAACCTGTTCAGTCATCGCGGTTGCCATGGGCAGAAGAAGATTGACTTTTGCCATTGAGCTAGGAATAAGCGGACTCATGACAAAGCCGGCAGCCATAAGTGACAGCACTTGTCCTCGATAGTTCTTGGGAAAAACGGTAAGAAGCTTTAGAGCGAGACGATTGAGAACTCCACAATTTGCAATCGCTGTTGCAAAAGCGAAAACTGCAACCATAAGCCAAAAGATGCTATCAGAAAAAGCGCTGAACACCACCGGTATCGTTCCCACTTTTGCTATCGCTAAAACAGCCAGAGCGCACAGCGATGACATCCACGTGGGGATAACGGGCTTAATCATGAGCATCAGTAACGCAACAAAGGTACCAAGATAAATCATTGCGTTATGATCAAGACCTTCAGGAGCGGGAATGAAAGAGATCGTTATCCCCACGGCAATGCAAATAATAAAGAAGATAAGATTTTTCGGTTTGAAATCATCCATAGCATACCTCTCTTATACGAGGTGAACCTAATGATGAGATGGCAGAGACTCAGTTTGTTTTAGACTGTTCTTTATTGAGTTTCTTAAGCCTGCGCCTTGCTGCAGGAAACTGCTTGATAAAGGCCCAGACGGCTCGTTTGTCTACAATCTCGTATCCTTTTGCGACATCATCGATGGAGACGATAACGTCCATGGTCATGCTGTCGAGAGCTTTTCCGTCCATGATCATTTTGTCGCCAACGGTTTTCATGCCAAAGACTTCCATGACAGGGTTGCCGTCTTCGGTGCGAACAATAAGAGACTTTCTCTTGGGTCTTTTTTGTGCCATTTCATCACCTTCTCTTTAGGCTGAGCGCCTACGTATTCAATAAGCGCTCAGCCACTCATTATTCATGTGTTATGAATATTAATCTTTCTTTACTACATCTCGGAAATCGACACCGTAGTCTTCAAGTACTTTTTGAACACCCGCGCGGGACGCAGCTGCAATGCCAGCGCCCGGATGTGAACATGCTCCAAGGAAGTAAAGGTTCTCAATTTCACCATGATATTCATGGCCCTTACCGACGAGCGGTCGCAGGTCGTACATTTGACTTGGCTGGAGACCGATGTGTCCGATGTCTCCATGTAAAAACGCAGGATCCCACTGCTCGTACTCAAGCGGAGTAAGACTCCAGTGGCCCAAAATGTTGTCATCGGTAATGTTGGTCCACAAGCTCTTGGCGAACTCCCATACTTCGCGCTCGAGCTTTTCCTTGTACTTAACCCAGTTTTGAGGATCTCCATAGAGGTTATACGGAGCATACTGATAGATGTTGACCACGCAATGGCCTTCGGGGCAACGGGTTGGATCAAGTAGGCAAGGCATGGTAATCAGTGGCAATTTTGGACTGAAATCTCCCAGCGTGTAACTGCTAAATGTCTGCAGGTATTCTTTTTCTATCGGTGCTGCTTCGATGCAGAACGCATCCAGCACTTCCGGTCCGGCCTTAAATTCGGGAATCTTGTCCAAGGCGAAAGACTGGTTAAGGGCGGAGAAGTCGGCATACTTCAGGTGACGAATTTGCTCTGCTTCGTCTGCGGGAGCGTTGTCTCCCAGCATCTGATATACGTGCTTAATGTTAATCGTGCTGATGACTGCGTTGTTTGCAACGAATTCATCGCCGTTCTTCGTGGTGACGCTCTTAACGAGGTCGCCATCCATGGTGATTCCGTCAACAAAAGCGTTGGTGAACAGCTCTGCGCCTTCTGCGGTGCAGCAATCTTGCAGTGCTTGGATGAATTTCGCGCTTCCGCCCTTGGGGAACGGGGAGCCGGGATATTCATGGTTTACCTTGCCGGCAATCTTGTACAAGTCTGGATTATGAACATTTACGACGAAGTACAGAAGGGTTGCGGTCCCGATTGCTCGAGGATCAATCATCATTTCTGTGCACCAACGGGTAAATGTTGTGCGGACTTGCTCGCTTTCGAACCATTCTTCTACGATTTGCTGAGCGCTCGAGTTGAGAACACGTTGGAATTCTCGACCTTCAGGACTCATGTACATTGCGCTGTGCATGGAGCCGTAAGGAGGCGGAGGAGACTGGGATCCAACGGCTGCTACTTTCATCATCTGTTTCATATAATCATGGAACTTACGATATGCGATAGCGTCATGCTCGGAGAATTTCGCGATATTCTCACACGCCTTGTCCATATCGGGATCGATAACAAGGGTCGTATTGTCAGGGAAGATGGAGCAGAAAAGAGCCTTGGTCGAGACGTACTCGAGACCGTATTTCTCAATGAGACCAAGTTCGTCATTTTGGATAATAGGGGTACGCGCAATCATACTATGAATCATTCCGCCGGTATCACTGATGTAGCCAGGGAGGGTAACTTCTCCCGATCGCGTTCCTCCGCCAAATTCATCATTAGCTTCGAGGCAGCAGGTGGTAAAACCTGCTTTTGCGAGATACGCAGTAGCAATCAAGCCGTTATGACCGCCTCCAAGAATGACGAAGTCATAGTTTTTTATCATTGTAGCCTCCTCAATCATTACGGATAAACCCAATGTCTTGCTTTTTTATCTCGAGATGGGTTAGTTATATCAGGCGAAAAGGAGTTTGGGGAATAGTCAGAATTTGATTTTTGTAGTTTTTCTGATATACAAATATAATATTTTGTAGTAAATCGTCCTATACAGATTGTTAATTCTGTAATTATTGAGAAAATATTGAGTTTTATGATTGGGCCTGAAGAAAATCAATCCTAAAGCTTTTACTTTGCTGACTTAACGGCGGCCTTTGAATTTGAAAAGGTTGCGAAGTCCTTTTATCTCTTCTGCTTGGGAATAATTTTCAATGGTATATTCAAGCATGTTGTGGCCATACATAAAATAGGGGGACAAGTCCTCTTGAAGCATATAGCTATGAGTTTTAGCGTAGTGGTATCGAACGCGGCCGAAAATACCCATCGTGTGATATTCAGCCAAAAAATTAATGACCGATTCGGGCATCTCTCGTCCCTTCAGCATGACGATAATATCTTGTCTTATGGCCGGTAGGTAAAGTTCAACAACGTAGTCGAACAAGTCAAAGTAAATGTGGCCGCTAAAGATTTTTTCATAGTAAGCGCGGTGTTTTTCGTGACATTTCCCGAGTGACTTGAAAAAGAGTGCCTGTGCTTCAAAGTTTCCCTCGATATCGGCTTGAACATAGATGGGGAGATCGGGCCAGGGGTCATTTAGTTCGGGACTCGGTTTGACAAGCGTGTACTGTTTGAACGCATCGGCGAAAAGGATTTCTCCCGTAGAATTTCTATATATCCACTGTACGAGCATGTCGATATTATCAAAATGGTTATAAAAAGTAACACGATTTATTTTGAGGGCGGAAGTGAGTTCGGTGATGCTCACCCGTTTTGAAGGTGGTCTTTCCTCTACGAGCTCCATGAATTTTGATGCGATTTGCATTTTGGTTTCGATGTTGCTTTTTAACATATCCGAGATACTCCCGCCTGATCTTAGGCTTATGAAATAGAGAGACCACACAATACATTCTGAAAGCTTACTATATTAAAAATACTCTTGTTTGTATAGTTGTGTCTAAGCGAAGAGCTGAAGGGCATCGCTGTGTGGCGGGAGGTGGATCGACTGGGCCTGGCTATAAAAAATGGTTCCAACTCAACATGAGCAAGAACCATTTTTCATAAATTTAATTGAAAAGGTTAAAGCTTAAAATGCCGTAAATTTGTCTTTCGGAACGAAGCAGATAGGGCACTTCTCGAAGTCGTCGCCCTTGTTGATGTAGCCACAGATGGGGCACAGATAATATTTTTCGCCATCGTCGGGCATGTCCATCGTGTTGTAAGCGTCCAGGTAGCGTTCGGCATGATAGGCTTCGGCAAGTTTGGCTCGCGTGAATACGGCAACTGCGGCGTTGTCGCCTTCTTCTTGAGCCTTCTTGATGAAGGAGGGATACATGTCGGAAGTCTCATAGATTTCACCCTGTGCTCCGGCGATAAGATTTAAGTCGCTTGAGCCAGCGGTAGGAGCTTCTGCGGTGGGTTTTTGGAAGTCGGGTTCAGCTTTGATGACCAGGTTGTACTCGAGGCCGATATGGAGCTGTTCGGCAGCTGCGGTGCAGCGGAAGAGGCGAGCAATCTTGCCAAAGCCCTGGGCGTCAGCGGCCTGTGCGAACTCGGTATATTTGGCGGAAGCGCCAGTTTCGCCCGAAATAGCGGCTTTGAGGTTTTCAAGGGTAGTGCCAACGGCGGTGGTGCTATCGGCGGCAATATTGAAGTTGCTGGAGTTTGCAGCGGTTGGGATTTCGGAACGGAATTGCTGTGCCATGAGTGCTCCTTTGTTTGGTGATCTCGTCTGATAGTAATTAATGATAACTCGTATCAATAAGACTATAAAACTCTTTTACCTGCATTGCAAGTGAAAAAAAGGGCTTTGCGACGAGATTCGCAAAGCCCTCACAATTGATACTAAAGAGGTATCTTTAATCGGCAAGCTTTGTTGCTTTGGCAGCCGCTTTGGCAGGTGATGTTTTAAAGCACTTCCAGAGAAGGGCAGCTAGGGCAGCACCGACAAGCGGTCCGACAATGAAAACCCATACCTGAGACAGTGCGGTCATGTCGCCGTTGAACGCCATGAGTAAAGCCGGGCCAAAGCTGCGGGCAGGGTTGACGGACGTGCCGGTCAGCGGGATACCCATGATGTGTACAAAGGTCAGGGTGCAGCCGATAATGATACCGGCATAGGGAGCGGTCTTTTCGTTGGCGGTGGATCCCAGAACGGAAAGCACAAAGATGCACGTCAAAATGATTTCAACGATAATCGCGCCAATAAGGCTGATGCCGACCGACGAAGCCGCATCAAAACCGTCGCAGCCGAGGCCGGTGGCAGCAACGCCGCCGAGAACGGAGCTTTGTGTAATGATGAAAAACAGGATGGCGGCAGCAACGATGCCACCGATGAACTGGGCAATCCAGTAACCGATGAGATCTTTTGCTGAAAGGCGTTTATCCAGGAACAGACCGAGCGAGACGGCTGGATTGATGTGGCAGCCCGAAACGCCGCCAATGACAAATGCCATAGCGACAATCGACAAGCCGAACGCCATTGCAATGCCCAACGTACCTAAGATGGACCCTGCGATGGCCGCGCTCCCGCACCCGAAAAGAGTTAGTACAAACGTACCGAACGCCTCGGCACCATACTTTTTTACCGCTGATGCTTCCATGTTTCCTCCTTGTGACTTGGGCGCTCGAAAGCTCCCACCGTGATTGTTCCCCTGTCGTCCCCCCACGGTGCGCACAGGATGCTGCTATGATCGAAGCATAGCATATATAACCTTTGAAGTGGGGGAATGGAGTCACTTCTGTGCTTAAAATTAATCGTGCGGTGCTTTGTCTTTGGATAATTTCTGAGAGGACTTTGTTTGTCCGTCGGGTCGGGGATAATAAACTTTGAAAAGATAAGGAGCAGCTCAAACGCTTTTGCAGGGGACAGCTGCGGGAAAGGAGCGTATATGGAACGCAAGAATGCTTGGAAGCGGTATTGCCCCGACGATATATCCGAGCTAGAAAAGCTTACCGCTGACTATATCGATTTTATTTCTACCAATAAAACGGAGCGCGAATGCGCTGCGGCAGCCATTGCCCGCGCGGAAGCGTACGGATACAGAAGTCTCGATACTGTTGTCGCGGCAAATCAAACGTTGCGTGCGGGGGATAAAATTTGGGCTCACGCATACGGTAAAGCACTTATTTTGGTGCATTTAGGTACGGCACCGCTCGAGGAAGGCCTCAATATCTTAGGGGCTCACATCGATTCTCCCCGCCTTGATGTAAAGCAAAATCCTCTCTATGAAACCAATGATCTCGTGCTGCTTGACACTCATTACTATGGGGGCATTAAAAAATACCAGTGGATGACCATTCCGTTGGCGATCCATGGTGTGATCGTCAAAAAAACCGGTGATGTCGTACCGGTTACTGTCGGTGAAGATTCAGCTGACCCGGTGTTTTGCGTGACGGATCTTCTGCCGCATCTTGCTCGCCAGCAAATGGCGAAAACGGCGGGTGAGTTTGTTGAGGGGGATGAACTAGATATTTTGGTCGGTAGCCGTCCCCTGCTGACCAAGGCCGATATGCGGGCGCGCGATGGCGTGGGCGAACTTGCAGCGTGCGATGACGCTTTTGCTGGACAGGATCAGACGGAGCGGGAAAAGCTTGCCGAAAAAGAACCGGTTAAAGCGCTGCTGCTGCAGTTGCTTGCCGACAAGTACGACGTTGAGGAGGAAGACTTTCTTTCAGCTGAGCTCGAAGTGGTTCCGGCTGGGCGTGCTCGCGAATGCGGATTCGATCGCAGTATGGTGTTGGGATATGGGCAGGATGATCGTGTGTGTGCTTTTACGTCGTTGATCGCGCAGCTTGAAGCACGCGACCTTACGCGAACTGGCGTGTGCGTGTTGGTTGATAAGGAAGAGATCGGAAGTGTTGGGGCAACGGGCATGGCATCGATGTTTTTCGAGAACACTATCGCCGAGGTCATGGCTTTGACCGGGGATGAGCGCAGCCTTTCGCTGCGGCGCTGCCTGGCATCGTCGAACATGCTTTCTTCCGATGTAAGCGCGGCTTTCGATCCGACGTACGCCTTTGCCTACGAGACAAAAAATGCAGCATTTTGTGGCAAGGGTTTGGTGTTCAATAAGTTCACGGGGTCGGGCGGCAAAAGCGGCAGCAACGATGCCAACGCGGAATATATGGCGAAAATCCGTTCGATCATGGATGCTGGTGAGGTGAGTTTCCAAACCGCCGAACTGGGAAAAGTTGATGTGGGCGGCGGCGGAACCATCGCCTATATTCCGGCAAAATACGGCATGAACGTCATCGATTCCGGGGTGCCCGTGCTCTCCATGCACGCACCGTGGGAGGTTACCTCCAAGGCT
>JAVVXN010000025.1:1268-21997 GCA_036651575.1 Raoultibacter sp. | reverse complement strand
CTGGTTTTTGGTACCAGCTAAGTAGGTTCGAATCCTGCCGGCCCAGCCACTTCAAACACTCGTTAATCACAGAGCTCCTGCACCAAACTTGTGCCTATCGCCTACGGCTCGCGAGTATATTTTATCTCAAATTTCCCCGCCATCACCTTCCCCCTCTTCCCGGGAACGCTTTTTCAGCGCAAGATTTCGTAAGATTTCGATTGATATCCGCAAGGTTTCGATGAACTTGTGGAGAAAACTGTTGCAATCCCTTCCCCTTTCAACATAAATATCTGCGCATATTCTGCAAAGTTTTTTTCGTACACTCAATCGCATTCCAATAAGTTCGGCAGGGGAAGGCGGTTTGCTATGAAAAGCAGCAGAAATACGAGGGAACGATCCTTTCTGCGCTTTTTCATGGTTACGAAAAACCTTTATATCGCTTTTACGCTTGCTGCAACACTCATCGCTTCCTGTCTTTTTTTGGCGCTTCCCATCACACCCGCCTGGGCGCTATCGGGCTATGCCTCGGTAGGCGGAAGCTGGATGGTTGGCGCGCAAAGCTATTTTGACGTGCATGTTTTAGGGCATTCAACCACCGGGTTTTGCCTCAATCGGGGGGCAGCCGAGCCCTGGCCGGGGTATTATCCTTTCACGGCACAAGTTTCAACCACAGGCTCAAACACCACAACAGATATGTGGCTCGAGGGGGCAAGCGGAGATGCTTCCTACGATGAAGCAAGCGGCACCGCCCAATCGCAAACGATAACCTTTCGAGCCGGAACGCCGAACGCCTCTTGGAGCTTAAGCGTACCTGCACACTGCAAACTCCATACCGATGGTGCCGCCTATGATGCCGAAACCTCTGTCACCTTATTTCCTGATCAAAGTTTCTTCCTCACCACAACAACCCCCTTCGAAGCCAGTGACGACTCAGGTCAAACGGCTGGTGGAGGAAGTGCAAGCGCCGATGCGTCAACGACAACAACCTATCACGACATCGTCATCACCCCGCCTGGAGCTTGGGATGGATACAGCTACAGCAACGGGCTCCCCCTGGGGTATCAGCGTGTCGGCGTGGGTCTTATAACAATCAATCATCCCAACACCGCCTGTGAATGGCTTGGTTTTTCAACGCGATGGCTGGTGACGGTGCGCTATTTTACGGATCAGGAAACACAGCCATGCGCCACCGATAAAGCGATTAGGGGAGCCTCCTACACCCCGACAGCGGCAGCAGTTCGGGCGGCCACAAAACCAAATTGCACACCGGGCCTCGATGCGTGGTATTGCGACAGACTCTATCACGCGCCCTATCACCAGGAAGTTCTTACAAACGACCTCGATTTATTCGGCTGCAACATCGCAACGCTTTCCTATTTTCCCGCCACGGTTTCCGCCCTCCAAGCAGAAACTCGGGTGCGAAAACAGATGGATGATGCGAGCCCTTCTTTGGGTCTCATGGATATTCTGCCCGAAAGCAGACCCGCCGCGTGGGGCACGATGCTGCGGCTCGCAAAACCGTCTTACACCGTTTTCTATCTGCACGACAGCGAGCGGTGGCGCACGATGCGACGAAGCCCCGAGGGATGGTTTCTTTCCAGTACCGCCATAGGAAACCCTGTGCAAACGCTTTCTATCAAACAGGATACGACGGTCTATGACAACTGGACGCAATCGACATACGACGGTGTCGTGGATTGGTAGGATGTTATGACAAACCAACTCTTCTGCCTCCTGATCGTAGCGCTCGCTGCGGGATCAGGCGTCCTCATCCCCTTTATCGCCGACAAAACAATGCGCCGCAAGCACGCCGCATATCAATCCTGGTTTGCCACAGGAGCCCAAGGGTACGCTTCGTTTTTCAATCGGGAGCACCGCGTACCCGATCCCAAGGCTCGTGGCGATGAAGGGGCGTGGGGTATCTGGGCGCAGCACCTTCCCTCCCTTGTCTTTGATCGCGCAGTTTCACGTGAAGAGGTCGAGTCATTGTTGAGCACAAAGCACCCTTCGATTGCGCACGAATACGACGTTACTGCGCTTCCCTTGCGCGCAGACCTCGTCCGACAGTTTTCTCTCGAGCACAAAACCATCATTGCTGGTGGGTGCGCGAGTTGCATGGCACTGTGCGCCGGGGTTGTCACCGCACACGCAGTGCCCCTTGCGGCAACGCTTGCGCTGCTTGCGCTTGTTGCCCTTTGTCTACTTATTTCCCTCGTCGATGCACGATGTCGCATCATTCCGCTCGAATTCACCGGAGCGCTTGCCCTGTGTGGTCTTGCGTGGCAGGCAACCCAAAGGTGGCCCTCCGCATTTGAATCGCTGGTGGCCGCGGGGATTATTTTTGGCGTGCTTGTGGCAATCGAGGCCGGAGCAACCCGCGTTTGGGGCAAGCACAGCATCGGAGGGGGTGATCTGCGCACGCTTCCCGTCGCCGTGCTAATCACCGGTTTTCCCGGAATCATCATCGGCGCCGCCTTTATGGGAATCATCTTTTTCACGCTTGCGCTTCCCGCAATAATAACCGGACGCATCACCCTGACGACGAAGATACCCTTCGGCCCTTTCATCGCGTTCATGGTGGTGACAGGATCGCTCTCGTCTGTTCTATAACGCGCACCCGACAAGCCCGTACCGTAAAACAAGGAGGCCCACCATGAACAAAATAATCGCCAAAATTATCGCACCGGAAATAAAAGGAGGCCAAACACATACGGTTGAAATAGTCATTTTCGTTCTTATAGCCGTTGTCCTCGGCCTGTTCGTCTACACCGTCGGCGTTCCTGCAATCGAAGGATTTTGGAAAGAGGTTATCGGAAAGATCGGCACCATTAAATGATAGGCTTTCATCCAACAGACACTCTGCGGCTTTTTAACCGCCACGCCCAACGCATCTCGGGGCAAGCAAGCGTTGAATGCACGTTTGCCTTACTCGTCTTGTTTGCGCTGGCCTGCCCCTGCGTGGAGTTCGGTCGCATGGCTGCTGACTCCATCGCAGCATCATCGGCCGCGACCGATCTTGCGCGAGCTGCGGCAAGCAACCGCGTTTCGACGCCACGCGAACAGCAAGCCTTTCTCGAAACAGCCTACCCGTCAATCGCCCCTGCAGCGCGCTTCACCATCACAACCGGGTTGCCGCAAAAAAACTCGTACTCCCATCATTTTTATACCCAAAACGGCGAAGTGCGTACGCGGCCCTCATACACGCAGTGTCGAACGATTGAAACAGAGGTATGCGTATCGCGACACTACATCACGCCAACCGGAGTTTTGATTGCTCCTTTCACCGGCAATACCACTCAGCGCTACGAAATCCATGCGAGTGGCAGTGCCTTACGGGATGAAACCGTCGAAGGTGGTGGATGGTAGCCATGCGTATCCGAAGCGACGAGGGCGGTCTGCTGAGCCTGGAAGCGGCATTCGCCTATCCGGTGTTTTTCTTGTTTGTCTTTGTCCTGATCCAATTTTCCTGGATTGGATTTCAGATCGCATGCCTGGATTACAGCGTCTACGCCGCAGGATGGAACCTTGATGCAACCCGGGCAAAAACAACGCCTACCCTCGATGACCTTGTTGTCACCGCAGTACAACAGGACTGGACGCCCCTCGATCCGAAATGCCTGACCGTAGAAAACGCCCGGGCTACCTTTACCGAAAAGCAGGTCACCTCACCCACGCGAGGCGAAAACGATCGACAGGCGTTTTTGATCGAGCGCACCACCAGTAAGCAGCGTTTCATGCATATTGTCGCCGACATCGAATACACCATAGAGCTCCTTGTTGACCTGCCCGGATTTAGCAGTATCACCATCGCGCGTCACCTTGACAAGACCCAGCTTGTCGACGCACGATTCGAGGTGTCATAATGCGATACCCCCCGACATTTTCCGCGTTCAGACACCCGCCATCGCCACTGCGCGAGGCCGGCAACCTTCTCGTTTTCCTCATGATGATACTCACCATGCTGTGTGCTCTCCTTGCTTTCGGCGTTGATGCAGCAGCGGTCATCTCGCAAAAAATGACGCAGGAAAACGCGCTTAACAGCGTGCGTGAGCTGCGCATGTCCCCCATCATCACCCTTGAAGCAAAAAACTCGAACGATCCCGGCGGTCTCATCGCGCGGACCTTCGCAAAATCACTCCGCCAGCAAGGATATGCCGGAACGATCGAAGTTTGGTTCCATGAAGTCGACCGCGCCGAAGGGAAACTGCCGATAAATGTGCGCGTATACGCCTACGAAGTGGTTGTCAGCGATCTCTGTGATCCAGCCTTCTCTCGCACCTTCGGCGTACGAGAGATTCCCGTCACCTCATGCCTTGTCACCTCTTCGGCACCGTACGCAGAATTCGAAGCATGGCGTCCCCCCATCGTGCGATCAGGTGTCTTTCGGCTCGAAGCGCAGAAGAGCCCCGCGCATCTTTCGTTTACCACCGCGAGTCTTGCCCACATGCCCTCAGGCATACGCACCGAGCTCGCCACCCGCATCGACAACGCAAACCAGCACGACACGAAAGGGTAGGATCGCATCATGATGAGAAAAAGAACCAACCGCGAACACGAAGTGCGGGGCAACGCACCTCTGCTTTCACCGCAGGTTTCCGGCGAACAGCTTGGATCAAATGTCAAAATGCTTTCTCGCATCACCGCTTTTTCGGTCATTATCGCCATCGCCGCAATCGTATTCTCATTGCTTACCGTTGGAGCCAACCAAAACGAGCTCAACACCCTGAAAGCTAGCAGCACGCCCAGCGTTGTTGCCAAAACAGCACTCCCCCAAGGAACAACGATAACCGCCGATCTCGTGGAAACCATCGATATTCCCACCCCTTACGTCGAGAGGGATTGCGCCACGACATCAGCGGAGGTTATCGGAAAGATCACCGCCGCAGCCATCCCCGAAAAAGGCCAGATAAATAAGGGGGCGCTGGCGGGAGAAGGCAATGTTTCCTCGTTGGCCGCCGCACTTGAGGCCGACACATTTGCGGCTTCCGTCGCCGTCGATGCCGAAACGGGACTCGCGGGTCTGCTTCGTCAGGGCGACCGGGTAGATATCCTTGCCGAAGGCAGGCCAATCGTTGAAAACGTGCGAGTTGTAGCACTTGACGGAGAACTCGACGCCGGCGTCACAGAATACTCCACCGCAACGTTACAGGTTGCCCTCGCCGATGCGCAAGCGCTGCAGATCGCTCAGATGAACGATCCGCTGCGACTGATTCTCCACTCCGCGGTCAGGACAAACCAATGAATGCGCTCGCCGATACCGAGTTGACAGCTCGCATCAAAACGCGCGTTCAAGATGAACTTTCCGCTCAGGTTGCCGACCAGGAAAATACCCCAGATGAAGCGGTTCTCGAAGCGATGATCGCCTCCATCATCGCGTCTTTCACCGATTCCCTCGGTTTATTTTCTCCCGGCGATAAAGAACGGTTTACCCGTGAGGTGATCGATGATTTTCTCTATCTTGGACCGCTGCAAACACTTCTTGCCGATGACACCATAACCGAAATTGCCGTGAATGGTCCTGGGCGGGTATACGTCGAACGCAACGGCAAAATGGAACGCGCTTTAGGGGTGCGCTTCGATGACGAAGCTCATTTGCGGCGCATCATTGACCGCATCGGACAGCACGTCAATCGTCGCTGCGACGATGCAAGCCCCCTCATGGATGCACGCCTTCTCGACGGAAGCCGCGTCAATGCCGCAATACCGCCCCTTGCGATCAACGGCTCATCGCTCACGATTCGCAAGTTTGCCAAAGACCGCATGGACGCTATCGACCTGCTACAAGCCGAAAGCCTCTCCCCCGCCATGCTTGCCTTTCTCGCAGCCGCGGTCGCGGGACGATGCAGCATCATCGTAGCCGGAGGAACCGGCTCGGGGAAAACTACGTTGCTCAATGTGCTTTCGGCCTTTATTCCCTCCAACGAACGCATCGTTACCATAGAAGACTCAGCCGAGTTGCAGCTCAAACAAGACAACATCGTTTCGTTGGAAAGCCGACCTCCCAACGTCGAGGGAAAGGGAGAGATCACCATTCATGATCTGGTAAAAAACGCGCTGCGCATGCGCCCCGATCGCATCATCGTCGGCGAATGCCGCGATACCGAAACGATAGAAATGATCAACGCCATGACAACGGGCCATGACGGCTCTTTGACCACCATCCACGCCAACGATGTGGTGACGACGTTTTCACGCCTTGAAACGATGCTGCTCAAAGGTTCTTCCGGATACGACACCTTCGCGATAAAGCGCATGATTGCCCAAGCGGTTGATTTGGTTGTCATCGTCGAGCGTCTGGTAGATGGAACGCGCAAAATCGTCTCCATTACGGCGGTAACCGGTATGGAAGGAAGCGTCATTTCGACCGAACAGCTTTTCATCTTCAATCGCGACAAGGGATTTTCCCCCGAAGGTGCGGTACGGGGAACGTTTACCGGGCTGCGCGCCCAACCGGCAGCTATCCGTAACCGAATCGAGGCGTGGGGCGTCGAATACAACAAAAACTGGTTTTTCAACCAGTACGAAATTGGATGTGGGGGCCTTCGATGACGATCACCGGAACATTTCTGATTGCCGCAGCACTTCTTGCGGGCATCTCAGCACTCGTATACAACCATCGCCTTGTCGTCGCACGGCGCGATCGTGAATACAGTCGAATCAATACGCACCAATCCTCTTCAGAAACTTCAACACAGCACGAAAGAAGCCGCACAAAAACCGAATCGCGCATCGAAACCCGCCTTCTTTCTGCAGGCATCACCACAGCACCTGCACGCATCATCTTCACCTTCGTCGTGCTCGCTTCGGCAGCTGGCTTTGCGGGTTTTTCACTGAGTGGGAACCCTCTCGCTTTCATGGGGGCACCGGCGCTTGCCTTCGGAATTTTTGCCCTTTGGCTTCGGCGGCGCACCGCGCAACGCACCCGTGCATTCGGTCGACAATTGGCGGCGGCACTTCCCATGATTTCAGAAAACCTCCGAGGAGGCTCGACGGCACAGTCCGCCTTTGCAACCGTCGCCGAATACCTCAACGAACCACTCCATACCGAACTTACCCGTGTCGTGCGGGACGTGACAACGGCAAATATGACTTTACCCGCCGCACTGAGCCGCCTTGCGCAGCGCATGAGAAATGCCGATGTCGAACTGCTTGCAACAACGATCGCGATTCAAAAATCAGGCGGCGGCAATTTGGCTGACATACTCGATTCCATCGCGGCAACCATCACAAAACGGCTCGAAATGCGAGGTCACATCGACGCTATCACTTCTTCCGCTCGTCTCTCAGCGCTTGTCGTGGGCGCTATGCCCTTTGTTTTACTGGCTCTTCTTTCCGTTGGCAGCCCAAATTATATGGCCGATTTTTGGGCAAGCTCGCTTTGGCTGCCTGCTCTCGGAATCGTCACGATACTCGACGCCGCCGGGTTCATTGTTATCCATCACCTCTACACCCTTGAAATCGGTTAGGAGAAATCCTGTGAAAATCGCACTGACGTTATTTATCTCAATCGGCATCGGTCTTGCAGCATACCTGGCACTCGTGACGCGCTTCATGCCTCACGCCCAGCCGGCGACGCCTCCCCCCGCACAAACCGTCCCTCGGAAACGGACGACAAATTTATCTCAGATCACCGAACGTATCAATCGATTTTTACCCCAAACGCGCGCCAGCAAAGATAGCCTTCGCATGCGTCTTGCTCGTGCCGGAATTTTTTGTACACCATCGACGTTTTACGGAGTCTCCGTTATCGCCATCGCCATCGGCTTCGCCGCTGATATGGCACTTGTTTCCTGCCTGCCAACCAAGGCGCTACCGCTCAACATCGCCCTGGCGACAACGATCGGAGCGCTTGCTCTGTGCGCGCCTCGTCTGTATCTCAACAACAAAACTCGAAGCCGCCGCAGGGCAATCGAGGCTCAGCTACCTGCAACACTTGAGCTACTCGCCATATCGGTGGAGGCAGGATTGACGATCGAACGGGCAATAAACCATGTCGCAACCCAGGGCAAAGGCGTTTTAAGCGACGAGTTTTTCCTGGTGAACCGCGATATTGAACTGTTTGGATACAGCCGCGAACAGGCGTTGGAACGCTTGGCTGCGCGCTGTCAGATAGAAGGGCTTTCCCTCTTCGTTGCAGCGATTATTTCATCAAGCAAAGCGGGGTCTCCCATAGCAGGCGTGCTCAAAAGCCAAGCACGATCCGCACGCTGTCGTCGGTTTCAGGAAATCGAAGAAGACGCCAATAAAATTCCTACGAAAATGATCTTTCCCCTTACGTTTTTGATCATGCCGGGCGTGTTTATCGTCGTACTCACACCGGCCGCGCTCTCCATCGCCCATAACGTTATGGGGGTTATCTGACATGAACCAACGAATCGAGATCACCAACGAAGCCGGAGTCGTGCTTTTCTCACAGGCTCGCATCATGAACAACCTTATCCAACGCGTTATTGGACTGATGGGGCGGCGCACGATCGACCCTCACGCCGCCTACCTCTTCCCCCGATGCGCCTCTGTCCACACCTGCTTCATGCGCGTTTCTATCGACCTTATATTTATCGATGAGACACGACGCGTTCTCGCCGTTGAAACACTTCGTCCCTGGCATGTCTCACGCCGAGTCGAGGGCACCGCCGCCATTATCGAAGCAGCATGCGGAAGCGCTCGCGCAAAACGAATTGGACAAACAGAGCTGCTCCACCTCAAAGGAGGCCGTGATGTACAAGCAATACCAACACGCCGATGCCGCACACAAAACCCCGCAACCCAACTCCACCCAAGCGAAAAAGCCCGCTTCGTCTCCACGGCAGAAACGCCCTCGATCGAAGAAGAAAATGAGAGGCATCGCGGGAATAGGTGCACTTCTTATCGTGGCATGCGCCGTCGGCGCCCTCTTCCTTTTACCTCGCGAATCGATGCCGTGGTTTGATTCACAAGCAACAACGGGCTCCTACGCAGGCAAAACGGAGGAAGAAATCAAGGCAGATCTCAATCGGCAAGTTAAGGAGGGGATGATGAACATCTCTATCGCCTCTCGCATCACGTTCGAATCGGGAACAGCATCGGGCCTGGCTCGCATAGAAAATATCGCAGCAAACCCGATGGATCAAAAGGTCACGATCGCGCTGCGCGAGACCGGAGAAATCGTCTACGAATCAGGAGCACTCGCCCCGGGACAGCACATCAAGACCATCAACCTCAATCGCGAACTACCCGCCGGGACATACGATGCCTTAGCGACATTTACCGGATATAAAAAAGAAACCCACGAAGAAACGGGCAAGTCAGCCGCAGAAATCGTTTTGCACGTCTCTTCGTAGGAAATACAACGCAGGAAAGGAGAACGTCATGCACTACACCGTAAAAAAAGGTATCGCAACAAGAGGTCGCTGGATCGTCTTTGCCACAACGTTGGGCATAGCAGCAGCGCTCGCCGCAGGAAGCGTGCCCGCTTTTGCTTCGACGGGCACAACGGAGGTCACCTTACGGGCCGACAGCGAGCAGGTCGATGTTACCGTGCCAACGACGATGGCTATGGCCATCAAGGCGGATGGCACCTTTATCACCCCCGATGCGGCAAACACGAAAATCATCAACAATTCGATTTTTGATATTCATGTTTCTTCAATTAAAGCGACCACGAGCGGAACGTATCAGTTGGTCACCCAAACAACATTTCAGGGCGCCACCCAACCCGACTCGCTTTGGCTCAGCATGACGCCGAGTGCCGGCACCCCCCTGCAACTCGGAGATTACACGACCGCTAGCGCACCCACCACACCCGCCAATTGGAATATGACGAAAGCGAGCAAAGACGGATCGAGTGATGAAATCAGCCTCGCATCAGCAGGGGCTATCAAAAATATCAGCAAAACCGCAACGACGGCAGAAAAAGCCCTTACCGTAACCTTCACCGTCGCCGCAGGCACGAAAAACTAGAAAAAGAGATTCCCGTGAACGCAAATAGAGCCCCTACAATCCTTATATCTCTCTTCTTTTTTCTCACGCTTATCGAGGGGGGCTTTCTGATGGACGCTTCGGAGGCGATTGCCTCCGAAGCGGAAGGAACCTGCACCATCATCCTTCTCAAAGAGGACGTGATTGAGCCCGAAAAAAATCAGACAACCGATTTTTCCTCGAACGCCGCAGAAAAACCCGCACTCGCCAAGGATGACCAAACACGCGACCGAAAACCGACAATGGCGCAGACAAAGGATGCGCTCGCCGCGGCGATAGGTGTGCTTTTTCTCCTCTGCATCACCGCGCTGAGCGCTTTGTTGGTGCGCTACAAACGGTTGGCCACCACAACCAAAACCGCCTACAAGCTCTTTGGCAAGGAGTGATCGTTATGGAAAAACAAGCACGCTTCCCTCGGAAAATTGAGGCAGTTATCCTGATAATCGGTGTCTTCTTTATCACACCGTTCAATATCGGCGGCACTTTTGCAGCATACGCAAAAGACGTTTCAAGCCCTGTCACCCTTGAAGTCGATACCGCCCAAATATCGGTAAGCATTCCGACGACGATTCCCCTTGCACTCAAAAGCGACGGAACCCTGATTGCACCATCCGCGGTAGAACTCACCAACACTTCGGTCTACCCCGTACAGGTGAGCGCTCTCGCAATCACCCCGGCTGCAGGCATCACACTGATTGATCAGGCGGCATCAAACAGCTGCCTTGCGCCCGATGCCCTCTGGTCAACTATTACGCCCTCCGGCAAAAGATCTCTCGAAGCCGCCGATTATCTTTCGCAAAAAACGGTGCCGTCCGGTGAATGGAACCTCGAAAAAGCAGGATCCCCCCACGCAACGCTTATCACAACAGTTGCCGGCCACATGAAAAATATTGAACAAAATTTTGCCAATACACATAAAGTTTTCGATGTTGTCTGGACTATCTCGGCAGGAAATGCTCCGAGCGTATAAGAGAGGAAAAAATGAGCCATGCATGCCACGCAAAAAGATAAGGGGCTCTTCCTTCGCCTGATCCACGGCGCGATCACGTGCGCCCTTGCCACTTTTGTCTTCATGCTTTTTTATGCCACCCCCAGTTTTCCAAAGGCGTATGCCGCATCAGGGCACGAACGTGAAACATCGCCTTATGCATTTTTAGATGCCGCAGAGCAGACGGCAATCAAGTCCCCTCAAGCTATCGCGTGCAAGCTCGACGCACGCGGCGCTATCACGATCACAAGCCAGCCGCTATGCAATGAAGATCTTTTTCCCGTGCAGGTAACCCGCGTTGTTTTTGCGGCCGATCCGTTGCGCGTCACCGGACTCTGGCGTTGCAGCATCGATGGCACTCCCGTCTTCGCAGGATCAGCTGGCACGACAAACGACAGCACTGCTGGCCCCATCATCGCAGGCGGAAAGACGGTGCCCGTAGTATGGAACACGACGTTTCCCTCCCCCGAAGCTGTCTTTGCACTCAGCTCCACCGGAGATATCGCAGAAATAGGCACCGTCACCTACACCCTGACTCAACTCAGCCTCGCCGGCACGCTCTCGCTGAGCGGCTCTCCTGAACCGGGATCCCGCCTGCAGGCAACTCTTACCGGGGCTCAAAGCGATGCCGCCCCGACCCTTCAGTGGTACACCGGGTCAACCGCCCACGCGACAACCACACTTGTCGCGACCGGAGATACCTACACCATTTCCCCGAGCGATCGGGGACTCTATATCACCTGCGTGGCAAGCGATACAAAAAGATGGTACACCGGATCGCTTTCCGCAGGCACCGACACCCCTATCACCAACCCGCGCTTCAGTACCGAAATCTCATTTCCTACCTGGTCAAAAGGAGCAGATGGAGCTTACGGATCGGGACACGAAACCAATACGGGGCACGAAAGCGAACCGTTCGTGGTTCCTGCCGAAGGTGCTCTTTTTTCCTTCGACTGGGCAGCTTCCACCGACGCGATATCCCTCGAATACGTCTACTGCGAACTTCGCGACGCGAACAAAAAAGTTCTCCCCAAAACCGGCGCCCGCGCACTGCGCGTCGGGGGAATGGATGGAACAAACCGAGCAAAAGTGAGCTACCTGCCTGAAAATATCGCCTTGCCACCGGGCACCTATACAGCTTTTTTCGGCTTCCGTCGGGGGCACCCCTTCTTTCACGCAAGGCTGGAGGAGGGATTCGTGAAAAACGTCGTCCTCACGACAAACGATAATTGTCTTGCCACCTACTCCTGGGATGAGCTGTCGATAATTTCTCGCAGCATTGCCGAAACGGGAATCATTCCCGCAGAAATTCAACGAGCTTTTAAGCGGGGGTATCGAAAAATAGTGAAGCTTGCCGATGGAAGCAGCTTGGATTTCATGATTGCCGGATTCAATCACGACACAAAATCCGACGGAACGGGAAAGGCGGGAATCACCTTCACCGCAGCCCACCGCTTCACGCAAACCTACCCGATCAATGCAACCAACACAAATACGGGCGGGTGGAAATCGTCTTTAATCCGCACCGAAACCCTTGCCGAAGGGGGTGTTTTATGGAACCTGCTCCCCACCGACCTGACGGCAAACATAGTCACGGTCGACAAGCAGACCAATAACGTCGGCAGAGCGGCCAACGCAGAAAGCGTCACGACAACGGCGGATAAACTTTGGATGATGAGCTCCGTTGAGCTCGTCGGAGATACGGGTGCTCAGTGGTGGAGCGGCACCGTAAAAGACGCGTATCTCAGCGAAGGGTTCCAGTATGAAGCGTTCAAGAATCTGGGAATAATCTGCGTCGACCACACGTGGCTCGGCGGAAGTGCCATTTCAAGAACACTGCGCCCCTACGAAAACTACGATGATTCAACGACCGATTGCGAAATATGGAGCCGATCCCCCCACCCCAACTCAGACACGCAGTTTTCAAGCGTGTTATACAATGGCTCCTTCGACAATGCAACAGAAAGCGCCATAGCCCTTGGGGTCGTACCAAGCTTTGCACTTTGATAAACCACGGCTCTTTGGAGCATCCCGTGAAGGGAAAGCTCCAAAGAGCTTTCCCTTCTATTCGGCAAAAACAAAGCTATCCCGGTCGGGAGCAAAGGATTGCATCGCTAAAATGGTACGAGCGAACAGTTCGTCGAGATCCCATCCGAGCATAGCCGCCCCTTCAGCGATAACCTCACGCGAACATCCCGCCGCAAAACGCTTGTCTTTAAATTTCTTTTTGAGTGATTTCACGTTAAAATCCATGACACTTCCCGAAGGACGCATCTTGATGGCCGCACCGATAAGCCCCGTCAATTCGTCAGTGGCAAAAAGGACTTTTTCCATCTGAAGTTCAGGAGCCGGGCAGGCCGGATTGAAGTCGTAGTTATGCGTCTGGATCGCGTGGATAAGACTCTCGGTTCCACCGGCAGCCTTAAGAATTTCAGCACCTTTGATGGTGTGGTCGTGCGCCGTGGGAAATTCCTCCCAGTCAACATCGTGCAAAAGCCCGACAAGACCCCAAAACTCGGTGTTTTCAGGATCGAATTCGGCGGCATAGAAGCGCAACGTGCCCTCAACCGCTTCGCCGTGCTCAAGATGGAACGGATCTTTATTGTGCTGCTCAAGAAGCGCATAGGCCTCATCGCGCGTAATACCCGCTTCAAGCTTCGCCATAACAATCTCCTCTCGTATCCCAACCTGCGAACACGCCGGAATATATCCGCTAAAACGTAATGCCCATCAGGGTTATCAACAAGCCCCAAACTACCCCAATCACGTAAAGACCAAGCAATATTGCCAAGTTTTCTTTCACGTTGCGATTCGTCCGAAACAAAACCAATAATCCAACACCTGCAGCAACCAGCAGCCCAGCCATCATAGCCCCGGCGCCCAGCGTACCGTCGAGGTAAAGCTCGGTGATCACCACACTTGCGGCGCAATTGGGGACAAGACCCACCAGGGCAGCTGCAAACACCGAAAATAAAGGTTGGGCGGCAACAAAGCTCGCGATAACCTCCTTACCGGCAACCTCGACCAGACCTCCGATAACGAGGGACAGCAAAAAGATAAAGAATGCCACCTGAACCGTATGCTTGCAGGCACTTTTTAAAATACCTTCGCTGCAATCACAATGCTCCTGTTCACACAGTTCATGAATATGCATCTTGTGATCGCCCGCACGGCGAGCAAGACGCAACCCCGCATCGACAAGAAATCCCGTGACCAGCCCTATGACCGCTTTTGCCGCAAGTATTTTAAGCACGATTGCGATATCGACCTGTTCGGCAATGAAGATCGGCAGCATTTCGTCAGAAGTGGACAAAAACACCGCGAAAAGCGTGCCCAAGCCAATGACACGACCCGCATACAGCGTTGCTGCTGCTGCCGAAAATCCGCACTGGGGAAACACCCCAAGAACAGCTCCGACGGCAGGGCCAGCGCTACCCGCGCGCTCGATTGCCGCTTCTGCCTTACTGCCCGCTTTATGCTCCAAAGCTTCCATGGCAAGATAGGTCACAAAAAGAAACGGCAAAAGTTTCAGCGTGTCGATTAACGCATCACTTACTATACTCAATAAAATTTCCATATCGTTATTGTACTCGAATCCATTCCATACCAAAGGTCCTTGAGAAAGTTTCGCTTTCTCCCCACGTTCGACGACAAAAGCCAAAGTAAGCACGGCTCTCCGCACCATGAAACCGCCGCACGGAGACTACAACAAACGAAGGGTTGCCGCGATAAGACGACAACCCTTCGAGATAAACCAATAATGCAGCGAAACAACATGCAACTGCATCGCGAAACGAGAGCGAATCACCAGGTCGGCAGGGTAGGCAAAAGCCTACATCATGCCACCCATGCCACCCATTCCGCCGCCGCCACCACCGGCAGCCAAAGCGGACAGATCGGGGCCTTCCTTCGGAATCTCGTTGACCGTTGCTTCGGTGATCAAAATCAACGCAGCAACAGAAGCAGCCGACTGCAAAGCCGTACGGGTAACCTTGACCGGGTCGTTGACGCCCATCTTGATCATGTTGCCGTATTCGCCCGTTGCGGAGTTGAGACCTTCGCCCTTTTTCATGCCCTTGACGTGCTCGACAACAACGCTGCCTTCAAACCCAGCATTCTGGGCGATAACGCGCATCGGAGCTTCAAGTGCCTTACGGATAATCGCAACGCCGACTTCTTCGTCTTTGTCGAGGCATTCGATCTTGTCGAGAGCAGGCATGACGTCAACAAGTGCGACGCCGCCGCCAGCGACAATACCTTCTTCAACCGCAGCGCGCGTTGCCTGCAGCGCGTCTTCGATACGGCTTTTCTTTTCCTTGAGTTCAGACTCGGTTGCAGCGCCAACCTTAAGAACAGCCACGCCACCGGAAAGCTTAGCGAGACGTTCCTGCAGTTTTTCGCGATCGAAATCGGAATCAACGCGCGGCAATTCAGCCTTGATCAAATTGATGCGAGTTTCGATTTCAGCTTTTTCGCCAGAACCATCAACGATAAGAGCGCGATCCTTGGTGACCTTGACGGTCTTTGCATGGCCGAGCATTTCAAGCTTGGCATCGGCTAAGGTCATGCCGAAGTCCTTATCAACAACCTGAGCACCGGTTACCGCAGCGATGTCTTCCAGGATGCGCTTGCGGCGATCGCCGAAGCCGGGAGCCTTGATAGCAACACAGTTAAACGTGCCACGCAGCTTGTTGAGCAAGATGGTAGCCAAAGCTTCGCCCTCAACATCTTCAGCGATGATGAACAGCGGACGACCGGCCTTCATAACCTGCTCGAGCAGCGGAACCATGTCCTGAATGCTGGAAACTTTCTGGTCGGTCAACAGGATGTAGGGATCGGTCAAAACCGCTTCCATGCGCTCCATGTCGGTCGCCATATAAGGAGAAATGTAACCACGCTCGTACTGCATGCCCTCAACGATGTCGATTTCCAAGCCAAACGTCTGGCTTTCTTCGACGGAGATAGCGCCGTCTTTGCCGACAGCATCCATGGCCTCAGCGATTTTCTCGCCGATTTCGGAGTCGCCCGCAGAAATGGTACCGACGTTGGCGATTTGATCCTTGTCAGAAACCGGAGTGGCGTCTGCCTTGATAGCATCGACGACAGCGTTGGTTGCCTTCTGGATACCACGACGAATGCCCAAAGCGTCAGCACCGGCAGTCACGTTGCGCAGACCTTCGCGCACGATAACGTCGGCAAGCAACGTTGCGGTCGTGGTGCCGTCGCCAGCAACATCGTTGGTCTTAACAGCAACTTCGCGTACGAGCTGAGCGCCCATGTTCTCAATGGGGTCGTCCAATTCGATTTCACGAGCAACCGTCACACCGTCGTTGGTGACAAGCGGTGCGCCGTAGGTTTTTTCCAAAGCAACATAGCGACCCTTAGGTCCAAGCGTGACCTTAACAGCGTCGGCCAACTTGGTAACGCCAGCAGCAAGACCATTGCGAGCATCAGAGTCGAACTTAATATCTTTTGCCATGACTTATATCCCTTTCTTACCACATGTTTGAATGAAACTACAAAATACTGAAGTGCTTTATGCGTAGATCGCGTAGATGTCATCCGCGCGCAGAATCAGAACGGTTTCGCCGTCAGCTTCGATTTCAGTACCACCGAATTTACCGTAGATGATACGATCGCCTTCTTTAACCGGCATGGGAAGCGCTTTTCCATCTTTGCCGATTTTACCGCCACCAACTGCCAAAACGATACCGCTCTGCGGCTTTTCCTTCGCTTCGGTTGCAAGGTACAAACCGGATGCGGTTGTTGCCTCAGCTTCGTCTTGCTTGACGATGATGCGATCACCAACTGGCTTCAAATTCATTGCAATACCTTCCTTCCAAACAGATTGTCTCTTCGTTTAAAACGCTCGGGTGCACGCTTATGTTATCAGCACCCCACGGAGGAGTGCTAGCACTCAATGCACCGGAGTGCTAAGCGATGGGAACCATCATACCAGCTACAAAATCGATTACAAGTAGGCGAATAAAAATCACAGAGAGGACAACAAACTGTTACCAACCCTCAAATTGCAGACAGGAATTTTGGTTTCGGCAACGGCATAAAAAGCGTTCCTCCCTACGCCGCCTTCCGTTTTCATGAATAGCCACCTATAAGAGAAATAGAAACCGTTAGATTCCGGGCACAACCAAACCATTTTCATACGCAAGCACGACCAATTGTGCACGATCGTGAGCATCAAGCTTCGACATGATGCGGGCGGTATGCGTCTTGACCGTCGCCGGCGAGATCACCAAGCTGCCGGCGATCTCTTCGTTCGTCAACCCTTGCGCCACCATAACAAGCACTTCACGTTCTCGGTCAGTCAGCGTATCGAGCTTCACCGTGGGTAAAGTGCGCGACGGACGGGAATGCACAAACGTTTCCACCAACCGTCGGGTGATCGACGGTTGAATCAGCGCGTCACCCGCCGCAATCACCTCAAGAGCATGGACGATTTCATCGGGATCGGAATCCTTGAGCAAAAACCCACTCGCCCCCGCAGAAAGCGCATCGTAGACGTATTCATCGATATCGAACGTGGTCAAAATGAGAACCCTCGTATCGCAAAGCCGTGGATCCGCAGTGATCTCACGCGTTGCTTTGATACCGTTTTCGACCGGCATCCGAATGTCCATCAACACCACATCGGGCCTGAGCTCGCGCGCGCGCTCAACCGCCACCTTCCCATCACTTGCCGATCCAACAACCTTGATGTTTTCATAAGAAGAGAGAATCAACCGAAAGCCATTGCGCACCAATTCCTGGTCATCAGCTATCAAGACCCGGATAATTTCTCTTTCAAAGGATGCTTCTTCGGCCATGCGGGCTGCTTTTGCACCCCGCTCGCGCAAGCGTCTTTGTATTTCGCGCGACTGTTCATCACCGGAGTCAATCCCCCCGATCAACACCTCTTTTCGAGACGCTCTCATCACGAATCCCTCTCTAACAAGGGTATTTCTACCCGAATAGCAAATCCACCCATAGCCCGATTATAGCTGGTAAACGTACCGCCCAAAAGCCGAACACGCTCCTCCATACCCCGAATACCATGACCGAGCACAGCCGCATCATCGGCCCGACCAACCCCGTCATCTTCGACGAGCAGCACGACGCCGGCGGCGGTACTCGTAAGCTGAATCGTCACGGTATGAGCCTGCGCGTGTCGCACGATGTTTGTTGCAGCTTCTCGCACGATACCGAACAGAGCAAGATCGATATAGGCCGGAACCTGTGTTTTATCGAAGCGGGCATCATCAAACACCACCGTCAAGGATGCCTTGCGCAAATACTCGATGATATCCCCCACACGATCGGTACCCTCGGTTGGAAACATCTCGGCTGCCGCATCGCCACAGCGCAGCACGCCAATCATCGAACGTATCTCCTCAAGCGCTGTTTTCGCCGTCTTACGCACCAGGATAAGAGCTTCTTTCGCCGCCTCGGGATTCTCGTCGATCATCCTCTGCGCGACAGCCGCCTGAATACTGACCGCAGAAAGCGAATGCGCGGTGATGTCATGTACCTCTCGCGCAATGCGCACCCGCTCCTCTTCAACGCGGCGCGCCGCTTCCTCCTCGCGACTTTTTTCAGCCGCGACAGCCCGCTGTTCCGTGGCGTGCAGGTATTCACTCCGCGTTTTGAGCGCGTAACCCGCAAGGGCCGAAAGCACCAGCGATGTGGAGTTTTGCAGACGTATCAACCCGGCCAAGCTGACGCTGAGTGCAGAGGTTTCCCCCATCAGAATGCCGATAACGCCGATCACCATCGCAACGACCGCTTCAAAACGAGAGCGCTCGTTTGCGATGGTGAAAAGGGCCACCATCGGACCGGCAATCGTCAACGAATACCCCCGAAACGCATCCTGCAATCCCAGAAAGGCAACCAAAACAAAGATGAAAACTGGCCATGAAAACTGACGGCGCAGCACCAGCGGAAAAGAAAGGAGGGCCAAACCGATAAATACCGAAAGACTCGGCGTCACATTGACGTAGCCAACCATGTCGCGAAAGCCTTCATCATGCACCATAATCGATGTCGACGTCAGCAAAACCTGCGCGATGCCAAACAAAAAGACAGCAAAAGCAAAGGCAGCATCAAAAACCCACTGCTTTTTGGTAAGCGTCTTCGTATTTATCAAAAAATTATTCATATTCCTATACTAGGGGAAGAAAAACACCCGGGCCATACCTCAGGGGAAGTATAATCAATACCACCATTTCGAGCTACTTCATATCACGCAGAGCTTCCAACTTCGCCCTCACCGCAGGATCAAGCCGCTGCGCCAGCGTATTTTTCGGCGCAATGGCAGGCGTCTCATCAAGTGCGACCTCTTCGACAAGCGAGCGCATTTCATGGGAAAAGCCATTGGCACTCATACGATCGACACCGCCGCCAAAAACCGTGTCCTGAATCGTCGCATCGCTCGTAACCACCAGCGTTTCCACACCACGCTCCCGCGCATCGTGGGCAAGTTTTTCGATAACCTTATCGGCGGAAGAACCCGCTGGCGAAAAGACAATCTTCACGCCACCAATCGTATCGGCCGCACCGGTGGAATAGAGATTGTGAGCCCCATCAAAAACAATGATCGCACGCCAATCATGCCCCGAATAGCTGACCACATCATCGATCAGGGTTTCGCGGGCCCGATTAAACGCATCATCGGTATAATCGGGCCCGGCCAAATCGCGATAGCGCCCACCCGAACGCAGTACGTTGTACCCATCAACGATGAGAAGTTTCTTGCGTTGCCGTGCCATAATTAACGATTCTGCCGCGAATACTCATACATGCACGCCGTTGCCGCCTGGGCAACGTTGAGAGAACCAACCTGGCCTTCCTGGGGAAGCTTGACGAGGAAGTCGCAAATTTCAGCAGTCAAACGAGCAAGCCCGTCGCCTTCGTTGCCCATGACGAGGACAAGTTTGCCCTTGAGGTTTGAATCCCAGATGCACTCAGACGCATGCTCGCTTGCACCGGCAACCCAGAAATCAGCCTCTTTGAGCCGCTGGATGGTTTGTGCAAGATTGGCAACCTGGCACACGTTGAGGTGAGAAATGGCGCCCGCTGAGCTTTTATAGGTAGCAGCCGTCACGTGTGCGCTGCGCTTGTTGGGAATGATCAGGCCTGAAGCGCCTACAACCTCGGCGGAACGAGCAATGGCGCCCAGATTGCCCGCATCGGTGATGTGATCGAGCAGCACGATCAAAGCCGAGCCGTCGTGTTCGGCCGCGTGTGCGTTAGCCGCATCGATAATCGTCTGGACGTTGGTGTAGTTAAATGACTTCGTTTGAGCCATAACGCCCTGATGACTGCCGCGCTCAGATTTTTCATCAAGCTCTCGACGCCGCACGGTCTTCACCGGCACGTTTGCCTGTCGCGCCTTGCGTTCAATATCTTCAATCAAGCTGTCGCGCTTCATGTTGTCCGCCAAAAGCACGCAGCTTATTGGCACATGCGTACGCAGCGCTTCGATGATGGGACGTTTTCCTTCGATATAATCGCTCATAATCGTTGAGTGCCTTTCGTTTCCGGACGCTTCGTCCGTTGTTTGATATGCCCCCAAAAACAGGCAAAGCGCCGATTTCCGTTTGTGCGGAAACCGACGCTTACACCATACCAAAAAGACGGAGGATCTATCCGCGCAATGTGGTGTCTACGCTTCTTTCTTCACCTTGTCGGCAAAGAAGAGACAGGCGATGACGAGTACGAGGCTAAGCAGGTAGTGGGGCAGCGAGGCCATATCGCCCGTAGTAATCGAACCGATGATGCTCAGAGCAAAAACAACAACGCCGATGAT
>JAVVXN010000025.1:0-1168 GCA_036651575.1 Raoultibacter sp. | reverse complement strand
ATCATGACAATAATAGATAGGATGTTGAGCGTTTTTTGAGAACTGGTCATGCGAAACCCCTTTCGTAAGCATTCTCGCCCCAGCAAGAATGCCGACACGTCCTTTGTTTTTCGTCAGAGGACGTGTCGTGTGGATAGTGACAATGCACATCATTCTACCACGGAGGCATCATGAGAATTCCCCGCATCACCTCAACGTCGATGCCACCACTTCGAAATGCGAACGATCGCCCACTCAACCAGGGGAATCGTTAAAAAGATAACCCATGCAGGGTGTGGTGCGTTTTGAGCAAACGCCATCCAGAAAAACCACCCCGTTGCAGCAAGGGGATAGATCCCTCCGATAAGAGATGCGATTTTGCGCGGTTTCGCAGCGGGAACAAAGGGTCGCGTGCCACCAACCCTCACCTTGCCTTGAGCGTCAACCACATGGATGCCATCCCAGCCCACATGCACCTGATCGCCTTCCGAACTTAAAACGTGCACCCCTTCGCTCCAAGAAATATGAACGGAATCATCGCCATCCTCAACGTGGATACCCGCAGGACCGATGTGGACATAATCTTGCGTTGATTTTTCCGAACGTTCCTCTTTCGCCTTCGAAAAAGTTTCAGACGAACCCTGCGCGTCTGCCTTTTCGCCCCGTCCACCCACCGCGTCATGAACCCGACCACGGGCAGCATCCTCGCCATCATCAGCGCCTGGCGCGCGCTTGGCCGACCCCGTCGAAGAAACGTTTGATGCGGCAGAAGTTTTACCGCCACGATCAGTAGCTTCGTAGCATACGTCTTCCTCGATGGATTCATCGACATAGAGCAAATCGTCAAGGGATACGCCGTAAATTTTCGCAAGGGCAATGAGGTTGTCGGTATCGGGAGAGGATTCCGAGCGCTCCCACTTTGAAACGGCCTGACGCGAGACACTCAAGCGCGCCGCTAATTCTTCCTGGGAAAACCCCGCTTCTCTCCGTCGTCGAGCGAGTCGTTCAGCGATTTCCACGTTCATGTGCAATGCCTTCCTTCAGGTAGGTTTCAAGCTTACCCACCAAGATTACCGTTGCGAGAAGCGTTGCGCGAGCGATTTCAGGTGGAATTTCCCGCAACTTGCGGTTGCCCCCCACCGCGTCGTGACGGGCGAAGCCTCGTCACGCGCTCCCCCAGGTTGAGCGA
>JAVVXN010000024.1:9536-23861 GCA_036651575.1 Raoultibacter sp. | reverse complement strand
GCAAGATCATTGATGAACCCGAGGTTTTCATCGGTGACGACCAGGGTGCTTTGGATGAGCGGTTCGTGCACGTGCTCGCCACAGCCCCAGGCAACCATAGGATCAAAGCCGGCTTCCGGTTCGGAACTGGTACCCATGGCGATAATGACCTGATCGGTTTTTGCAGCGTTTGAGCCATCACCTGCGGCCTTTGCGGACCCACCCGCACCGGTGCAGGCAGAAAGAACGCCACCACAAGAAAGGCTTGCCGCGCCGATGGTGGCAATCTGCAAAAAACGACGGCGTGACAAAGGCACGCCGTTCGATGAAGTATAAGCCATGTTATGTTTCCTCCCATGTTACGTAATTAAAAAACTTAACACAGGCTACCAGCTGAGTGTTACGAAAGCAAGAAAATTATTATTATCATCGGGGAACGGCACGAAGCGCGCACCCACCAGGATGTGTTGTCGAGTTCTTAAAGCTCCGAGGCAACCACTGCAGCAATCCGCTTGGCCACTTCGGCGGCGTGCTCTTCGGTGGCGGCTTCGACCATCACGCGCACGAGCGGTTCAGTGCCCGAGGTGCGCACCAGCACGCGTCCATCTTCGCCCAGTTCGGCCTCTGCAGCAGAAACCGCATCCCAAACCGGGGCGCAATCGGGCAGGCCGTGCTTGTCGGCAACCGTTACGTTGATCAACTTCTGCGGGAAACGAGGCATGAGGGCAGCAGCTTGCTGGACAGTCTTACCCAAACGCTGGCATGCCGCCAAGAATTGACACGCCGTCACCAAGCCATCTCCGGTCGAATTGTGCTCAAGAAAAATCATGTGACCGCTCTGTTCACCGCCGAGCACGTATCCGCCCTCGCGCATAGCCTCAAGCACGTAGCGATCACCCACCTGCGTCTGCACCACTTCAATGCCCGCATCGCGCATGGCATGGGCAAAGCCCAAGTTGCACATGACCGTGGAAACAACCGTTAAGCAGGGCAGCTTACCGCTCTGTTTCAAATCGAGCGCGCAGACCGCCTCCACGACATCGCCATCGATTTCGTTGCCCTCTGCGTCGACCAACATGACCCGATCGGCGTCGCCGTCGTGGGCAATACCCACATCGGCACCCGTTTGAGCAACCAGCTCTTGCAAAGGAACCAGGTGGGTCGATCCGCACTGCACGTTGATATCGGTGCCATCAAAATCTTCGTTGATCACCTCAACGTCGGCACCCAGACGCCGAAGCGCTTCGGCGCTGGTCAAAGCCGAAGCGCCGTGACCCACATCAAGGGCAACCTTGATGCCCTTAAAAGAAATCCCCGCATCGACGACGCTTGCCACCGCATGATCGATATACAGTTCGCAGGCGTTTTCAACCGGAATAGCAACACCGACGGCATCGCCTTGGGGAAGTGCCGCCTCCTCGTCGGATTCGTCGATCACAAATTCCTCGATAGCGTGCTCCGTCGAAACGGACAACTTAAACCCCTGGGCATCGAAAAACTTGATGCCGTTGTATTCGGGCGGATTATGCGATGCGGAAATAACGATGCCGCCATCGCAATGCATCTGCCGGGTGAGCAGCGCCACCCCGGGAGTCGGGATGATTCCCGCCTGCAAAGCGGTGCCCCCACGGCTCATGACACCCGCAATCACCGCAGCTTCCAGCATGTCGCCAGAAAGGCGCGTATCTTTACCGACCAGGATGTTGTTGCCCAAAAACACAACAGCGGCCTGACCCAAGCGAAACGCAACCTGACAAGAAAGCTCGGTGTTGGCAACGCCGCGCACGCCATCGGTTCCAAAAAGACGGGTCATCTATTTACCTCTTTTCACGTAGTCGGCATGGAGACAAAGGCCCCCTTCGGGGCGTTCGGTTTCGGTCATGCGAGTATTGAGTTCAGCAGCAAATTCATCGAGGGTAATGCCGTAGCGCTCAAGCACCACCAGCAGATGATAGACGACATCTGCCGCCTCGTAACGCAGGTGGTCCACAGCGCAACCCGGCTGCATCGCCGCGTCTTTGGCGGCCAAGGCAACTTCGCCAGCCTCTTCCATGAGTTTTTTGAGCGGCTCGTCTACCGAGCCGGTAAGCAGGCGAAACGTATAGCTTTCCGACCCCGCATCACGGCGGGCACCAATGGTGGACGCAAGCGCCTCAAGGGTTGCACCTATATGGGATGCGGGGGGCAATTCCCCTTCAGGAATAAACGTTTTATCAGACACAACTACCCTCTATTCTCGAATGCGGGGTGCACCGCAACGGCGCACCCCACCCTGTTCGAAACTATTCTTCGTCCTCAGACGAGGGTTCTTCTGTGCGTTCTTCCATACGTTCTTCCGAAGATTCAGATTCTTCTTCATCTTCGGGATTGACCAGGCCAAAGCCCAGGTCGCCAACAGACCCCAGCAGCGCGTCAAGCTCTTCCATATTGCGCTGATAGGAACGCGGCGGCAAAGCCTCGCCAAGCATGTCTTCACCTTCGGTGCTAAACGTCGCCGGCTCGTCTCCGCCGATCAGAATCGTATCGTCGGGCGAGAACACCATATCGAGCAATTTGCTCATATCGTCACTGGTCGCATTGAGATCGTCTTCGATCGTGTGCGTCAGTTCATGTGCATCCAAGCCCGCCTTGAGCTCTTCGATGGCTTTCGTACCAATGCCTTCGATGCGCAGCAGATCCTCTTCGGTGTGACCCACCAAATCGGCCACGGTTTCAATGCCCGCCTCGGAAAACTTGTTGGCCCAGCGCTGCGAAACACCCAGGTCATCGTAGATGTAGAGACGCGCATCTTCATCGCTTAAGTTGGGAGCGCGATGGCCCAGCGACATGCTGCCGAAGTAGCTTCCGTAATTCGCACCGGCGGCGCCAAGGTAGCTATCGCCATCAAGCGACCAATCCTGGGGCTGCGGAAGCAAGTCTTCGATATCGCGCAGCTCATCGGGAGCATACTCGGGAAGCGCGTCGAGTGCCGCATCGCTTTTGACCGGACGACCGCGATAGGTCAATCCCGCTTCGCGATAGCGCATAAGACCCGTACCGGCAGGAATCGGCTTGCCGATAATAACGTTTTCCTTCAGACCGACCAAATGATCCGTTTTACCTTCGATTGCAGCATCGGTCAGTACCTTCGTGGTTTCCTGGAACGACGCAGCCGACAGGAACGAATCGGTGGCCAAAGAAGCCTTCGTGATGCCCAGCAGCAGCGGCTGACCGATCGGAGGCTCTTTTCCTTCGGCGATCAGTTCGTTTGCAGCATCTTCAAATTCGAAGCGGTTCACCTGACGACCGGGCAGATAGTTCGATTCGCCCGCATCGACAACGGCAACCTTGCGCAGCATCTGACGTGAGATAACTTCGATGTGCTTGTCGTTGATGTCTACGCCCTGGCTAACGTATACGCCCTGCACCTGCGCCACGATGTAGCGCAGCGTGGTGTTCGGATCGGTCAGACGCAACAGGTCGTGCGGATTGACCGAGCCCTTGGTCAGCTGTTCGCCAACGGCAACTTGACAGCCATCGATAATACCGGGAATCATCTGAGCGCGTGAAGACACCACGTATTCGCGCAGGTTTCCCTGCTGATCATGAACCGTCAGCGTCTTGTTCTGCTTGTCGCTGACGATCTGCAACGTACCCGCGATTTCAGAAAGCACCGCCTGGCCCTTAGGCTTGCGGGCTTCAAAAAGTTCGGTAACACGGGGAAGACCGTGGGTGATGTCCTCACCGGCGACGCCGCCGGTATGAAACGTTCTCATGGTCAGCTGCGTGCCGGGCTCACCAATGGACTGAGCAGCAATAATACCAACTGCCGTGCCAATGTTGACCGGACGCGAGGTAGCGAGATCCCAGCCATAGCACTTCTGGCAAACGCCCGCAGCAGCGTGGCAGGTCATAACCGTACGGATAGTGACGTCTTCGATGCCCGCCATTTCCATGGCTTTCAGCTGATCGACATGGATGACGTAATCGCCAGCCGCCACGATAACGCCGCCATCTTTAGCCAGCGCATCGTTGAGCAAGCAACGACCGATCAGGTTCAAGTCGAGATCGCCCTTTTTGTTGTGCAGCGGATAGGAAACGCCATCGGTAGTGCCGCAATCGATTTCGCGCACGATAACATCTTGGGCGACATCGACGAGACGACGGGTCAAATACCCCGAGTCGGCAGTACGCAGCGCGGTGTCGGCCAGACCCTTACGGGCGCCGTGTGTGGAGATGAAGTATTCCAGAACGGACAGACCCTCGCGGAAGTTCGCCTTGATCGGGCGGTCGATGATCTCACCTTTCGGGTCAGACATCAGACCACGCATACCGGCCAACTGGCGGATCTGCTTGATGTTACCACGAGCACCGGAAAACGCCATCATGTAGATCGGGTTGAACTTGTCGAAGTTGTTGGCCATCGCATCGCCAACTTCTTCATTCGCTTTATTCCAGATGTCAACAACCTGCTTATGACGTTCGCCTTCGCTCATGAGACCCATCTCATAATCTTCCGCGATCGTCGCAACCTTCTCGTCGGCAACGGCCAAAATCTCGCCCTTTTCCGGTGGCACCGTTGCGTCGTAAACCGAAACGGTCACGCCTGCGCGGGTGGCATAGTGGAAGCCGGCGTCTTTTAAGCCGTCAAGAATAGCGGGCATCGCGGAAAGATCGTAGCGCGTGCAGCAGTCCTCGACCAGGCGAGAAATTTCAACTTTGTTCATCTCATAGTTGAGGAACGGATAATCTTCGGGCAGCAAACGGTTGAAGGTAATGCGCCCGATCGTAGTTTCAATGCGCTCGCCTTTAGCATGATCTTCGAAGACACCGAAGCTTGACGCAACCGGCGTATCGCGCAGCAGGCGCACCCAGATCTTTGCCTGCAAATCAACTTCAGCACGAGCGTCGTAGGCATTGAGCGCGTCATCGAAATCGATGAAGGCACGGCCTTCGCCGGGGAAACCATCGCGTGCGGCGGTCAGGTAGTACAGACCAATGATCATATCCTGCGTCGGAACGGTTAAAGCACGACCGTGAGCAGGTGATTTGATATTATTCGAGGAAAGCATGAGGATGCGTGCCTCCGCCTGAGCTTCAGCACCCAGGGGAACATGCACCGCCATCTGGTCACCGTCGAAGTCAGCGTTGAAAGCGGTACACACCAGCGGATGCAGCTTGATGGCTTTACCTTCAACCAGTACCGGCTCGAAGGCCTGGATACCCAAGCGATGCAAGGTAGGTGCGCGGTTAAGCATAACCGGATGTTCGGCGATGACTTCTTCGAGCACGTCCCAGACATAGCTTGCGCCGCGATCGACGGCACGCTTGGCGGCCTTGATGTTGGCGGCATATTCAAGTTCAACCAAACGCTTCATGACGAAGGGCTTAAACAGCTCCAGGGCCATCTGCGAAGGCAAACCGCACTGATGCAGCTTCAACTGAGGGCCGACAACGATAACGGAACGACCCGAATAGTCGACGCGCTTACCCAGCAAGTTCTGACGGAAACGACCCTGCTTGCCCTTGAGCATATCGGAAAGCGACTTGAGCGGACGGTTGCCGGGACCCGTAACGGGGCGGCCACGACGGCCGTTGTCAAACAGGCTGTCGACCGACTCTTGCAGCATGCGTTTTTCGTTGTTGACGATGATCTCGGGCGCACCCAGATCAAGCAGGCGCTTCAAGCGGTTGTTGCGGTTGATCACACGACGATACAGATCGTTTAAGTCGCTGGTAGCAAAGCGGCCGCCGTCGAGCTGCACCATCGGGCGCAGATCGGGAGGAATGACCGGAACGACGTCTAAGATCATGTAGCCGGGCTTGTTGGTGGATTTCAAAAACGCGTCGACCACTTTCAGGCGCTTGATGGCCTTGGCGCGCTTCTGACCCTTGCCCGTGGCAATCGTTTCACGCAGCTCTTCAGCCGTGGCTTCCAAATCCATCGCATCGAGCAAATCGCGAACGGATTCGGCGCCCATACCGCCCTTGAAGTAATCGTTATAGTTCATGCGCATTTCACGATAGAGCGCTTCATCGGGAATGAGCTGCTTGGGTTCGATCTTCAAGAAGGATTCGAGCGCGTCGGAACGCAGCGCTTTGCGCTCGTTGAATTCCTCATAGATGTCGGCGAGTTCTTCTTCGACTTCGCCGGCGCTCATGCGCTCGTCTTCGTCGACGTCGTCGACGAATTCGTCTTCGTCGGGCACGTAATCCACCGAAAGCCTGCGCGTGGCCTCGATGAGGCGATCGCGTTCGGCATCCAACTCTTCGAGATCGGCCGTCAGCTCATCGCGCAGTTCGTCGACATCGGCATCGCGCGCTTCCTTGTCGACCGAAGTGACGATGGAGCTGGCGAAGTAGAGTACCTTTTCCAGTTCCTTCGGAGCGATATCAAGCAGGTAGCCCAAACGCGACGGCGAACCTTTGAAGTACCAGATATGAGAAACCGGTGCCGCCAGTTCGATATGGCCCATGCGTTCGCGGCGGACCTTCGAGCGGGTAACTTCAACGCCGCAACGCTCGCAGACGATGCCCTTGAAGCGGATACGCTTGTACTTACCGCAGGCGCATTCCCAATCCTTGGTGGGACCGAAAATCTTTTCGCAGAACAAGCCGTCTTTTTCCGGCTTCAACGTACGGTAGTTGATGGTTTCGGGCTTTTTCACTTCGCCGCGCGACCAGCCGCGGATGTCTTCAGCACTTGCCAGTGAGATACGCAGTGCGTCAAAATTGTTTACATCGAATTCAGTCATTTAAGCCTCCTCTCCATCACCGATAAGATCATTGGTTTCACGGGTTGTATCATTTGAGCTTTCGCCCATCAATTCCCCCAGTTCAGCAGCGATACTCGCCAGAGCATCACCCTCGTCGGCCTCCGTCTTGGCAGCTTCGCCCATCAGCACATCGATCGCGCTTTTATTCGTATCGGGCTCGATATCATAGCTGCGCGTCACGTCGATCATCTGATGTTCGTGGCCTTCCAGCTCGACGTTGAGACACAGTGATTTCATTTCCTTAACCAAAACCTTGAAGCTCTCGGGCACTTCTGCAGCCGGAATGTTTTCACCCTTGACGATCGCTTCATAGGACTTCACGCGGCCCGCCGTATCGTCGGACTTGACCGTGAGAATTTCTTGCAACACGTTGGAAGCGCCGTAGGCATACAGCGCCCACACTTCCATCTCGCCGAAGCGCTGGCCGCCGAATTGGGCTTTACCGCCCAAAGGCTGCTGCGTGATAAGCGAGTAAGGGCCGGTCGAGCGGGCGTGGATCTTGTCGTCGACCAGGTGACCCAGTTTAAGGATGTAGCTTTGTCCCACCGTGATCGGTTCGCGGAACTGCTCGCCGGTACGACCGTCGTAGAGCACGGCTTTACCGGTGCGGGAAAGTTGCGGCACAAATTCGTCGCGTGCCATATCGCCGTACTTGGCATGGTTGATGTTGATCAGGTTGCGGTTCGCCTTTTCGATAACGTCCGAAATCTCTTTTTCGGTCGCACCGTCAAATACCGGTGTCGCAACGTGAATCGGACCTTCGACCGCTTCGGTGGATTCCTCAGCATCGTCCCAGCCCCACTTCGCAGCCCAACCCAGATGGCACTCGAGCAGCTGCCCGACGTTCATACGGGAAGGCACGCCAAGCGGGTTCAAGATGATGTCGATCGGCGTACCATCGGCCAGATACGGCATATCTTCGATTGGCAGGATGCGGGAAATAACACCCTTGTTACCGTGACGACCGGACAACTTGTCGCCCTGCTGGATCTTACGCTTCTGAGCCACGAAGACGCGGACGAGCTCGTTGACGCCAGGAGCCAAATCGTCGCCATCGAGACGCGAAGAGCTGGCGATGCCGATCACACGGCCGCCGGAACCGTGAGGAACCTTCAGTGACGTATCGCGAACTTCACGAGCCTTTTCGCCGAAGATGGCGCGCAGCAAACGCTCTTCTGCCGTCAGTTCGGTTTCGCCCTTTGGCGTCACTTTGCCGACCAGCACGTCTCCGGGGAACACTTCGGCACCGACGCGGATGATGCCATCACCGTCGAGGTCGGAGATCATATCGTCGGAAATATTGGGGATTTCACGGGTGATTTCCTCAGGTCCCAACTTCGTATCGCGGGCATCCACTTCGTATTCGTTGATGTGGATCGAGGTCAACAGGTCTTCAGAAACAACGCGCTCGGACAAGATGATCGCGTCCTCGTAGTTGTAACCTTCCCACGGCATGTAGGCAACCATGAGGTTTTGGCCGAGAGACAACTCGGTTTTATCGCAGCTGGGGCCGTCGGCGAGTACATCGCCGGCCGACACCATATCGCCTTTGCGGACGAGCGGCTTATGGTTGATGCAACCGCTCTGGTTGGAACGGGTGAACTTCGGTACGAGGTATTCGTCGTAATCGCCGTTGTCGTTTAAGACGATGATGGTTTGGCCATCGACGTAGTCGACCATGCCGGGATTTTGCGCAACCAGAATTTCGCCCGAGTCGACCGCGATGCGGTGCTCGATGCCGGTACCGACCAAAGGAGCATTCGGACGCAGCAGCGGCACAGCCTGGCGCTGCATGTTCGATCCCATGAGTGCGCGGTTGGCGTCGTCGTGTTCGAGGAACGGAATGAGCGAGGTTGCCACCGATACCATCTGACGTGGCGACACGTCCATGTAGTTGACCTGTTCGGGCAACACTTCTTCAGGCTCGCCGAACACACCGGCAGAGTCTTTCGTACGGCACAAAACGCGAGGGGCCGGCTGGAATACGCCGTTTTCGTCATGGACGCCATAGACGCGAGTCTCAGGATCGAACACTTCGTTGGCCTGAGCGATCGTGTAGTTTTCTTCTTCATCAGCCGTGAGGTAATCAACCTCGTCGGTCACCTTGCCGTCGACGACGCGACGATAGGGCGTTTCGATGAAGCCGTAAGGGTTGATGCGCGCATAGGTGGCCAACGAACCGATCAGACCGATGTTGGGGCCTTCAGGCGTTTCAATGGGGCACATGCGACCATAATGGCTGGTGTGAACGTCGCGGACTTCAAAGCCTGCACGTTCGCGGGAAAGACCTCCGGGTCCCAACGCGGAAAGGCGACGCTTGTGCGTGATGCCCGCAGCGGGATTGGTCTGGTCCATAAACTGAGACAGCTGCGAAGAGCCGAAGAATTCTTTGATGGACGCCACGATCGGACGGATGTTGATCAGGCTTTGCGGCGTGATATCGTCGGGTTCCTGCATGCTCATGCGCTCGCGGACGACGCGCTCCATACGGGAAAGACCAATGCGGAACTGATTCTGGATCAGTTCACCCACGGTGCGGATACGGCGATTGCCGAAGTGGTCGATGTCATCGACGACGGCGCCGTCGTCGCCATTGTGTAGATCGACGATGTAGCGCATGGACTTGATGATGTCTTCGTCGGTCAGCGTCGAGCTTTCGTTATCGGGATCAAACCCAAGCTTCTTGTTGATCTTGTAACGACCGACTTTGGCCAAGTCGTAGCGCTGCGGATTGAAGAATAAACCTTCGAGCAGCGTACGAGCGGAATCGATTGTCGGGGGCTCGCCGGGACGGAAGCGCTTGTAAAGCTCGATCAAGGCTTCTTCTTTGGTGGTTGCCGGGTCGCGGTCGAGGGTGCGCAGCACCATTTCGGAGTCACCCAACAGCTCGATGATCTCTTCGCGGGTTTCAGCTAAGCCCAAAGCACGCAGCAACAGCGTTGCCGGCTGCTTGCGCTTGCGGTCGATACGCACCGACAAGATATCGCGCTTATCGGTTTCGAATTCGAGCCAAGCACCGCGGCTCGGGATGACCTTGGCGTTATAGATGGTTTTATCGGACGTCTTGTCGCGCTCGGCAGCAAAATACACACCGGGGCTTCTGACCAACTGCGAAACGACAACGCGTTCCGTGCCGTTGATAATAAAGGTGCCGCGAGGTGTCATCAGAGGGAAATCACCCATGAAAACGTCTTGTTCTTTGATTTCACCGGTTTCACGGTTGATGAAACGGATCTCTGCAAAAAGCGGTGCCTGATACGACACGTCTTTTTCTTTGCAGACATCGACGTTGTACTTCGGTTCGCCGAACTCATGTTTGCCGAATTCGACACACATGTCCTTCGTGTTGCTCTCGATAGGGCTGATATCGCCAAAAGCTTGATCAAGACCCTCACTCTTAAACCATTCAAAACTGTGGGTCTGAATGGAAATAAGGTTGGGGACCTCCATAACATCGGGAATCTTAGCAAAGCTTCTGCGATTCCTATAAAGGCTGGTGGGAGCGGTATTTTTTCCTTGCACCACGAGGTTTTTCCTCCTTCATGCGAATCAGTAGATTTGCGAAAAAGTCGCAATTTCTAAAAATACTACGGAAGATACCTCTTGTAAAGATAAATTTTTACGAAGTATGGAAATATTCTGTTGATTCACAGTCCCATCAGGGATTTCGAGAAAATAAATTTTTAGCTTTCCGGGGGTATCTCGCGCAGAAAACAACCTTTTCGGCATTAGTCGTCGAAACGAACCACTTCGTTTACTTGCCGGGAAAAAGCGTCATCATAGGTAAACACGGGATGGGTCATGTTCGCCTCATAGAGCACCGCGCGATCTTTTCCTCGCGCCTTGGCGTTATAGAGAGCGATATCGGCCTGTTGATACAGCTGAGAAAACGTCGCGTTGTTTTCATCGGTGATAACCACTCCGACGCTGAGACTGATGGCATCGGGGTAGCCGGCATCTTCTGCAAACCGCTTAAAGTGCACCAGCAGCATCTCAGTTTTTTCTCGCACGATCTGTTCGTCGTAGATATCGCGCATCAGCACCACGAACTCATCGCCGCCAAGACGCGCGATGATGTCGGTGCGACGAAAGAGCTGCCGCGAAAGATTGACCAACTCGACCAACATCTGGTCTCCCGCCACATGCCCATAGGCATCGTTGACCGTCTTGAAAAAGTCAACGTCAAAAAGCAGCACCGCAAACAAAAGATCGGGCGATTTCGCCTGTCCATACGCCTCGATTTCCTTGCGGAAATACGACCGATTATAGGCGCCGGTCAAAGAATCGGTCGAGGACTGGTATCGCAGCAGAGATTCTGAAGAAATATCGAGGGCCTTCCCCACCAGCTTGACCACCTTGTTATCGCCATCGAAAATGCGTCTGACCAAAATGCGGCAGGGCGTGTATTGGCTTTCGTCGAAAAAAAGCTCCGATCGATTACTTTGCAGTCGAAGACGATACTCGAAACAGTGTGAGGCGCCCGCCTCGCCGCCCTCAACCATCCGGGTTAAATCCGCTATAAAAAGGGGCTTATCTTCGGGGAAAATCAGCTTTCCTTCCGGAATATAATCGCGCAAAAAGAAGTTGAACACGCCTTTTTTCGAGGGGAGGCCTTCAAAAATCTCCAACTTCGAGGAAAACACTTCAAGGGTATCTTTGCGAACATCGTATTCGTAGATGATATCGTCGGAAAGCTCTGCCACGATTTCGTAGCGCTCGCGTTCGATACGCAGGCGTTCAAGCATTTCTTTGTCTTCGGAAATGTCGACGACAACGCCGAACACGACTTCGTCACCATTTTCGGCCAGCGTCTTATAGCCACTATCCGTGACCCACAACAACGTGCCGTCTTTTTTCTGAATGCGATATTCTGTGTGATATTCATTGCCGTGCTCAAAGCAGCGCTTACAAACCGACATCGCCCCCGGCAAATCGGGGGGATAGACCGCGCCAGCCGCGGTGCCCCCGCTCATTTCCATAAATTCATCGTAGGTGTAGCCCAGTAGGGCGCAAAGCGAATCGCTGATGCGATAAAACGTGCACCATTCATCGTTGAAGTTGCTTTTAATGCCGATGCGCGCCACCCGCAGCGACCGGTCGATTTGGGTGCCATCTTCGCAAAACGAAAGCATACGAATCAGAGCGTTCGATTGATCGAGATTCTTTTTAAGAACCGCGCACCCATCGGCGGCCAAAGAGACCTCGACAAATTCTTCAGTTTTCCGAACCGGCGGGAAATGAGGCACGCCCGCACTGGGATCAGTTTTCATTGAACAGCCCGCCGTTACGTTGTCTCATATGCTTATACGTTGAACGTTCATCCTAGCATATGCAGCTCTCGAATAAGAGGGGCAACAAGCCGTTGTCGGGAAAGTTTTAACAAAAGTAATGCGGCACGCACGCGCGAACAACGTCGCTAAACCCGAGTGCTTCAACAGGGAAAGGCGCATCACTTCAAAGCACGCAGCGACTGGCGCGCCTCCACCAAGTCGATCAATTCCTGGCGCTTGTGAACGTCGAGCTTGGCGTAGATGTTGCGAACGTGCCCGCGAATCGTGTTTATCGACACGACCAGCGTTTCGGCGATATGAGAGCACGAACGCCCGCGCGCCAAATATTCGAGCACCTCAGATTCGCGTTCGGTCAAGCCGTATTCGCAGGACAGCTGGGCGCACACTTCCCCCAATGCCTGTTCGCCCGAAAGCTCTTCAGGGGCACAAAAGGCCTGTTCGCTAAATGATCCCCCACCATCTTGCGCTTCTTTTTCCCGTTCACAATCTTCGCAAGAAGCAAGACCATCGACATCTTGAACCCGGCGCCTGCGCCTGCGGTCGCGCGAGAAAAATACGAGCACCAACGAAAGCGCGTAGATAACCGCCACGACAATCATCAAAAAGCGCATCGAGGTGCCCTCTTCGAAAAAGCCCCCCTGAAACGATCCGGCCGCTGTACCCGCAAGCAAAGCTATCAGCAAAAACAGATGTGAGCCGCCCAAAGCAATCGCCATGATCACATAGCTTGACACCCGCCGTTCGCGACACACCACAGCGACAAGATAGGTCAACAGCAGCGCCATAAAATCATAGCTGGCAAGAAACGTCACCGTAAACACGCGACTGTACGCATCGCTTACAAAGGGCACAAACACCAGCATTGCCGCAATCATCGGAGCCACCACGCGGAACACCGTCGACGCCTTCGGGATGCGCTGAGCCACCACGACGCACACCCAAAATAGCACGACCGCCACCGCCATCGCGATATTTGCAACGGAATCCGCACCGACAAAAACCATTTCGCCCGCCAGCATATAGCTATTAACCAGGCCAACCGCCGCCTCCAGCACAAAAAACGCGATGAAGGCATCGCTTAGCTCCCCCAGGGCACCCTTGATCCTAAGCGGCGTTGCGTGCGCGGGATCGGAGTAGACGGCATCCTCCGCCAAAACGAGTGGCAACATGCGCCGCAGGTAAAAAAGAGTGCCACCGACCAAAAACAAGCATCCACACGAAACGAGAGCCTGCGTCGCGGGAGGCAGCGATTTTAAAAACCACGAACACACCGTCGACAACACCATACTCGCCGCAATCTGGGTAATGATCGCCGAAGGCTTCTCCATCACAAAAAGCTCGATCCACGCAAGGGAAAGCGCCACGGAAAACAGCGCGAAGCTGGCAGAAGAAAGAGCCATAACCGCCACCGGAGGCAGGGTGGAGAGCGCCCCTGAAACAACCAAAAGGTAATAGAAAAGCAGCAGAGCAATCGGTGCTCGATAAGGAATCGAAAATGCGGGAAGGCGGCCCTTTGCTCCAGCAAAGACCACCACCGCACACAGGGAGATCACGCACAGAGCAACCGCGACGTTGAACCCGATATCGGGCACAAAAAGAAACGCGGCATCAACCGACGCCATCGCCGAAAGATAGCTGCTTGAATTAACCCCCCGAAACAGACCGTAGCCTGCAATAAAAACCAGCCCGAGAAGCGACGGCAATCCACCGATGCGCCGTGACGTCATATCCCCTCCTCTTCCCCGAGGTTTCATCATAGCAAAAAAACAGCCGACAATCTTTTACAAGGTGGTACGGGGTAGCATAGGGGCCGCGAACTCCCTGCGCAAGGATTTTTTAAAACAAAGCTTTGAACAGGCATGACGCAATACAGTCCAAAACGGACCGTGACACGTTTTCAGCGCAATCCTACACTGCTGAGCAGGTGTACCGCCCAAGCGCGCTGCACCCTCTTTCCGCGCTCAAGGGAGAAGCGCCAAAAAGAGCACTGTCAACACTTTGTTACGGAGGGAATACATCATGGAAGCAAAATTAGGACGTCGTGACTTTTTGAAAATGGCGGGAGCTTCGGCCGCCGTTGTCGTTGCGGGCGGCGCACTTGCCGGCTGTGCTGCAGGGTCGGGCTCAAGCAAGGGGCAAACCGCCGAGCAGCTGGTCGGATACACCCCTGTCAACTTTACCGAAGAAACCGAAGTGCTGATCTTGGGCACCGGTATCGCGGGCATGTCAGCTGCGATGGATCCCGTCGAGGCCGGGCATAAGGTCATGCTCGTCGACAAGCTTGAACGCATCGGCGGCGA